>CAJUJO010000015.1 GCA_910586675.1 uncultured Christensenellaceae bacterium | reverse complement strand
GTTAACCTCTTTTGAACCACGCGACTATCGCGTGGTTTTCGTTATACAAAAAACGGCTTTGCAGAAGCAAAGCCGTTCGCATTTATTTTTTGATTTTTTCCGCGATTATTCCGTCGCCGAGCGTCGCGTCGTAGAAGGAAGCGGGATAGCCCGTCGCCCTCTCGTATTCCTTTGCGACGTGCGCCTCGAAGTCCTTCAATCCGTCCTTTTTGACGAGCGATACGGTGCAGCCGCCGAAGCCCGCGCCCGTCATGCGGGAACCGAGGCAAGCGGGATGGCTCTGCGCAGCCGCGGCAAGCGCGTCCAACTCCTTGCCCGTAACCTCGTACAAATCGCGCAAGGATGCATGGGAAGCATTCAAAAGCGCGCCCAGCGAAACCGTATCGCCTGCCCGCATCGCCGCCGTCGCAAGGCGAACGCGTTCGCATTCTTCCACGACGTGGCGCGCTCTGTCGAGCACCTTTCCGCCCAGTACGCCGCAGATTTTTTCGAATCCCGCGGGAGAAAGATCGGCAAGGCAGGAAATTTCCGCCTTGGTCTTCAATGCGGCGAGCGCTTGCTCCGTTTCCTCGCGGCGTTCGTTGTATTTGCTCTCCACAAGGTTGTGCGGTTTATTGCTGCCCGTAATGACGAGCACGCAATCGCCAAGTTCCACGGGAACGTATTCGCGCGCGAGCGTCTTACAGTCGAGAAGCACGGCGCATCCTGCTTTCCCGCATGCGGATATGTATTGGTCCATGATGCCGCAGTTTACGCCCGTATATTCCCGCTCCGCCTTTTGCGAGAGAAGAGCGACCTCCACGGGGTCGAATTCTTCCCCCGCGACGGTGGCTAGCGCGGCTATCGTGGAAACCTCGATCGCTGCCGACGACGAAAGCCCGCTCCCGAACGGAACGGTACAGTCCTGCACCATATCGCAGCCGATTATCTCGTGCCCCGCCTTCTGCCAAAAATAGGCGCTGCCCGCCTGGTATTTGGCGTATTTCAAATCGCGGTAGCTATCCAGTTTTCCGATTTCCAACGTTACCTTATCGGGCAGATCCGTCCAAGATAAATTAATTTTATCCGTTCCGTTCGCCCGTACGTATACCGTATTTTTCAGCGTAAGCGCCGCGGGGAGCACTTTGCCTCCGCAATAGTCGACGTGCTCACCGATGAGGTTGACTCTGCCCGCCGCAGAGACTTTGTAATCGTAATCCTTTTCGTTAAGCATAAAAACCTAACCTCCGCATAAATTCCGCCGTTTCTTCGTGCGTTTTGAAAACCGCCGTATTTTTGAGAATGCGCTCGCATACGTCGCCGAGCTCGCGCTTTACCGCCTCTTCCGCCTGTTCCGGCGTGAACGATTTCCGCATTTTTTTCATTTCGTCGAACAGCATACGGAACTCTTCCAACGATTCGGGAAGATCCGCACCCGAAACGAGCAGTTTTTTGATTTCTTTGAACTGTTCTACGAGCCGCCCGGGAAGAATAAACAACCCCTGCGCTTCGATAAGCCCCACCGATTCCTTTTTGATGATATGGAATTCGGGATGCGCGTGGAATACGCCGTCGGGATATTCTTCCGTCGTGATATTGTTGCGCAGGATAATGTTCATTTCATAGCCGCGCTCCGTCTTGAAAACGGTGGGACTGATCGCGCTGTGCACGCCGTCCTTATCCTCGGGAATGATAAACTTATCCTTATCTTCGTACGAAACCCATCCTTTTCTTACGATTTCCGAAAGCGCCGCAACGGTATCCCTGTCCTTGCTTACGACGCGCACCGCAGTACCGAACCAATCGAGGACGCCGATTTCGGCTTCGGGATAATCCTTGTGCCGCAGGGCAATCGCAACGGGCGCTCCCATGAGCGGAAGCTTTTCGCCGCCACCCTGATAATGATCGTGCGCAAGCACGCTTCCGCCGATGCGCGGCAGGGGCGCGTTGCAGCCGATAAACCAATGCGGGAAAAGGTCGGTAAAATCCATCAGATTATAAAAGGTATCCTTATCCACGTGCATGGGAATATGCTGCGAATTGACGGCAATCCCGTGCTGATAAAAATATCCGTACGGCGAAAACTGCCAGAACCAGTCCTCCCCGCCAAGCTTTAAGGAGACCGTACGGAGCGTGCGTTTGCTCCTGCCGAAAAAGCCCTCGTTTTCGCGGCAGATGGTGCACTTGGGGTATCCCCCCTTCGTGCTGTTGCCGCTCGCCGCCTTTTTCGGATCCCTGAATTCGGGTTTGGCGCGGTTGATAGTTACGATCAATCCGTTTTCCGCCGTGAAGCGCGGATTGGCATCCAATTTTTCCTTTTTTACGTAATCGGAACAAACTGCGTAATCGTAAAGCCAATCGGTCGCTTTCTTTGCGCAGGGCGCAAGCCCGCCGAACCGCTCATTCACCTCTTTGGGGGAAAGCATGAGCGCCCCCATTACGGCATCGGCGATGCGTTCCGAATCTTCTTCGGCAATAAGCCCTTCTCTCACGCAAGCATGCATAAGCCCGCTCAACAGCGTCGTTATGCTCTCGCCAGCATATGAGACGGACGCGCCGTCGTCCCAGCTTTCCGCGCCTATGATACCGAGTACGGTATTGCGCGCGTAAAACTCATTGCGCCCGTCAAGTTCCAGCCTTTGTTTTGCGTATCCGACGAGCTTTCCGACATAATTCAATACTTCTTTCATAAATCCCTTCCGGTAAATATATCATTATATTTTCCGATTAAGACAATTATTTACAATTTCCGAAAAAAGATAAGACAAAGAGGCGATATGAATACCGCCTCTTTGTCTTAAACTATTAGGGGGATGAGGAAGAGCAATGTTAATTACAAACAATTTTCAGACGGTGGCGGTTGTTCAAACTCAGCCGTCCTGCTTCTGTTTGATGATATAAGTATACAGTATTCGACGAAAAATTACAAGCAACTTCTTGCTCAGTTATGGACATTTATTGTCCTAAAAATCTTGACAAGTGAAATAGTTGAGTTTATAATAAAATAAAGGAAACGATTATGCTTGCAAAACGTGAAATTTGGCAATATCGGGATGAAGTACGCATTTGGGCGGGAAAATACCGCAATTCGCACAATCTGCTCCACTGGCATTACGACTGCGAGCTTATCTACGTGGAGCAGGGCGGAATCGACGTTTTCTGCGAGCGAAGGCGGCACGCTCTCTCCGTCGGGCAGGCCCTGTTCATCGACAGCGGGCAGGTCCACCACATGCAGGCGTCCGTGCCGGGAACGGTTCTTATTGTATTCGTATTCGACGCGGGCGTGATCCGGCACTTTGCGAACGGATTAAAACTCCCCTCTCCGATGCTGAACGGCTCGTACCCCATCCCCTCCGTTTATGCCGAGTTGCGGCGCGTACTTGCCGAAAAGCGGCGCTTTTACGGCGCGGAAGCGGGCTGCATCGTCGCGCGTCTTCTGGTGGAAATATACCGCCGCGAAGGCGCCGTTCCGCGGGAACAAGACGATAAAACAGCGCAATCGTTTATCCGACTTCTCGAAGAGATCGACGAAAAGTATCAGTATATCACCTTCGACGACGCTGCGGCGTTTATGGGCATGAGCCCCGCCTATTTTTCGAGATACTTTCACGGAATCACGGGGATCACCTTTTCCCAACACCTCAATTACGTCCGCACGGATAACGCCATCCGCCTTATGCGGAGCGATGCAAGCCTGTCGTTTACGGACGTTGCCGAGCAATGCGGATTCGGCACGATACGGAGCTTTAACCGCATCTTCAAAGAACTGACGGGATTTTCACCTTCCCGTCTCCCTCCCGATTTTTCATTGGAGGAATATTCCTACTATCACAGCGAAAAATCCTTCGATCCCACCCTCGTCGGCTGCGAACTGATCGAATCTTCGGATTAAAAAAGATTCCCGCGCTTTATTAAGCGCGGGATATATTATTTAGATTCTACTCTTCTTTGGGAAATCAGCCAATCGATAAGATCGGTTTCACGATAGGTATAATCCCATATATTGTGCCCGAGATCAGGATATACAATCAAGGATGCATCCGCCGCATTGAATTGTTTGAGTTTCTTGTAAGCGTCGCGGGAATAGAAACAATCGACGTTTTCATCCCGTTCGCCATGATAAATGCGAATGGGCAAATGCGCAACCACGTTCAGCCGCCACGAAACGCTTCCCCCGCACAAGGGCGCAGCCGCGCTGAATAAATGCGGATAATCCGTAATCATCTGAAATACGCCGAACCCGCCCATCGAGAGCCCCGTAACGGAAACCGCATCGGCGTCTATCGGATATTTTTCCATGATTTCGGAAATCAGCGCGTACAGCTTCTCCGTTTGGGAATTCCATATCCGCCCCGTTCTGCATTGCGGCGCAAGCACAAACGCGGAAAGCAATTTTTCTTCGCAACACTTGGGAATGCCGTAACGCCTGACTTTTTCGATATCGTCGCCCCGCTCCCCCGAACCGTGTAGAAATACAATCAGAGGATATTTTGTTTCGGGAGAATAATTCTCCGGTTGATATAACAAATAATCAAAATCTTTCCCGCAAAACGCATTTTGCATCCTTAGCCTCTCCGCTCCTTCCCGCCTTCACTTTTCATGATCGGTTTTCTCGTCGGACTTCTTGGTTTTTACGTCCTGGGAAAGCGGGGTCTTTATGTCGTGAAGCTGTTCGTCCGATAAACTTCCGCTCTTCCGTTCGATTTTAATTTCCCATTGAATCAGAAACGTCAAAGCGGCGCGCAAGAGAATGATGGCGCCGAGAATCAGAAGTTCGTTCCATTCGCGCACGATAACGGTACGCAGCAATTCGCCGCCCATCTTAAATTCCAGCGACAAGGCTATCCCTTCGGCAAGCTTTAACCTCGTATGCGGCTGGCGCTTGATAAGACCGATCACCGCCAAAACTACGGTATAGATTAAAATGATTATACCGATAAGTTCTACGAACAAAATCAGATAATTTACGATCAAATCAAAAATTTCTGAAACCTTTTTGAATATTTCCATAAAAATACCGCTTTTTTCTTATTATATCACCGTTTGGCTCATTTGACAAGTATATTGACATTTTTAATATTTTTCAACGTATTTTAACAAAATATCATTTTTCATCCCATCCCGTAGATAGAAAAAGCACAGGGCTGACAGCCCTGTGCTTTTCATTTAGTTGTATGCGATAAAGCCGAAAACACCGCTCACGAAAATGCATTCCGTATTAGGGTGTTCAACCTTTAACGACATTGGTGGACCTGCGCAGAATTGAACTGCGGTCTTACAAGGTTCCTCCGCGGACACTACACGCTTAGTTTACGGTTAATCTCGCCTTCGGAAAGTCCGCAAACAAACTTCTCCGAGGGCATGTTTCCGAAATTCATCGCGCCAAGGGGGAAACAAACCAAGGAGCAACGTTCCCTACTGAATTGACGCCCCGTTTCCGACCGTAGGCAATCGGAGCGGGACGGAGCTTAACTCAGGTTAAGCCGCAAGCGCTACGCGGCGCACGGAGCGACGCGCAACAGTGGATCTTCTGCTTTTATTATCAGCATTTAGAATTTGTCCGTTTTTACGGAGCCGAGCCTCCGGCGTGCGTCCGACGGAATCCGCTTGCAATCGAATCCGAAACAGGCCCGAATGCAAAGATCCGTTCTTCCATTATATTATACCACTCAGGGAAAATTGTCAAACGGTTATTGCCGTTTGGCAAAAACTTTCTCGCCCTGCGGCAGTCAATTCAATACGACGTCTTTCAGACTTTCGTACTTTTTCATTGCTGCGGATCTGATTTCTTCGGCGTTCAAACGGCGATCGAACGCTTCGTCCGAAAGGCGCTTTGCGGTAAAAATCACCTCGGAGGAATATTTGAGATTTTTGATTTCGTTCAGAAATTTACCGCTCTGCCGCGTTCCGAGAAAATCCCCGCTCCCGCGCAGCTCCAGATCCTTTTCCGCGAGTTTGAAGCCGTCGGTCGTCGTTTTCAGAACATTGAGACGTTCGAGCGCCGTCTCGCTCTCGGAGCCGACGAGCAGGAAGCAGTAGCTCTTCTCGCTCCCCCGCCCTACTCTGCCGCGCAGCTGGTGAAGCTGGGAAAGACCGAACCGCTCGGCGTTGTATATGACCATGACGGTCGCGTCGGGAACGTCCACCCCGACTTCAATGACCGTTGTGGAAACGAGACAATCGTATTCTTTACGGCGGAACGCCGACATGACTTCCGACTTTTCCTTCTCCTTCATGCGCCCGTGCAGGAGCGCGAAGCGCACGTCGGGCAATCTTCCCCGCAGCTCCTCGAACAGTTCGGTAACGGAAGTAACCTGCCCTTCGTCGTCATCGATTTTTGCGCAGACAAAGTATGCCTGCCCGCCCGCCTTCGTCCGGCTGCGGATATAGGCGAGCATGTCGTCGTATTTATACGCGGGAATGATCGAGGTGGAAATTTCCTGCCGTTCCTTCGGCTTGTCGGGAATAACGGTTATATCGAGATCGCCGTAAAAGATGAGCGAAAGCGTGCGCGGAATAGGAGTTGCCGACATGACTAATATATCGACCGATTCCCCTTTTTCGCTCAATATATTGCGCTGCGCGACCCCGAAACGGTGCTGTTCGTCGCAGACGCAAAAGGCAAGCGAAGAGAAAGAGACATCCGCCTGCAATACGGCGTGCGTGCCACAAAGAATATCAATCTCCCCCGCCGCAAGCGCCGCTTTTATTTCCCGTTTTTCTTTCGCCGAAGAACCGCCCGCCAAATATCCGATACGGTATTCCGAGAATAATTTTTGTAACAGACGGTAATTCTGCGCGGCGAGCACTTCCGTCGGAGATAGGTATGCGGCTTGAAAACCGCTCTTGACCGCCATAAAAATACCCGTAAGCGCAACCGCCGTTTTGCCGCTCCCGACGTCGCCCTGCAACAAACGGTTCATTCGGAAGGGCGACGTGAGGTTTTCGTAAATCGTGCGGACGGCGCTCTGCTGCCCCGCCGTGAATTCAAAGGAAAAGCGTTTTTCAAACTCGAAAATATCCCGCTCGGAAACGCAGTATCTGCGGGAGCGCGCCTCATTTTTATCCCCTTTGATGAGTTTGAACGCGGAAATCAGCGTAAAATATTCTTCCAACGCGATGCGTTCCGAAGCTTTTTGCATTTCTTTTTGCGTTTTCGGCGCATGAATGGCAAAATAAGCCTCTTTTAAGGGGGCGATTTTATATTTATCTATCAACTCGGCGGGAATGACCGAACGGAAAGCTTCCGCCTTCAACGCCTGCGCCACGCAGTCGCGCACCGCCTTTTGCGTGAGCGAAGCGCGCAGGGGATAGACGGGCACCAAACCTTTTAAGCGCGTATTTTTCAGGAGCGGCTCGAACGAGGGGTTGACGAGCGTAACCTGCCCGTACCTGTTCTGCACTCGCCCGTAAAAGAGATACTCCCCCGCTTTCAGTCTTCCCGCAAGATACGGCATATTGAACCAGACGGCGGAAAAGACGTCCCCGTCCTGTTCGAGATAGGCGCGCACGTATTTGACCCGCCCCGTATAGCGGACGGGCGCGACGGAAGTCAGGCGGCAGGCGACGAGCGCCATATCGTTGTGAAAGACTTCCCGCACCGAAACGCGGGAAGTCATATCGAGATAGGCGCGGGGAAAATACCTTACAAGATCCGCCGTATCGGTAATATTCAATTTTTCAAAGTCCTTCGCCCGCTTTTCTGTCATAGAGCGAATTTGCGTTATTTTCATAATATTATAATATAATAAATTGAATATTTCACCTTTATTTTATAAAAAAAGAGCGGACTTTTCCGCTCCTTTTCTCCTTTGCAACTCTTATTCCAAAGACAGCAAATAATAGTAAACGGGCTGACCGCCGAAGTGGAAATCCACGTCGCAGTCGGGGAAGGCTTCGGAAACCTTATCCGCAAGCGCCGACGCTTCCTCCTCCTTGACGCCCTCGCCGTAATAGAGCGTGATAACCTCGTGCGAATCTTCTTTGAGCTTATCGAGCAACTTTAATACGGTATCGTCGATGGAATTACTCTTTGCAAGAATCTTCTTATCATCAAGACCGATAATATCCCCTTCCTTGATGCTGAAACCGTTGACGTTAGTCGTGCGCACGGCATGCGTTACCTGCCCCGCCTTTACGTTGTCGAGCGCGTGGATCATGTTGGTTTTGTTCTCTTCCGAGCTCGCTTCGGGGCTGAACGAGAGCGCCGCCGCAAAGCCCTGCGGCACATTTTTCGTGGGAATAACGTGTATCGTGCGGTTTTCCACAAGCGCTTTTGCCTGCTCCGCCGCGAGAATGATGTTTTTGTTGTTGGGGAACACGAACACCGCGTCGGCGTTGATCTTCTGCACCGCCGTAGCGATGTCGGAAGCCGAAGGATTCATGGTCTGTCCGCCTTCTATCACGCGGTCGACGAACAGATCTTTGAAAATTTCGCTGATTCCCTCGCCCGCGCAGATGGCAAGCATGCCCTGATCTTTCTTTTCCGATTCGATCTTGGCTTTAAGCGCGCGGTTCTGTTCGAGCATATTCTCGATTTTGGGGCGGTCAAGCTCGCCCAGCTCCAGCGCGTACGTGAGCGCGACGCCGGGGCAGTTGGTATGCACATGCACCTTGATCATTTCCAGATCGCCGATACAGATAACGCTGTCGCCGATCCCCATGAGATGCTCGCGCAGCTTATCGATGTCGGCGAGCGTGGTGCTCTTTTTCAGATTGATGACGAAAAATTCCGTACAGTAGGCAAACTGAATTTCGCCGAGATCCATATTGATGATGTCGGAATTGTCGCCGAAGTCGGCGTCCTGCGCGGAAGCGGAATTTGCGGCCTCCGTCTGAATTTCGGAAACGATCTCGTCCCCCATGAGCGCCGCAAGGAAGCCGCGCATGATGGTCATGAGGCCGACGCCGCCTGAATCGACGACGCCCGCTTTCTTGAGAACGGGAAGAAGTTCGGGCGTCTTTGCGAGCGCTTTATCCCCCTCTTCGATGACTGCGGGAAGGAAGGTTTCAAAATCTTTATACTTATTCGCCGCTTTCAAAGCGTATTCGCTCATCATGCGGACGACGGTAAGAATAGTGCCCTCCTTGGGAATGGAAACGGCGTTGTATGCGATCTTCGTGCCCGCTTCCATCGCCTTTGCAAACGTTTTGGTATCGACCTCGGGTTTTCCGTCGCGAAGCACCGAACAGATGCCGCGGAAGATCTGGGAAAGAATAACGCCCGAGTTGCCGCGCGCGCCGCGCAACGCGCCCTTGGATACGCAGTCGCAAACGTCCATAAAATTATTGGACGAGCAGCCGCTCAACTCCTTCACCGCCGACTGAATGGTCAGCGACATATTGGTACCGGTATCTCCGTCGGGTACGGGGAAGACGTTGAGCGCGTCCACCTTAGCCCTGTTATTATCAAGCATTTTCGCGCCGGTCAAAACCATTTTACGGAATACCGCGCAATTTATCGTTTTCTGCATGAAACGCTCCTTAAAATTCAATCATCAATAAGGATGCGGGCAGTTACAGCTTTAAGCCCATGACGTTCACGTTTACGGTGTCGACGATCATACCCGTAAACCGTTCTACTTTGTATTTGATCGCGCCCTTCAACGACTCCGCGACCGCTTCTATGGAAACCCCGTATTTGATGAGAACGTATACGTCGATAAAAATACGGTTGCCGGACGTGGTTACTTTCACGCCCTTTCCTCCCGCGTCCTTTTTCAGAAGTTCGGCGAGCGAGTCGGTAAAACGGCGCGGCACCGTATCCACGATGCCGTAACTTTCCACCGCAGCCTGAGACGCGACTTTGGCAATCGCCAAATCGGATATTGAAAATTTTCCATATGCGTTACTCGTGCTAACTGACATAATGCTCTCCTAAACCTACATTTCCTATTCTACATTATTATGGATAATTTTGCAAGCGTTATTGAAAAAATTTTCCTGAAACGGCAAAAATATTTACAATTCCTCCCGCTTTTTAATTGATTTTTTTTTACGGAAATGGTATCATAATTGCGTCGGTTTTTGCAAAGGATTGTTTTGCGCCGAAAATCAAAGGAATTTACCCATCGGAGGTGTATGATATGTCGAGAGTTTGCAGCGTGTGCGGAAAGGGTCAGACTTCGGGCAACAACGTAAGCCATTCCCATCGCAAGACGAAGAGAACGTTTCAGGCGAACGTGCAGAAGGTATCCTATATGAAGGAAGGAAAAGTCGTAAACGATTACGTTTGCACGAGATGCCTGAAAAGCGATAAAGTGGAACGCGTATAATCGAAAAACAGAAAGAACCGCTTGAAAGCGGTTCTTTTTTTATGCCGTTAAATTGTCTTTCAAAACGCGCAAAGCGTTTTTGAAGGCGAACTTTTCCGCCGCCGCGGAACCGAACTCCCTTTCCAACTCTTCTAAAAAGGCAGGAATATAGGCGGGATTTTTTAGATAAGGATTTTCGGGTATCCCGTCAAAATCGCTCCCGATCGCGAGGACGTCCTCACCGCCCGCATTCACGATTGCCCGCGCGTGCGCAAGGAGCGCCGTCCTCTGCCCCTCCGCGCTCTTATCGGGTGAAGTAAAATCGGCGCAGAAATCCAAACCGACGACTCCGCCGCATTCCGAAAGCGTCTTTATTTGTTTATCCGTCAGATTGCGCGCCCACGCGCAGACGGACGCCGCGCCCGAATGACTTGCGACGAACGGCTTTTTACTCGCCGACGCCACGTCGCAAAAGAGCTTGTCGCTCCCGTGCGATACGTCTACGATCATGCCGAGCGCGTTCATCTTTTCCACCGCGCGGAATCCGAACTCCGTCAACCCCCGCCCCGTTTCTCTGCGCTCGGGAGACACCTTCCCCGCGCAAAGCGCTTCGTAATCGGGAAAATTGGGAAAGCCTATTTCGTTGGGGTAATTCCAGACGAGCGTCATCATGCGCGCGCCGCGGGAATAGAGCGCCTCTATCTTTGCAAGGCTCCCTTCCGCCGCGCCCCCCTCTTCCACGGTAAATAAGACGTTGATTTTATCTTTCCGAAGATCAGAATAACGGGTTACGGGATTGTAACTTTCCCGGACGCACAGTTCGTCGAATTGATCGGCAAGCGCAAGCGCCTGCGAAAACCGCCCTTCCCGCGCGGAAACAAACGCGGCAAAGCACTGCAAAAAACAACCGCCCGCGATAAGATTTTGCTTTGTAACCTGCAAAACGCCCTCTTGCGTGAGGGCGTCGCAATGAAGATCGCAATATTTCATTTCCTTTTGTAGAACATTCTCAACAGCAGCCGCACGGGATAAGGCGGCTTGATACATATGATCCTGTTGATGTCTTTGACCTCCTTGCATTATTCGTTTGCCGTTTCGTTGACGATAACGAGCACGCGCCCCTTCGCAAAAACGTGCGCCTCGTCCTCTTCGGCAAGATTGGAAATCCCCCTCGTGGAGCCGTAGCGCAAAGGCAGCTGTTCGAGCGGATATTTCAGTCCGCTACTTTCTATTATATGCGCGTTCCCGCCGAAAGGTACGATGGAAAGCGTTTTGCCGCGCAAGCCGTCGAGGCGCGTCAATCCTTCAGATGCGAAGAGAACTGCGCCGTTGTTGTGCATGACGGCGCGCACGCCCGCATCGAGCGCCGCGTACAGCAGGTGAAGATTGCCGAGAAAATGATCTTCTCTTCCACCCCCGCCGCCGTAAATTGCAATTTCCTTCGCGCCTTGCTCGATCGCGCGGTGCAACGCTATTTCCCCGTCGGTATAATTTTTCTCCGAAGGGAATATTTCCGCGGGCGCGGGTTCGGGCAGATAGGAAAGCGAATCGAAATCGCCCAAATTCTCGTCGATCCGAACGCGGTCTTTCGCCCATTCGTACGCGCCGTCGCAGCAATACACGCGCGCGCATTCCGCGTCGATCGCGCCGCGGTATGGCTCGCCGTTGAGCAGTATGACCGCTTTCATTCGCCCCTCAGCGCTTCGATGGTCGCGCGCATATTTGCAGAACGGAACACCGCGCTCCCCGCGACGATGACGTTTGCACCCGCCGCGCGCACGCTTGCCGCGTTATCGGCGGTAACGCCGCCGTCCACTTCGATGTCCAAACCGGGCCTTCCGATTTTTACGCAGTAATTCCGGAGGCGCTCGATTTTTCCAAGCGATTCGGTTATAAATTTTTGCCCGCCCCAGCCGGGATGCACGCTCATGATAAGGAGCATGTCGGCAATCTCCGCCGCGGAAAAGAGCGCCTCCTCCGAAGTTTCGGGATTGACGACGGCGCCCGCCTTTATGCCGAAGCTCTTGATATGCTTTAACGCGCCGAGCAAGCCGTCCTTGCACGCTTCGGCATGCACGGTAATGATGTCCGCGCCCGCGCGAACAAAATCCTCAACCCTGCTGACGGGGTCGAGCACCATAAGATGACAGTCGAGCGGGAGCGACGTATACGGACGGATATGCTCTATCATCTGAGCGCCGAAGGTGATGGGCGGCACGAAATTGCCGTCCATTACGTCGCAGTGCACGTAGTCGGCGCCGTTATCCTGCAATTTTTTTACCGTTTCGCCCATGTGCGCGTAGTCCCCCGCAAGAATGGAGGGCGCAATTTTAATCGTCATATTCTACCTCTTTCGTTGTCGTTTCAGTATCACGCGCGAAGGGCGCGCGCCTCTTTTTCAAATTCCTTTTCACGCGGGCGGCGCACCGCATCTTATGCGTCCGATTCGCAGCCGTTCTTTCCTTCTTCCATGTACCGCGCGCGAAGCTGCCCGCAAGCGCCGCCGACATCGCTCCCCATACTCCTGCGCAAGGTCGCGGAAACTCCGTTCTTTTCGAGAACTCCCAAAAACCGATAGGCTTCCTTCTCGCTCACCGTCTTTAAGCTGCGCTCCTTTACCTCGTTCAAGCGAATGAGATTTACATGGCAGGGCTTGCCTTTGAGAAGCCTAACAAGCGCGAGCGCGTGCGCCTCGTCGCAATTTTCACCCGAAACGAGGCTGTATTCGAAGATATACCGCCTGCCCGTCTTTTTGAAATAGTATGCGCAAGCCTTCAAAATATCGTCGATGGAATAAGCTTTGGCGACGGGCATCAGGCGCGCCCGCTCCCCGTCCGTTACGGCGTGCAGGGATACGGTGAGATTGAGCGGGATTCCCTCTTCGGCGAACTCGTACATTTTGGGGACAAGCCCGCAGGTGGATAAACTCACGTTTCGCGCGCTGATACAGATACCGCCTTCGGCGGAGAGATTGCGCAGGAATTTCACGACGTTTTCGTAATTGTCAAGCGGCTCGCCGCTGCCCATGAGTACGACGTTGGTTACCGCCCTGTCTTTGAGCGTTCCGCCCAGCAAGCGATTGACGGCTAAAATCTGCGATAAGATTTCCCCGGCGGTAAGATTGCGCACCAGCCCGTTCAGGGTGGAAGCGCAGAATTTACAGCCCATACGACACCCGACCTGCGTGGAAACGCACTGCGTGTTTCCGTACTTATACTGCATGAGCACGCCCTCTATCACGTTACCGTCGGCAAGCGAAAAGAGGAATTTTTTCGTGCCGTCCTCGGAAGTCAATGTTTGAATGATTTTAACGGGTTCATCCTCGAACCGCGCGAGCAGAGCTTCGCGAAGCGAAGGCGAAACGGGAAATTCGGAAATTTTCTTCCCCTGCATCATGCCCGTATAGATTTGATCGGCACGGAACTTCTTCTCACCCGCGACTGCGACGAAGGCTTCCATTTCCCCGCGCGTTAAATCCTGCAAAATTGCTTTCACGGTTTTTTCCTCATCTTGCAAACGTAAAATCCCGCGCCGTACGCGGTATCGGGCAGAAATTGCAAACCGTACTTCGTCCTCTCATACGGGAGCGGACTTTCCGCCGCCTCGGCGGAAAACGCGGAATTTGCGCGCAGAAATTCGCCCACGACGCCGTCGTTCTCCTCCCCGAGCAGGGAACAGGTGGAATAATACAGGCACCCGCCCGGCTTTACGTAACGCGCGCAATTGCGTAGGATTGCCGACTGCACGGCGAAAAGAGACGGCAGATCCGCTTCCGATTTCCGCAGCGCGAGGTCGGGATTTTCCGCAAGCGTGCCGAGCCCCGAACAGGGAACGTCGCATAAAACGCCGTCGAATGTCTTCTCCCATTCTGTTCGGAACGCAGAGGAATCGGCACAGACGGCGCGCACGTTTTCCACGCCCATACGGGCGACGTACTGTTCGATGAGGGAGACGCGGTGCGGGTGAAGCTCGCACGCCGTAACCCGTTTGCATTTTCGGGAAAGGAGCACGCTCTTTCCGCCGGGTGCGGCGCACGCGTCGAGCAAGGCTTCGCACGGCTCGACGACGGCGCAGATCGCCATGCTCCCGACCGATTGAAAGGTATATCCGCCCGCAAAAAAGTGTTTGTCCCGCGCAAAATTCGGAAAGATATAGGCGTGCGGAAAGGGCGTTTTTATATGCGGACGCGAAAGGTATTCCTCCTCTCCGCGCTCGAAACGAACGGTAACGCCCGCGCTTTTCGCGGCGAAAATGTGCTCGGCGCGCGCTCCGTATTCTTCCTTGATTTTCTTTACGGCAAATAAAGGATAATTGTACGTTACGGCAAGCCCCTCGTCGCCCTGCGGCAAAACGACTTTTTCTTGATCGAAGGCACGAAGAAAGGCGTTCACAAAGCCCGCCATGCCCCCTTTCCCAAGCCGTTTTAATAAATCCACCGCCGTATCCGTTACCATATATTTCGGTTTTTCCAGATACAGCAGCCAATAGAGTGAGATTTTCAAGAGAATGCGCGCGCTCTGCTTAGGGTTCTTCGGCGCGAACGTTTTCACGCACAGCGAGAGATAGGCGTCGTGTTCCAACACGCCGTACACCGTTTTTACCATGCGCGCGCGGTTGAGCTCTTCGATATCCGTTTCGGCGAGCGCGATTTTTAAGTGCGCGCCGTCCGCGTACACTTTACTTAAAACCCTGTACGGGTCATAAAAGGGATTGGTCTTCAAAGCGCATCCCCTTCGTTATCTTTCGTCCGTTCAAAAAGTCGCGCGCGGACATTCTTTTGCCGCCCGCAGGCTGTAATTCCGTAATGCGCACGGCGCCTTTGCCGCACGTTACCAACAAACCCTCCTTCGGGTTTTCCGTTACGACCGTACCGTACGGTTCTTCACCTGCATAAGGGACGGCTTCCGCAAAAAAGAAATTGAGCGTTAGCCCGTTTACGACGCCGAAGGCAAGGGGCGCGGGAGAGAGCCCGCGCACGAGCGCGCTCGCCTCTTCCGCCGACTTTGAAAAATCAACCCGCGTGCGCTCCACCTTGCGGCAGACAAACCCTTCGCCCTGTTTTACGAGCTTTTCTTCCCCGCGGAAGATGCAATCGAGCGCTTCGACGATAAGCGCCGCGCCGAGCGCGGACAGCTTTTCCGAAAGCGTGCCGCAGGTGTCGGAGGGAAGAATATCCAGCGCGCGACATAGCAGCATATCGCCCGTGTCGATCCCCTCGTCCGTTCTCATGATCGTAACGCCCGTCCGCTTCTTTCCGTCGATGATGACGCGCGGAATGGGCGCCGCGCCGCGGTATTCGGGAAGCAAGCTCGCGTGAATGTTCCATACGCCGCGCGGAAATAAATCCAATATCTCCCGCGTTAAAATCTGCCCGTATGCGCACGTTACCATGCAATCGGCTTTGACGGCGGCAAGCGCCGCAAAATCGTTTTTCAGTTTATCCGGCTGCAAAACGGGAATGCCCGCCTCTTCCGCCGCCCGCTTGACGAGCGAAGGCGTTAAAATTCCCTTTCTGCCCTGCGGCTTATCGGGCTGCGTGAGCACCGCCGCGACCTCGTGCCCCGCGCTCAAAATAGCGCGAAGAGGCGCGACGGCGATTTCCGGCGTACCCGCATATACGAGTTTCATTCTTCCTCCGAGCGGATATTTTCCGCCTTGTCCGTATAAATCACACCGTCGAGATGATCGAGTTCGTGGCAGACGGCGCGCGCGAAAAAGCCCCGCGCGACGAGGGAGAATTTATCCCCCTTTCTGTCCTGAAAGATGATCTTCACCTTGTCGGGGCGGCGCACCGTGCCCGATTTTCCGCGCACGGAAAGGCAGCCTTCCGGCCCCGTCTGCTCGCCCTTCTGCCAGACGAAAACGGGATTGATAAACTCGAAGTAGCCTTCCTCCACGTCCACCGCGACGGCGCGCACGGGCACACCCACCTGCGGCGCGGCAAGCCCCGCGCCTTCCGCGTCTTTGAGCGTATCCTTCATGTCGTCGAGCAGCTTGCACAGCTCGCCGTCGAACTTAGAAACCGGCGAGCACACCTTCCGTAAAACGGGATCGCCGATTTGAACGATTTCGCGTATCATATCTTCTCCTTCAACTTAAATTGCTCGGATTTTCCTCTACATACACGAGCGTATTTTTGCGCTTGACCTCCGCGCAGGCGGCGTAAATTTCTTTGAGAACGCTCCCGTCCGTCAGGCGCATGAGTACCTGATAACGGAATCTTTTCTGAATGCGCTTGATGGGCGCGTGCATTTTATTAAAAAAAAGAAATTTATCGGAATTGCGGGCATAGATCCCCTGCAATTGCCCGTAAATTTCCCGCAGGGCGTCGAGCGCTTCGGGATCGGAAGCGCTCGTAACCATGACGCGCACGATCTTGGCAAAGGGCGGAAACGCCATCGCCTGCCGCATGGAAATTTCGTGCTCGTAAAAGCCCTCGAAATCGTAGCGCGCCGCAAAGCGGAGAATATAATTTTCGGGATCGTACGTCTGTAAAACCACTTCGCCGCGCTTGCCCGCGCGCCCGCTCCGTCCCGCAACCTGCGTAACGAGTTGAAAGGTGCGCTCCCCGCTCCTGTAATCGGGAAAGTGCAGGCTCATGTCCGCATCGAGAATTCCGACAAGCGTAACCGACGGAAAGTCGTGCCCCTTAGCGACCATCTGTGTACCGACGAGAAAATCCGCCTTTCTGTCCGCAAACTGTTTGAGAATTTTGAAATGCCCCTCTTTGCCGCCCGTCGTATCGTTGTCCATGCGCAGAATTCGCGCGGAAGGGTATAATTTTTTGAGTTCCGCCGCCACCTTCTGCGTGCCCGTGCCGACGTAGCGGACGTGCACGCCGCCGCATTCGGGACAGGCGGAAAGCATATGATACCTCGTTCCGCAGTAATGGCATTTTAGGCAGTCCTCTTCACTGTGATAGGTAAGCGCGACGTCGCAATGCTCGCACTTAGCGACGTAGCCGCAGTCGCGGCAGATGACGTTTTGCGCAAATCCCCTACGGTTAAGAAATAAAATCGCCTGATTTCCGTCTTGCAGGCACTTTTCCAGCTTTTCTCGCAGGGGAAGGGAAAAGGGAGAAGGGTTTCCCCGCTTGACTTCTCTGCGCATATCGACGATTTCCACCTCGGGCATCGGACGGGCGTTGATGCGCTCGGGCAAAGAAATAAGCCCGAATTCCCCCTCTTTCGCCCTGCGGTAAGTCTCCACCGAAGGCGTCGCGCTGCCGAGCACTAATTTACATTTGTTGTACTGCGCGCGCAGGAGCGCGACGTCGAACGTGTTGTAGCGGGGCGAAGTATCGCTGGAATAACTTCCCTCGTGTTCTTCGTCGACGACGATGATCCCGACGTTTTCCACGGGGGCGAAAATCGCCGAACGCGCGCCGATTGCGATCTTCGCGCTGCCCTCGCGCAGGCGCTGCCATTCGTCGAACCGCTCGCCCGCGGAAAGTCCGCTGTGAAGGATGGCGGCGGCGGATCCGAACCGCGCGCGGAGCTGGGCGAGCATTTGCGGCGTTAAGGATATTTCGGGCACGAGAAAAATGGCGCTGCGCCCCTCTGCAATCTGGTCGGCAATGAGCGTGAGATAAATTTCCGTCTTGCCGCTGCCCGTAACGCCGTGAATCAGCGTTACCGTTTTGTCCGTCTCCGTAACCGCTTTCACGGCGCTTTGCTGGGCGGGCGTGAGTGCGCGTTCCACCCGCTCCTTTTGCACTTCCGCGTAAGGGTCGCGCAAGACGCGCCTTTTCTCGATCGAAATAATACCCTTTTCCGCGAGAGTCCTCACGGCGGAAGCGCCGAACCGTTCGCGGAGAAAGGCGGCGTCCGCTTCTCCGTTTTCTCTCAAAAATTCCAAGATCTCCGCCTGCCGTTTTGCACGGGCGGATAATTCCGTTTGCGCGTCGGAAAGGCGCGCAAATTCGCGGAACCGCGCGGAGACCTTCCCCGTGCGCATTTCCGCGGGAAGAAACAGGCGCAGAACGAGCGCCATGGGCGTACGGTAACGCGCCGCGAGCTTTTCCGCAAGAAACAGGCTTTCCCGATTGAGCGCGGGAAGCTCCTCCTCCGCGCGGTAAATATTTTTGAGCTTTTCGGGCGGACAGTCCGTCGCGGTCTTTACCCGCATGACGAAACCCGTCGCCGTTCCCCTGCTAAAAGGCACGACGACGCGCATCCCCGCGCGAATTTCCTCCCCGCAGGCGTAATCGAAAATTTTGTCCACCTCGCTGTGCGCGATGTCTACGATGACTTCCGCAATCATGTTTTTCCGTCAGATGAAAATAGAAAACCGCCCCGCATATGCGCGGGGCAATCGTCCGTTCAGTCTTTCGCGCCCTTGACCTTGCCGCTCATGACCTCGTTGCAGGCAAGCACGATTTCCTTCTGCTTGCCGGGAAGCTCGCTTGTTCCCGTGGATTGCATCTGCTCGATGATCTGGCGGGTGCGCTTTGCGACGACCACGCACAGCTCGTACCTGCTGACGGGCTCTTGCTCCGTTCCGAGCTTTCTCACCAATGCGTCTACCGAAGGTTCGTTTATCATATTTTTTACTCCTTTTCCGTCTTTATGTCTTCTTTTTTTCTCGATTGATAATTTCTTGCAATCGGCGTTTTGCTTCCTGCAAATCGTCGTTTACGACGACGTAATCGTAATACTTTTGCTGTTCCAGCTCGTACCGCATGCGACGGAGACGCTCCTCTCTCTCCTCCTCCGATTCCGACCCCCTGCGCGCAAGCCGCTTTTCAAGCGCCTCATCCGAGGGCGGCGCAATCATCACGAGCACCGCCTGCGGCATGATCCGTTTTGCGTTGAGCGCACCCACGACGTCGATTTCCAGAACGACCGATTTTTCTTTGAGCTGCCGCTCCACAAAAGAGCGGGGCGTGCCGTAATAATTGCCGAAATGCTCGTCGTACTCCAAAAAGTCGTTCTCCCTGATACGGGACAAAAACTCCTCTTTTTCAATGAAATAATAATCCCGTCCGTTCCGTTCGCCCTTGCGCGGCGGGCGCGTAGTGCAGGACACGGAGAGGGCGAGCGTAGGATCCTCTTCAAGCAAGAGCTTTACGAGCGTTCCCTTTCCCACGCCCGAAGGTCCGGATATGACGATTAAAACGTTGCGCATCGGTTACTCCAAATTCTGAATCTGTTCGCGCACTTTTTCGATTTCATTCTTCATTTCCAGCGCGAGCGCAGTAAGCGGCGCGTCGTTGGACTTGCTGCAAATGGTATTGCACTCGCGGTTGAACTCCTGCACGAGGAAATCCAGCTTGCGCCCCACCGTGTCGCTTTCGCATATCTGATAAAACTCGTCAACGTGGGAAGAGAGGCGCGTCAACTCCTCGTCGATATTACACTTATCGGCAAACACCGCCGCTTCCGTCAAGATCCTGCTCTCGTCCGTTTTGCCCGAAAGGTATTCGTTAATTCGCTCGGTCAATTTTTTTCTGTATTCTTCGGCGACGAGCGGCGCGCGCTTTGCAATGCCGTCCCGAAGCTCGGCGATGCGCGCCATGCGTGAGAGCAAATCCTTTTTCAGACGCCCGCCTTCCATCCGGCGCATTTCTTTGAGCGATTCCGCGGCGCGCTTGACCGCGCAGGTCAGCGCTTCGACGAGCGTTTCGTCCGCCCCCGCGACCTCTTCCGCCCGCGTTACGTCGGGCAAGCGGAGCAGGAATGAGAGCGTTACGTCGTCCTCGACGGCGGGAAACGCCGCTTTCAACTCCGCTGCCGCGTCGAGATAGGAGCGCGCCGCGGCGAGGTCTACGTATAAGCTCTTGCTTTTTTCCCGCTTATCGGTATACGAAATAAAAATATCGAGGTGCCCGCGGGAAATACTCTCCCGCACGAGCGAACGCACGAGCTCTTCGTATGCGATGAAAATGCGGGGACATTTTACGGCAATATCCAAAAAACGGTTGTTGACCGATTTGATTTCTACCGTGAGCTCCACGCCGTTTTCGCGGTATTCGCCCTTTCCGTACCCCGTCATGCTGTGCATCGTACTTTTCCTCGTTCGATTTATTTTTTGATTATATCACAATTGCGCTTTTTTTTCAAGCGTTTCACGCTCATTTCCCGAGGCGCCTTAAAAACTCCTCTTCCACGACGACGGCGATTCCCGCCTTTTTCGCCTTCTCCAGCTTACTGCCCGCCTTTTCCCCCGCGACGACGAGCGTCGTCTTTGCGGTAACCGCGCTCTGCGCCGTGCCGCCCGCATCTTCGATGAGCTTTTGCGCTTCGGGGCGGGACATGGAGGAAAGACTTCCCGTGAGCACCACGTATTCGCCCGCGAACGCGCCCGCCGTCTTTTTCTCCTTGACGAAGGGGCGCACGCCCGCATCTTCCAGCCGTTCGAGCTCGGCGAGATTTTCCCCGTCGCGGAAAAACCCGACGATGGCGTTCGCCGTGATCTCGCCGATATTTTCAAGCGCCAAAAGCTCTTCTTCCGTTTTGGAAGCAAGTGCTTCCACGCTGCCGAAGTCGGCTAAATCGCGCGCCGCGACGCGCCCGATCCCCCCGATTCCGATGGCGTATAAAAAGCGGTCGAGCGGGATATTCTTGCTGGATTCGATCGCCGTAAGCAAATTCTTGATTTTCTTTTCCTTAAACCCTTCCAAGCCCGCAAAGCTCTCTTCCGTGAGCCGATACAAATCGGAAAAGCGCCTTACGCCGCGCTCTTCGTATAAGAGTGTGAGCGTTGCTTCCGACATCCCCTCTACGTCCATGGCGTTCTTGGAGCAGAAATGCGTGAGCTTCTGCACGATGCGGGGCGGACACTCCGCATTGGAGCAAAAAAGATTGGCGCCGATTTCCTTCACCTCGCTCCCGCAGTAAGGACAGCGGGAGGGTTTTTCCACGGGAATGCTTCCTTCGGTATGAGAAACGGCGGTAAGAATTTCGGGAATGACCTCGTTGGAACGGCGGATGAGCACGCGGGAGTTGACCTTTACGTCCTTGCGAGTCAAATCGCCGTAGTTATTGAGCGTGGCACGGCGGACTGTCGCCCCCGCAAGCTCCACGGGCGCGACCTCCGCAAGCGGTGTGAGCTTGCCCGTTCTGCCCACCTGCCAAAATACGTTTTCCACCGTCGTTTCCGCCTCTTCCGCTTCAAACTTATAAGCGATTGCCCAGCGGGGAAATTTATCGGTATACCCCATTTCCGCACGCGCCGTCTCCGCGTTTACCTTGACGACCGCGCCGTCCGTCAGAACGTCGATCTTCTTGCGCTCCGTTTCGATTTCGTCGATCGCGGCGCGCACCTCGTCGGCCGTTTTGCAAGCCTTGAAATACGGATACGTCTTAAAGCCTTCCCTGCGGAGAAATGCAATCGCCTCCTCCTGCGAAGAAACCTCGGCGGGCGACATATAGTTGATATCATAAAATAGAATTTCGGGATTACGCGTTTTGGTTACGGCAGGATCAAGGTTGCGGATGGCGCCCGCCGCCGCGTTACGCGCGTTTTTGAGCTGATCCTCGGGATGCTCCGCGTTAAATTTTTCGAGGACGGAAAGGCGGATCACCGCCTCGCCGCGCACTTCCAGCGTGCCCCGATAAGAAATTTTAAGCGGAAAGCTCATGACGGTAAGCGCCTGCGCCGTTACGTCCTCGCCCTCCGTTCCGTTGCCGCGCGTCGTCGCGCGGACAAAAACGCCGTTCTCGTAAGTCAAACAGACGGTAAGCCCGTCGAATTTGTATTCCACGGTAAATTCCGCTTCGGGCGCGATTTTATAGACGCGGGTGAAGAACGCCGAAAGCTCATCCTCGGAAACGGCTTTATCCAAGCTGTAAAGGCGGGCGATATGCGCATGCCGCTCGAAGCCCTTGATCGGCTCGCCTCCCACCCTGCGCGTGGGAGAATCGGGATATACGACGCCGCTTTCCCGTTCTAATAGGCGCAATTCGTCGTACAGCTTATCGTATTCCCTGTCGGAAACGCTGGGATTGTCGAGTACATAATACTCATAAGCCCAGCGGTTGAGAATATCGCAAAGCTCTCTCTGTCTGTCCATAACTCACTCCAATATTTCGAGGGGCGCAAGCGCCGCCGCAAGATCTTTGTTGCCCGCCTTTTCAAATTTCACGGTTACGATGCGGGTGCTTCCCGCGCCGCGCGTTGCGACGATCACGCCGTCGCCGAATCGGGCGTGCCGCACGCGAACACCTTCGCTCAATCCGGAAGTATCCTTCGCGGCGGGCGCAGCGGATTTTAAGCCCACGTTTCCGAACCGCACGGGCGCGTTTCTGTTCGCGGCGGGTGATGCCGTTTTCTCTCCTCCGAATGTGCGGAAGCCCTCGTCGCTCTCCGTATACGAAGCGACCCTGCGGGGCGCGGAATTGCCGTAGCCGTAGCTTCCGTACCCGCCGCCGTAGTTCTGTTTCTGCGCTCTGCCCGCGCCGTAAGAATAGCCCGAACCGCCGTAGCCGTCCGAACCGAAATCGCCCGAATAGCGGGGATAAGCGCGAAGAGAAGAAATGCCGAGCTCCTCCTTCAATTCGTCCACGAATTGCGAGCGCATGGTGGGCTCCCGCCTGCCGTATAAATATCGGCTCTTGGAACGGGTAAGCCACAGCTTTTCTTTGGCGCGGGTAATCGCGACGTACATGAGCCGCCGCTCCTCTTCGAGGTCGGACGGACTGTCGATCGCGCGCGAGGTAGGCATGATGCTCTCTTCCAGCCCGCACAAAAACACGCAACGGAATTCCAACCCCTTGACGGCATGAATGGTAGCGACGGTTACGTAGTCGCCGTCGTCCATTTCGTCCGTATCGGAATAGAGCGTAACTTGCTGCAAATAATCGGAAAGCGACGCCCCCTCGTTCATGCGCGCGAATTCTTCCACCGAATTGAGAAATTCGTCGATATTGGCGCGTTTGGTAATGCTTTCGTCGCTGTTGTCCGCGTACATATCGCGCATGCCCGAAGTTTTAATCAGATATTCGGTGAGACGATTGACGGGCAGCTCCTGCGACTGCAAGACGAGATCCTTGATATACGCCCCGAAGGCGCGCAGCTTTTCCTTCGTTCCCCCGTTGAGCGGAAGCGTGTCGACGTCGAGCACGGCGTCGTAAAGGGAAAGCTCTTCCCGCTCGGCATAATCGCGCAAAACCTGAATGGTCTTTTCGCCGATGCCGCGGCGGGGCACGTTGACGATTCGCGCAACCGCCTCGCTGTCGAACGGGTTGGAAATCAGGCGCAGATATGCGAGAATATCCTTGATTTCCTTGCGCTCGAAGAACTTGAAGCCGCCGAACACCTTATAGTTGATGCCGTACTTGGTGAACTCCTGCTCATACGAGCGGGTGAGCGCGTTGATGCGCATGAGCACGGCGAAGTCGGAAAGACGGTAGCCCTGACGCTTCATCTCCGAAACGAGGCGCGCGCAATAGAGTGCTTCGCCCGCTTCCTCTTCCGCCTCGTAATAGACGGGCTTGTCCCCTTCGGCGTTCTCCGTCCAGAGCGTCTTGCTGTTGCGCGCGATATTGTGCCCGATGGAAGCGTTCGCAAGGGACAAGATGGCCTTTGTCGAACGGTAATTGCGCTGCAATTTATACGTTTTCGCTTTGGGGAAAGAGCGCTCGAAATGGAGAATATTCTCGATTTTCGCGCCACGCCAGCCGTAAATGGACTGGTCGTCGTCGCCCACGACGAAGAGATTTCCGTGTTCGGAAGCCAACATTTTCACGATGTCGAACTGCACGGCGTTGGTATCCTGAAACTCGTCCACGTGGATATAGCGGAACTTCCCCGCAAGATACTCCCGCGCTTCCTTATCTTCCGCGAGCAGGTTGCGCGCTTCGAGGAGCAGATCGTCGAAATCGAGCGCGTTATTCTGCTGCAAATGCAAAACGTATTTGGTATAGACCTTCCCAACCGCTTCGATATTGCGTTCCCGTTTATTTTGTTCGCAATATTGTTTGGGCGGAAGCCCCAGCATCTTGGCGTTGGAGATATGCCATTTTATCGACTTCAAAAGCCCTTCCTCGTCGTCGTAGCCGCACTCCTTGAACGCCTGTTTGATGATGGCGGAGCGTTCCTGCTCGGAATAGATGGAAAAATTCTCGTTCAAACCGCGACGGTCGGCATACATTCTTAAAATCTTCACGCACATGGAGTGAATGGTGCACACCCACATTCTGCCGATTTCCGTCATCGACTGCAAGCGTTCCTTCATCTCGTTCGCCGCTTTGTTGGTAAACGTAATGGCGAGAATGCTTTCGGGCGCAACCCCTTTTTCTTCGACGAGATAGGCGATGCGCGCCGTCAGAACGCGCGTCTTTCCGCTCCCTGCGCCCGCGAGCACGAGCACCGCGCCCTCGGTATCGAGCACGGGCAGTTTTTGTTCTTCGTTCAAGCTTTCGATTAAATCCGTCATACCTATTTATTATATCATAAACGAAGAAAAAGCACAACCTTTTGCGCAAAAAACGGGGCGGGTATTCCGCTTAATCCCGCCCTTTAATTTCAAATTCGTATTCCCGCTTGAAGCGTTCCAGCGCGCGCAGATACCTTTCGGAAAGTTCCAGCGTATAGCGCTGTTTTTCCGAATAGGAAAGCGTTGCATAATACTCCCTGTCGGTCAGCCGTCCGATCGCGTCGGACACCTCTCCTTCGGAAAGGAGCAAGTCGCGCACCTTTAAGTAAAACTCGTCGGGGACCTCTCCGCGTATTTTCGTCGTAACCTTCTGCGCAAAATAGCGCTCCATTTTACTTTCGTTGATACCCTGCTCCTTGGCGTGCGTGCGCTCGTTTACAAGCTCCGCTTCGCATTCCTTCCAGAATCCTTTTTTCATTCGCGCCTTCGCCTCTTTTGCAAGCATTTTCAACGTGCGTTCCATACAGCCTCCCGAGCCGTGCTCGACTTATTCCGACATATTCCGCTTGATCCGACATTTTCCGCAAAGAAAAATCCGCAACCTCTGTTACGGATTTTATCGTTAGTTCTTATTTCTCTTTCTCGCGGCTTCCGACTTCTTTCTCTTTTTTACGGAAGGTTTCTCGTAAAATTCTTTCTTTCTGAGATCGCCGATGATTCCGTCGCGCGAGCACTTTCTCTTAAAACGGCGCAATGCGCTTTCCAAGTTCTCGTTATCTCCGACTTTGATCGTGGACATTTATATTCTACCCTCCTTCGCCTGAGCACTTATTTCCAAACTACCGAGTTATTATAACAAAACCGCCCGCGCTTGTCAATGTTTTCGGGGCGGTTTTTTACCATATTTTTCAATTATATTTTTCGCACAGCTCGGCAAGAAATTCGTAAGAGCGCTTTAATTGCAAAAGATCGCCGTAATCGGTATTGTAATTTTCGATGAGGACGGGTCCGTCGAACCCGACGCCCTTTAACCGGCGGAACAGCTCTTCAAAATCGAACGTTCCTTCCCCCGGAAGACACATTTTACCGTCCGTTCCGATATCGCTTACGTGAACGTGCGCTATGTCGCCGCCCATTTCCGAAAGATACTCCGCATAACCGTACCCCGAAATGCGCGCCTGCTTGATATCGAGCACGCCCGAAAGGCGCGGACAGCGCGCCTTTAACTCCCGGAATACGCCGGGGCGGTTATAATAAGCCCATTCCACGTTCTCATAGCACAGCGCAACGCCCCGCGCCGCGCAATATTCGTACAGCTCCTGCGTAAGGGTTCCGATTCGTTTGAAGTCGTCGCGGAAAGAGCGCTTCAAGCGAGCGATACCGTGAAAGGTATAATGGTCCGCGCCTAAAAAATTGGCCGACTTTAACACTTTGTCCAGCCAGGCGTAAGCGTCGGCTTTTACGCGCGGATGCGCGTTGTAGAGCTGCGGCTCGAATTGCGTATTCAAAACGTGCACGGAATGCACGCGCACGTTCCCCTTCCGCGAAGCAAGCATACGGGAAAATTCCGGCTCGTATTCGGAAAAAGAAGTCAAAAACACTTCCGCGCAATCTACGCGCCACTCGTCGAAAAGGGGCAGCGCGTCCTCGTTGTTGCGGCGCAAAAACAGCGCCGCAGTGGAAATTCCCGCTCGCATTTTTCTATCCAAAGAGCGTTCCTTGTTATCGGAACGCCCCTCTTTTCCTCGTAATTATTTACAGATAAAGTTGCAGACGATCCCTTCTCCGTAATCGCCGAACCCCTTTCCGAAGAGAGTAAGCCCGCCGCGGTGCACGGCGTCCTCCGGCACGGAAATACGGAAACGGATCTGTTCTCCGGGCGACAGTCCCAGGTCGGACAGTCTCACTTCGGAAACCTTTACGCCGCCGATATACGAGCCTTCTCCGTTGACGGCGACGAGAACTTTCTTGCCGTACTGACCGAGGCTGCCGAACCACCAATCGGGATTGCAGTTGCCCGTTCGGTCGTTATACTCGCCCTTGCTCGTAAAGTATCCCAAATCGTGCCCGTTGACGGAAAAATGAATGTCGCTCGGATAATGAGCCGAATAGCCGGGCGCTTCGGAAGCGAGTTCTAAGGAAAACTGCAATTCGATGAGTTCGGAATTTTCCGTAATGTAATTGGGTACGAGATACTCCACATATCCCCAGGACAGCCATAAAAGCCCCGCGCGGAAACGGTCGGGATAAGAGAAGCAGGAAGGGTCGTCGAACCTGCCGATGACCTTTTCCCCCGTCGCTAAACCGCACGTGGGATGTACTTCGTACCCAACGTAGTGCCCGATGTCGATATGCGTCGACTCCACGCGCCCTTCCGCAAGCGGATGATTGGTGAAATCGATGACGATTTTATCCGTCGCAAGGCAGCATATCTTTTGCGTGCCGCGCACGCCGGAGGACGTGGTGATGTCGATAAGCCCCGCTTCGTACAGCTTTTTTATGTGCGCCGTGATCGCGCCGTTAGAGATATTGAAGCGTTTGGCGAAATATGCCAGATTAAGCTCCCGTTTTTCCAACAGTTCGTCGAGAATGCCGATACGGACGTCGGAATCAAGCGCCTCGTACAGAAGCTTCCCCTGCTTAAAGTCCTTCAAATAGATCATAGTACAACCTCTTGCCGAATCCCCTTGAACAATATTATAACCGATTTCACGGAAATGTCAAATGTTTCTTTCAATTTGTAAAAGTTTCACAAAAAAGCATAAGAAAACCCCGCCGAACGGATTTCAGCGGGGAATCTTGCGTTATTGTTTGACTTTTTCGAGAAGCGCGGTTACGTCGGTTTTCGCCTCTTGAAGCGCGCGGTCTGCGGCGGCTTCGTTTTCCGCCCGCACGGAGTAGTAAATTTTGAGCTTGGGCTCCGTTCCCGAGGGCCGGACACAGATGAACGAACCGCCCGCAAGCTCGTAATAAACGCAGTTGCACTTGGGAATATCGAGCGTTTGCTCCTTTCCGTCCGCCGTCCTGCGGACGGACGAGGAGTAGTCGCGCACCGCCTCCACCGCGAACGGACCGAAGGCGGAAATTTTGACCGACTTCAACGCATCCACAACGGCGTTCATCTCCTTCATGGCGTTCAAGCCCGAATACTGAATGGAAATATTCCTGTCGAGCACAAAGCCGTACTTTTGATAAATTTCCTGCAACCTGCCGTAAACGGTCTTGCCGATATCGGTGTAATAGCAAACCATTTCGGCGCACAGCATGGAAGCGACGACGGCGTCCTTATCCCTCGCGTGCGTTCCGCGAAGATATCCGCACGATTCTTCAAACCCGAACACATAAGTATGGTTTCCGTCCTTTTCCCACTGTTTGATTTTCTCGCCGATGAACTTGAAGCCGACGGGCGTTTCAAAGAGCGCCACGCCGAAGTCGTCGCAAATGGCTTTCGCCATGCCCGTCGTTACAAAGGACTTGACGACGGCGGCGTTTTTAGGAAGCGCGTTCTCCTCTTTCAGGCGGGTGAGGATATAATCGAGCAGAAGAATGCCCACCTGATTGCCCGAAAGCGCGACGAACTCCCCCTTGTCGTCCTTTACGGCGACGCCCAAACGGTCGGAATCGGGATCGGTGCCGAACACAACGTCGGCGTTGATTTTGTTTGCGAGCGCAATTCCCATCGAGAGCGTTTCCTTAAACTCGGGGTTGGGCACCGCCACGGTGGAAAATTCCGTGTCCTGCACCGTCTGTTCTTCGACGACGGTAACGTTGATTCCCAGCTTTTTCAGAATGCGCATGACGGGCACGTAGCCGGAACCGTGCACGGGCGTATAGACGAGCTTTAAGTCCTTCCCGCACTTTTTCACCGCCGCGTCCGAAAGGGTAAGACGGGACAGCTCATCGAGATACGTTTCGTCCACCTCGTCGGGAACGGGCACGATAAGCGGGCTGCCTTCCGCGCCCGTAACGGAAAGATAATCGGTGATATTTGCAATATGTTTGACGACCTCCGCCGTCGCTTCGGGCGACATCTGCGCGCCGTCCTCGCCGTATACCTTATAACCGTTGTATTCCTTGGGATTGTGCGAAGCCGTTATCATGATCCCCGCGATCGTATTGAGATAGCGTACGGCATACGAGAGCATGGGCACGGGATGCACGTCGCCGAAAAGATAGACTTTGATCCCATTTTTTGCGAGCACCGCCGCCGATTTTTCGGCAAATAGACGGCTGTTCCTGCGGGTATCGTAGGAAATGACGACGCCCCTTAGCCTATCCTCTTCGGGAAGAGCGCAAATATATTCGGCAAGCCCCTGCGTCGCGCGCATAACGGTATAAATATTCATCATGTTCATGCCGTAACCGATGATGCCGCGCATGCCCGCCGTACCGAATTCCAGCTCGCCGCCGAAACGGTATTCCTTCTCCTTTTCGTCGCCCGCGATTTTTTGAAGCTCGGCGCGCCCCTCTTCGCACAGGCGCCCGTCGATTCTCCATTTTTCGTAATTTTCCGTATAGCTCATAGTATTCGCTCCTTATATTCTCCGCGGGAACCCGCGGGATTTCCCCCTGTTATTTTCCGGCCGCCTCGGCTTCCTCTCCCGAATGGGCAATTTTACGGAAGGAGATAAAATATTTTTTTCCGTTGTCCTCGTAATAATGGACGAACTGCATAGCGAGCAGCGAAAGGAAAGTCATCGGCACGGTGAGCAGCAGCGCGCTCCCCAGCGTGCACAGCGCGCCGAGCACGTTGACGATCACGATGATATAGATTTCCGCAAGAAAGCAGGAATACCTCCTGCCGAAGCTGCGGCCGTTCGTAAGGCTTTCCTTAAACGCCGCCAAGACGCGCTTTTCCCCCGCGATGATGGCGGGCATCCAGCCCGAAGCCAAAGTGAACTTCAACGCCTGCAAGGCGATCACGCCCGTAACCGCAAGCGAAATCGTAAGCACGAGCGGCAGGAAGGAAAGCGCATAGAAGAAAAAGAACCAGCAAATCAGAAGGGAAATCAAATCGTACAGAAAAGCCAACGGCACGTAAATGACCTGATAGAGCGCCGCCCGCCCCACGTTTTTGAAATATGCCGAAGCAAACGGCGTGCGCGCGCAGAGATTCATTCTGTCGTTGAGCGCGCTGCCCACGGCAAACACCGCAAGTCCGTTTGCAAAGCGCGATATAAGGTAAAGGAGCGCCGCGCCGATCACCGAGCCGACGATAGAACCGATATTGGCAAGCAGCAGCCGCCCGAAATTTTTCACCGCTTCGGCAAACAGATCCTGAAAGCCCTGTAAATACTGGTCGGAATTGCCCGTTGCAATGGCGCGGAAAAATTCGCCGATAAGGCGGAAAATCTCGCCCAGCTCCGTACTGTGAATGATGGAATACAATCCCAAATCGAGCACGACGTAAAGAAGGCTGAAAAAAATACAGCTTGTAACCAAACGGTATAACAACAGCTTATATACGTTTACGAAGTTGTCGATCAAAATATGAACGGAATTTCTGAATCTCATATCAAAGCTCCCTGTAACTGCGGATCAAATCCTCTCTGCCGATTTTGTCCGCCGCGAAATAAACGGTTTCCATGCGGATGCAGAATCCGAGAAAGAGAAACGCATAGAACACGTACAGCACGGCGCGGAAGAACACCTCGGGCAAAAACAGCGCGCATGCCGCCGTTACGGCAAAGAGAACGGCGAGCGAAAGCAGGAAGGTAAGAATCAGCTTCCAGCGCACGCCCGACATCAGCTGATAGGAATAACGGAACGCCTCGTAAGGGCGGAATCCTGTAATTTGCAGGCAGGGAAGCCAAAGGAAGAACACGGAAATCACGTACGCAAGCGCAAACACGAGCACCGCGAACGCGAGCGCGGACAGAAGATAGACGCCCGCAGCCGTTCCCGCAAGCGCGCCCGCCGCATACAAAACGGCCGCCATCACGAGCGCCCAAGCCTCATACAGGGCAAGATACAAAAGCGTCGTCAAAAAACAGATGAGCAGCATGCTCCCCGGCCGCGAAAACGCGCCGGATAAGGTACGCTTGCCGATGCGCATGTGCTTTTCCGCGAGCGAGAGCAAGAACGCCGAAAAGAACGCCACGCACACGAACGCGAGAATGCTGTAAACGCCGCCGAGGACGGAGTCGAAGCGGACGATACTCCAGGCGCGGAATAAATCGACGAATTCCCCGCGGGGGTTGCCCGCGAACAGATTTTTAACGTAGGTTGCAATGTTGGTGTAATCGACGGAGAGCGTTAAAAAAAGCGCGGGCAAGAGCGCAAACGGTAAAACAAACCAAAGGTTTTTGAAAATATATTTCCAGTTTCCGAATACGATGCGCATAAGCCCTCACTCCGTGCCGTAAATGTAAGCCCGATTTTTCCGAATATTATTATATACTAATTTTTTGGGCGTGTAAAGAGTTTTTCCCGAAATTCGTAAATTTCTTAAACGCCCTTTTGCAATCGCGGCAAACGGAACGCCGCAAATAAAACACCCGCCCGCCGAAGTTCGGCGGGCGGGCTTTATTGCAATTAACCCTTTCCGTTATTCAAAAAAAGGAGAAAAAATTCCCGATATTCGAGTTAGTAAAAAATAATGTCGTTTCCGCTTTTAATGATAATCGGTATCGCGCTCATTTGCAGTTCGAAATTCGACCCGCCCACGATTATAATGCTATGTCCGCTCGGCATAATCAAATCGCGCTCGACGACGATTGCGTTTCCGCCGTTTCCGCTTTCATAATCTCTGTATCCCTGTCCGCCGTCGCCGCCGTATATATACAGAGTTTCCGCATATCGGAAACACAGCGTGTTGCACTGTACGGCAACGCCGCCTTCGTAACCCTTTCCGTACTGCTCTTCATATCCGGTAGCCCCGCGAATCACAACGTTCCCGTAAGTATACAGATTCAAAGCGCTGTTATTGCTCGATTCCATAGAAATCGTGGGTATTTGCTTATATTCGAGCGTTCCCGCCGTGATGGTAACGTTTTCAAGAAGCAAATTGAAATCCGTCGTGCGGTTTTCGATCTCGATATTGATGTTATACGTCTTATTTTTATGGGGGGAGTAGATATACACTTGCTGTACGTCCGCCGCGATATTGACGGTGCAATTATAACGCAACGATTCCGGCAATTCAAAGATAACGTACGGAAGCTCGCTTACGTTAAAACGGTAATCCCCTTGGTACACTTGCACGAAACGCCCGATCCAGCGCGCGGTCAACGTGATATTTTCCGCGTCGATTTCTACAAGCTTGGTTACCTTTTCGCCGTTCTGATACCAACCGTCGAAGCAGTAGCCCCTCTTTTCGGGCGCCTGCAAAACCACCGTTTCCGAATACTTTAACGTTTCGGGATTGCCGCTCGCGTTCACGCCGCCGTCCAGATCGTACGTGATATGCGTTACCAGCTCCACGCTTTCAAATACCAGCTGCGCGCCGTGTTCCCGATCCCAGACGTGCGCGCTCGTCATGTCGGCATTGTAATACAGCGTACCGTTGTAGCTGTAACCGGTAAATATTCTACCGGGCACGTGCGCGGGCGCGGCAGCGGGCGGCATCTCTTCCCCGTAATGTGCATATACAATTAAGTTATCGTTTAAGACGATTTCATAATCAATTGGCGTTATAGTAGCGAGTAATTGAACGTTATCCTCCGCGATGTCCCAGACGTGCGCGCTCGCCATATTCCTATCGTAATACATTTCGCCGTTCGGCGCGTAATACCCTCCGAAATCGTGCCCCTTTTCCGTTGCGGGCTTGGGCGCGGCGGGCATCGCTTCCCCGAATACGGCTTGCACCGTAACGCCGTCGTTCAAAAGCACCGTATATACGTTCGCCGACCAATGGGCGTAAAGAATGGTGGCGCGGTCTGCCTGATCCCAGCTTCGCACGCTCTCCATGTCGCCGTCGTAATACTGCTCGCCCTGCCCCTTAGGCGCAGAATAATACCCTAAAAAGGTATAGCCGATCCGTTCGGGCGCGGCAGCCGCGGGCATCGGTTCGCCGTAGGTAACTTCCACCCCGTCGCTTCCGCCTTCGCCTTCCTGCCGCTCGAACAGGACGGACATGGTATTGAACCGCACGAAAGCGTTCGCCCCGAGGGAGCCCTTCCAGTTCATGTCCCACTGTTCGCCCGGCTTATAGAGGTCGATTTTAATTGTCTGCCCCGTTTCCGTGCTGCCCCACTGCTCGAAGGCGTTGTCGCCGACGTGCTCTACGCTTGCGGGAATATTCAGAATTTCCAGCGCGGTACAGTTCTCGAAGGCGTTGTCCCCGATGAAGGTAATTTTATTTGACAGCGTATTCGCGCCGATATAAGTATTGGTATTGTAAATATACCTTAAACCGGAACACCGAGAAAACATGCCACGCGTAATTCCGGTCAACGTATCGGGCAAAGTAACACTCGTAATAGTAGACATTGCAAATACGTCCGTCGAAGTGCCCATTTCCCATTCGGAATAAGTAGGGTCGTCGTTCATATCGTCCAGAAAGGTAACGTTCACATAAAAGTTGACGGACTCCGCCGTCATGTCCATAAACGCACTGGAACAAATATTGATGGAACCGCGATAGTCGATATGCTCGTCGTCATACCTTATATTCAGCGATTTGCATTTGCTGCTTGCAAATGCGCCGTTTCCGATATTGAGAATGGGATAATACCTTTCGGTATGTTGATTGGCGCATTCCTCATCCTTGCATTCCGCGCCGTCGCATTCCCGATAGCGATAGGAGCACAGCAAATCGTAATTCGTATCCGCCGTCTCCATTAAATTCTGAGATCCCGTGATTTCGTATCCCTTTACGCTTCCGTCCTCTTCGTAAATCGGGTCGCAGACTAAATCGTTTCCGTAGATAATCTGTGCCGTGGAATTGCGGTTCCAGTTGGCGTTGAGCGCGTTGAAGGCTTCCTTCGTGCTCCGCACGTACACGGGATTGGCAACGTTGCGGATAACGTAACTGCCCAATTTTTCCACCTTGGGCGGAATGATCAGGTTATCCAGCGCGGCGCACATTGCAAAGGCATTGTTGCCGATGATTTTAACGCCGCTCATACCGACGACCCTTTTCAGCGCGCGGCAATTATAGAATGCGTTGTTGCCGATTCGCGCAACCGTTTTCGGGATTTCCGCCCGTTCTAACGAAGCGCAGGAGATAAACGCATTGTCCGCGACCTCGGTTACGGGCAAGCCGTTGTAATAGGCGGGAATCTTGACTTCCTTCACGCTCTTGTCCGATACGGAAACTTTATATTCCGTATTGTCGTTGAACAGCATAAAGCGCAGAGCGCTCGTCGCGCCTTCTTCCGCATACGCCGCGTCCGCCGCGCCGTGTCGCTCGCCCGAGACGAACAGCAGACCCGCGCACAGCGCAAACAAAAAGCATACGCCCGCCAGTAAGGCAAATAAGTTCTTTTTGGTAAAATGGTTCATTGCTTTCTCCTTTGTTTTTCATTTTTTGTGTTGTTGGAATAAAGTTACCGAAAAAAATTTTACGCTACGTCATGGTATTTTCAACCTCCTTATTTGTATAAAATTTTTCCCAATAAGACGGCGGAATCCCAACCCGTTCGCCGCCCAAACCCGCTTCATGTAATAAATATAACCGTATGGTTTCCAAAAGCTTATACCCTGCCGACCAGCTTTCAGCTACCCACTTGTGAAAATCGTATACTTCCTCGTCGTACCCGCTTCCCGGAATGGGGTAATAGTATCTCATCTCGATGGTATGCGCAAACTCGTGCAAATAAGTTTTGATATAATGTGCGGCAAGCTCATATTTATCGATTGTTCCCCCCTCCTCGTAGTAATTTCTGATTTTTTCGACGACGTATTGCCCGGGAATTTTATCCGGGGCGGGGAAAATCCTATTATCCAAATATACCATACCGTGTTCTTGCTCCCCCATCCCCATTACACTAGAAGAGTGAAGCAGAGAATCATAGTCGAGCAAATTCAAAGAGGTCATCGTACATTCGTACTCTTTGATAATATCATGTATTTCCTTGATAATCCAGCCCGTTGTTCTATAATGAGGATAGTCTGTAGGGTATCCAAGAATAAAACTTTCTTCCGTCAGCGGGCGGAGCGTATAGTAGCGGTCTACTTCAAAGATCACCCGCCCTTCAAACCACTTGTTCAGATAGTAGGAAAATTTATCCGCTATCGCTTCGCACGCTTCCCGCTCGATTGCCGTCATGCCGTGGTTTACGTGAATATCGCGCTCGGCGATTTCCGAATACAGCGTCGCGTCGATGGGGTCGACCGCGATCATTAAAACTTTATACGTAATCGGCTCTTCCCCGACCTTTTCCCACCGCGCGTACAGCGCGTCCGTTTGCAGCGCAAAGGTGCGGTAGCCGAGCATCAGCTTCCCGCTCCCGTGCACGACTTTCACGGTATACCCTTCGTCCGCATACCAGCCGCAGAACGTATACCCTTCCCTTTGCGGTACGACAAACTCCGCTTCCCCGATCGCGCCGCGGTCGAGGGTGATCTCCGTCGCTAACGGCGCCCCGAACCCCGCTCCGTATTCATAGCGGAAGCTCTTTTTGATCGGCTCGAAATAGGCGACGTATTCCAGACTCCGTTCCGCCTTTTCCACGTAGTGCACCGCTTCCGCGCGCAGGTCCGACCAGCCGCAGAATACATACCCTTCGTCGGGCACCGCTTCCACATGCGGCGATTCTTCCCCCATCTCCGCCACCTGACGGTACCCTGCGGGGATCGTTCCGCCCCTTTCCCCCGCGACGCGGTAGGTCAGCTCGTACCCCACTTTTGCGCGCACCGTAATATCGGCATACACTTTCTTTTCCTGCCGCTCTTCCGTTTCGATTCCGTCCGCCCAGCCGATAAACATTGTACCATATGTATGCGTTTCTACCGCCACGATCTTTTTACTGTCTTCCCCGTACCCCACCTGAAATTCGATATTTCCGCCCACGTAACCCTTTCCGTCTTCCATCGTTAAGGAAATCATTCCGACGTCGCACACGTATCGCACCGTAAAGGTGATTTTTTCAAACTCCGCCGTCAGCGTTTGATCCGCGTTCACGTTTTCGTCCTGCCGCCGCGCGGAACTGTTTTTATCAGACCACCGCACAAACTTGTAGCCTTCGTCGGGCACGGCGGTTACCGCTTGCCCGCTTTCGCCACGCTTTACCGTTTGCTCCGCTTCGCCTTCGATTCGCCCCCCCGCGCCCGCGACGTACGTCAGGGTGTATTCGTCCTTCACTTCGGGGACGTTTCCCGTCCTTTGGAACTGCGCTTCCACCGCGATGTTTTCGCTTACGCCGATGTCAATGCGCACCGCACGCGTTCGCCCGTCCGACCACTTCAAGAACCTGTATCCTTCGTCCGCGACGGCGGTTACCGTTTGCGCGTCTTCGCCACGCTTTACCGTTTGTTCCGCTTCGCCTTCGATTTGCCCGCCCGTACCCGCCGTGTATACGACGCGGTAAAGTTCAGGCTCTTGCTCCCCCGCGCAGCCGAAAAGCAGGCACGCCGCGCCCATAAATGCCAAAATCATTCCCGTCAATAAAATCTTTATGTACTTTTTCATACTTTAATTATATCACACTCTTTGCCGTTTGTATACATATAAAACGCCCCCGCGCCGTTTTTTTTGGCGCGGGGGCGTTCGTTGTATTGAAGTTTTATGCGGGATTCTTACTTCGCAAGGG
>CAJUJO010000014.1 GCA_910586675.1 uncultured Christensenellaceae bacterium | reverse complement strand
GAGCTTCACGGAAAAATTCCGTTTTCCGATATGGAAGACTGACCGTGTTATAAATAATATGCGCTATATGCCGCAATAAAAAATGCGGAGAAAAGTATTATGGATTATAATAAATTGGTTTCTTTGCTGAATAAATTGGTCAAATAAGGAGCTTACAATGGAAATATGCGAAATAACGCTTGATAGCAAACAGTATGACCTGTTAAAAAGTATGCTCAATTGCGACAGAAGATCGGACTTAATAAGAAAAATACCAATCAACGGAAAAGAGTTGTTTTATGATATGATTCACGAAATATATTCGCCTGTAACAGACGGATGGAGTACGCGTGAAATCGTGTTGAACGAATCTGCCGATGCGCTAAACCTGTTACGATTTATGACAAAACAGATATTTCCGAACGATGAATACTATTTTGTGCGACAAATAGGAAGAAAATGGGCGAATTTTCGTTTTGAAAAAGATTGCACAATTATAATATATAAAAATTGAACAAGTCTTATAAATTTCAATTTATCGTTCCCATAAAAAATATAGCCCGCCATCCCTTGTTTTCGAAGGATGGCGGGTTGTTTGTTTGTCCGTAAAAGAAAATTCTTCGTAGAACGCACTTGTTCGGGCGTTCTTTTTCGGCAATTTTATTTCGATTTTTATCAAAATACGCTTGACATCGTTATTCTGTTGTGATATTATTTAGACGATAATCGAAATACAACGGAGAAAATATGAAAAGTGTCTGGGGAGCGCTGTCCGACAAGACGCGCAGGGAAATTCTGACTCTTCTGAAAAACCGCCCGCATACGGCGGGGGAGATCGCCGACCAGTTCGAGCTTTCCGCCGCCACCGTTTCCCATCATCTGAGTGTGCTCAAAGAGAGCCGGCTTATCTGTGCGGAAAAGCGCGCACAGACCATCATATATTCCCTCAATACGACGGTTTTTCAGGAAATTCTCAAAGCCGTCGCGGCGTTTATCGATTAAATTTTCAGGAGTTTTTTATGAAATCGGCTATCGTTTATACGGCGCTTTCCGTCGTCAACTTGATTGCGTTCGCGGTCTGCATGTGCTTTCTGCCCGCACAGGTGCCCGTGCATTTTAATTGGGAAGGCGTGTGCGACTCGCTCGGCAGCCCTTGGCTGTTTATCGGGCTTCCCGCTGCCGCCGCGCTTGTCTCGGCGGGGCTTTGGGCGAGTCTGTTATCCCGCAGCGAGAGAAACGGAAAAATCATCGTCGTTACCCTCTCGGCAGTCGGCGCCGTGCTCGCCTATCTCGGCTGGCTTTCCTTTGCGCTTGCCGCTGCCGGAACGGCGCTGGGCGCAAAAACGGCGTTTCCCTTCGGACTTGCAATTATCTTCCCGCTCTCCGTTCTGATGGTGTTCTTCGGCAACTATCTGCCGCGGGTAAAGCCGAATAAGACGCTCGGGCTTCGCACGCCCTCCACGTTGAAGAGCGAATCCGTTTGGGTCAGGACGCACAGGATCGGCGGCGTTCTCTTCTTTGCGGGCGGGCTGATTTCTGCCTGCGCGAGCATCGCCTTTTCGTGCGTCCGCGCGGGGATTGACCTGAATTTCGTATCGCTTATTATATTCGCAGTAGTCGTGCTGTTCGTCTGCGCATTCGTTCCAATCTATGCCCGCGCGCTCTATCGGAGGGAGCGGCGGGAGAGCGCCGAACAATAAAGGAGGAAAAGAGCGGAAATCTGCTCTTTTTTTTCATGTTTGAAATTTGCCGTAAAATCCTATCTTTTTTTTGTCGGATATGGTAATATAAAGAATATTCGCATTTTGCGGATAAACGGGTAACGGGAGGGCGCCGCTGCGGCATTGCGGCGCGTAAGGCATGAAGTCGATTCTTTCCATTTTGAAGGGGCGTTTAAGCCCGCATAAGGAAGCGGACAAACAGTGGTTTTTATCCCTTCTCGACGGGGAGGAGCAGACGAAGTACGAGGAAGAGCGCCTGAAAAACGTTCTTCTCGCGCTCAAACTGTTTTATCTCACGCGCTACCGCAAAAAAATTGCGGCGCTGAAAGAGGAGATCGCGCAGATCAAAGCGGGGGAAACCTATTCCGCCGCCGATTACCGCTTTGTTCTCGAAAAGAACGCCGAAATCGCCGCGGAGACCAAGAAGCTCAACGCATATAAATGCTTCTTTTCCGAGCCCTATTTCGCCCGCATGGACGTCGTGGACGATAAGGAAGGGTACAACAGCTATTATATCGGAAAAAAGGGGGACGTAAATCTCGAAATCGTCGATTGGCGCGCGCCGCTCGCCGTGCGTTATTATCAGAAGAGCCGCGTCTCCTTCGGAATCAACGAATACGAATACCGCGCCGTTCTGCGCCGCGCTCTTTCGGTGAAGAACGGGAATTTGCTCGATTTCAAGAACGAGTATCTTTCGGTAAAAGATTATCTCTCCGCGGAGGAAATCGCGGGAAGGGACGAGGAAATTCTCTTCGACCCGTACCTTCGCAGCATCATAAAGAGCCGAAAGGACGACGTTAAGATACGCGACATTATCGAAACCATTCAGGAAAAGCAGTTCGACGTGATCACTCGCCCCGCGCGCGAATCCTTCGTCGTGCAGGGGTGCGCGGGAAGCGGAAAGACGATGATTTTGCTTCACCGTCTGAGCTATCTCATGTACAACAACGAGAGTCTGCGCCCGCGCGACGTGCTCGTTATAACGCCGTCCGATTCCTTCAACGCCTTTATCGACGAGCTTTCGCAGGTGCTGGAACTGCAAAAGGTGCGCACTATCACGCTGAAAAATTACTTTTTTCAGGCGCTCGGAAACGAGGGGATCGACTTGCGCGCCAAGCTATGCGGGGAGCGGGAGAACGCCGAATATCTTTCGTATCTTTATTCGGGGCGGTTTGCGCGCGATGCGGAAGCGCAGGTTGCCAAGATTTACGGCGACATGTACGGGTTGTTTGCGTCGGACGAGTGCCGCGAAGTGGCGCGCAGGCTGCTCGACGACTGCAAATACCGGCAGGAGCGGTATATCCGTGTGAAAAATTCTTCTATTCGCGTACGCCGTGCCGTACTCGGCGAAATGAAGGAGCGCAAAGAGGGAGGGTTTTATTTCACCAAGCCCTTCCGCACGCTCATGAGCGCTTTTACGCAGGCGCAAGACTTTTTTTTCTTCGTGCTGGAAGGGGAGGCGCGCACGCCCGATTATTTTTTCCGCCAGTTCGTAGAATTTTACCGCGCGGCGCATGAAATTTCGGCGCACGCGGAGCGCACGTTCGCGGGCGCGCGGCAAGATTTGGCGGCGCTCGTCATAGCGGTGGAAAAGGAAATTCTCGATTTGCGCCGTTACAGGCAGAAGCGCGGCGGGGAAGAGATCTTAACGTATGCCGAGCGCATCGCGCGGCGGGAGGAGCTGAAGGAGGAGGCGGAAAAAATATCCCGCATCATCGAGGAAATGAGCGGCGGGAGCGATTTATTCCGAGACTTTTTTGCTGTGGTAAGAACGTCCAAATACTGCGTTTCGGCGGGTCGGTGCGAAAACGCCGTCGATATTGCGCGCTGGCTCTACCGCGAAACGGTGAAGAAATACAAGGCGAAGTACGGCATGAAGGGGATTTACCCTTCGGACAGCTTCGCGCTTTGCTACGTGCTGAATGCGGCGGGCAGGAAGCTGACGCCCCGCTACGGATTGGTGTTCGTGGACGAAGGGCAGGATCTTTCGGCGTCCGAATACGGGCTGTTGCGCCGCATTCATGACGACGCCGCATTCAACGTGTTCGGAGACCTCAGGCAGAATATCACCCCGTGGAGGGGCGTGAAAGGCTGGGACGCATCTTTCGGCAATCTTTACGAGCTGAACAGGAACTATCGCAATACCAACGAGATTGTGGAATTCGTCTCCCGTGCCGCAGATGTTGATATGAGCCCCATCGGGTTGCACGGCGACGGCGTGAAAACGATTAAAATGCGGCAGCTGAACGCTTTTTTCAAGGAGAAGCAGGGTCTATGCGCCGTCATTGCGCGGGAAGAGTATCTGCCTCTCTTCGAAAAGCGCGGGTATCGTCTCCTTTCGGCGGACGGAAAGCTTTCGGCGACGAAAATTAACGTGATGAGCGTATACGCGAGCAAGGGGCTGGAATTTTCCGCCGTCGCCGTGTACGATAAGGGCATGACGGCGAACGAAAAATATATCGCCTATACGCGCGCTCTCAGAGAGCTTGCGGTAATCGGGGAGGAACAATGAAGAATATCTTTCTGCTCGACAACGACGAAACGCTCATGGATTTCAAGCGATCGGAGCGGGAAACGCTGAAAAGCACGCTGGAAGCGTTCGGCGTGCCTGCGGGGGAAAGCGCGCTCGCGCGGTTTCACGAAATCAACGACGGACTCTGGAAACAGTTGGAACGGGGCGAAATCGAGCGCGGCAGGCTCGTCGTCGTGCGGTTCGAGCGGCTGTTTGCCGAGTTGGGCGTTACTGCGGACGCGACGCGCGTTTCCACAGCTTATTTCGAGGGCATGAAACACAGCGCGTATTATTTGGACGGCGCGGAAGACTTCTTGCGCGCGCTCGCGCATCTAGGCAGAATATACCTTGTAACCAACGGCGCGGCGGAGATTCAGCGTTCCAGAATCGCCCTTGCGGGAATGGAGCAATATCTTTCAGGCGCGTTTATTTCCGAAGAGGTCGGCTACGACAAGCCGTCGCCCCTCTTTGCAGAACACGTTGAGCGCAGCATTCCCGATTACGAGCGTTCCCGCGCCGTATGGATCGGCGACAGTCTTTCGTCCGATCGGCTGTGCGCTGAAAGCAAGGGAATCGATTTCATTCTGTTCGCGCCGCACGGCGCGCCCGCGGGCTATGCGGGGAAATTCGCTTCGTCGCATTCCGAATTGTTGCGCATGATTGCGGATTTCGGGGAAGCCGACGCGAATTACTGAATTTCCGAATGAAGTTTATTCTCCCGCTTGAAAAAGTTTGAAGAAGGGTATAATAAAATCAGGAAAGTATCATTCGGGAGGGAAAACATGACAAAAAAGAAGACCTCAACATTGTGCTTTCATGCGCGGCAGCCGTTTTGCCGCTCGCCCTATTCGGTTGCGGCGAAGCTTCCGAAGACGCCGCGTTCGGCGAATGGGTTACGACGGTCGAAGCTTCCTGCGAGCGGGAAGGCGTGCAGACGCGCGTTTCGCTCCTTTTTCCCGACGTAACCGAAACGCGGCCACTCGCCGCGACGGGGCACGATTGGAACGAATGGGAGGTTCTCGTCGCGCCCACGTGCATGACGGAAGGAACGGAAACCCGCGCCTGTAAAACGTGCGATAATCTCGATTACCGCCCGATTGCCGCGACGGGGCACGAGTGGGGCGAATGGCAAACGGAGCGGGAAGCGACTTGCGACGATCCCGGTTATCTTGCGCACGCGTGCGTTCACGACGGCAATCACAAAGACTATCAAATCGTTCCCGCGACGGGGCATGATTGGAGCGATTGGGTCGTAACCCTTGCGCCCGGCTGCGTGGAAGAGGGCGAAAAGACGCGCTATTGCCGCAATTGCAACCGACATACCGAGACGGCTCCCGTCGACTCTTACGGGCATGATTGGAGCGATTGGCTCTTTTCCAAAGCGCCGACGGAGTTGGAAGACGGGGAGGAGATCCGTATTTGCCGCAACGACGGCAACCATACGCAAACGCGCGCCATTCCCGCATTGGGGCATGCCGGCTTGAATTATACCTTAAACAAGGAAGGCACGGCTTACAGCGTGAGCGGCGTGAAGGATAAGAATATGAGCGGGACGGTCGTCATTCCCGCAACCTACCGCGGGATTCCCGTAACGGAAATGAAAGCTTATGCTTTTAACTCTTGTCCGAATATCGAAGAAATCAGGTTTGCGGGCAATAATTTATTAAAAATATCTGGTCGAATTTCGCAGTGCCAAAAGTTGCAACGCGTTGAATTTCCGGAAGGGTTAACGGAAATGGATAATATGGTATTCATAAACTGTCCGGCATTGCAGTCCGTTTTCTTTCCGTCAACATTATTATCCTTTTCAAAAAACGGTACGAGCGGTCTTCCGATATTTATGAGGTGTCCCGCACTGGAAGAAATTATTGTAGACGAAGGAAATAAGACATATCATTCGGACGGCGGATGTTTGATCGAGACGGCGACGAATACAATGATTGCGGGGACAAACAGCTGCACAATTCCCGAATACGTAACTTCTATCAGGAATTTTGCATTGTTCCATTCCAAACAGAAGACAATCACGATACCCGCAGGCGTTACGAGTATCGGACGAGGCGTTTTTCACAATTGGCAGGAAAATCAGACGATTATCGTAAAGGGCTTCGCTTCCGCCGAAGAAGCCCGGGAGGCATGGGGTGGTACTTGGTCGACCGGTTGCCGAGCACAAGTGATTTACGAAGGAAAATCGGAATAAGCTCCCGACGCCGAGATTTGCAAAAAATAAGCGAAAACGCTTGACATTATGGGGGGGGGTATGTGTTATAATATCCCCGTAACCGCATCATAAAAAGGAGTCTGTATGGAAGAAGTGTTTGAAGAAGAGCAGGGCGGGCGCGAGAAGATCGTCTGCGCGGAAAACCTGCAAAAGACGTTTACGCTCTCGCGCAAACAGCAGAAAATCGAAAGGTCGGGCAGCCGAAAAGTCGCCGTCAACGGGCTTTCGTTTTCCGCATACCGCGGGGAAATTTACGGCTTGCTCGGGCCCAACGGCGCGGGCAAAACGACGACGCTCCGCATGCTCTCCACGCTGATCAAGCCCGATGCGGGCGACGCGGAAATCTGCGGGCATTCCGTCGTCCGCGCGCCGCAGAAGGTGCGCGACTGCATCGGGTTCATGACGAGCGAGCTCAAGCTGGAAGGCTTCTTCACGCCCGACTTTTTATTCGATTTCTTCGGCTCCATGCACGGCGTGGAAAAGGAAGTTCTCGCCGAGCGGAAGAAAACGCTCTTCGCGCGGTTCGGGATCGACCGCTTCGCGCAGGTGCGCGTCAACGACCTTTCCACGGGCATGAAGCAGAAAATATCCCTCGTCGTCTCCATCGTGCACGACCCGGACGTCATTATCTTCGACGAGCCGACCAACGGGCTGGACGTGCTCACCGCAAAGGTGGTAACCGATTTTCTTTCCGAGCTCAAAGCCATGGGGAAGAGTATTCTTCTCTCCACGCATATCTTTTCCCTCGTGGAAAAGCTGTGCGACCGCGTGGGCGTCATTATCGACGGTAAAATGATAGAGGACGGAACGCTTGCCGAAATCTGCGCGGGAAAGCCGCTCGAAGAAAGATTTTTTGAAATTTACCGTTCGGTGAAGGGGGAAGAGATATGAAACTATTCGCGCTCATGAAAAAGGAGTTTTTGCGCTTTTTCCGCGATCCGCGCCTGATTCTGACCATGTTGCTCCCCGGCATTCTCATTTATATCATCTATTCCGTGATGGGCGGCGTGATGAACGCGCCCGAAAAGGAAACGTACGAATACCGCGCCTACGTTTCGGGGAGCTCCGCCGTCGTCGAGCCGCTAATACAGACTGCCGTCGGCACGGAGGGCTGGGAATTTCTCCGCGCGGAGGACGTCGACGCCGCGAAGGCGGAGGTGAAGGACGGAAAGGCGGCGGCGCTCGTCGTTTTCTCGGAAAATTTCGACGAGCGCGTGGCGGCTTACACGCCCGCGAGCGGGGGGCCCGCGCCGCAGGTGGAAATTTACTACCGTTCGGCGGACGGGGAAAGCTCGTCCTTTTACGCCCTCGTAACGGCGGTTCTGGACGGGTACGAGAACGCCCTATCCAATAAGTTCGACGTCAACGCGGGAAGCGGTTACGACTTTTCCGATGCGGGCAGGGTTCTCCTTTCTATCATGGGCAACGTACTGCCGTTTATCGTCATCGCGCTCATTTTCTCTTCGTGCATGGGCGTAACGCTGGAAGCCGTCGCGGGGGAGAAGGAACGGGGAACGCTTTCCACCATTCTGGTTACGTCCGTTCGGCGGAGCGACGTCGCCCTCGGCAAAGTGCTCCCGCTATCCTGCATTTCGCTCATCGGCGCCGTTTCCAGCTTTCTGGGAATCGCGCTTTCCCTGCCCAAGCTCATGGGAATATCCTTTGGGGATTTTGCGGCGGGATTCGGGTTTGCGGGGTATTCGCTCCTGTTCCTGCTTATCGTGAGTATCGTGCCGCTCATCGTCGCGGGCGTTTCCGCCGTTTCCGCATACGCAAAGTCGGTGAAGGAGGCTTCGGCGTATACGAGCGTCGTTATGATCGTCGTCATGCTGCTCTCCCTTGCGTCGTCCTTCGTTTCGGGGATCGGCGACTGGATCGTGGTCGTTCCCATACTCAATGCCGTCGTCGCCATGCAGGCGGCAATCGCGGGCGCGCCCGTCGTGTGGACTTCGCTGACTTCGGTTGCGCTCAACCTCGTTTATACGGCGCTCCTCGTGCTGTTGATTGCGAAAATGCTTTCCAGCGAAAAAATCATGTTCGGCAAATAAATTTTTTGAAAAACGTACGCCCCCGCTTGCAAGCGGGGGCGCTTTTTCATGTATGGAAACGGCTCGTTCGGTTAAAAAAGAAAGGGGCGCATTGTGCAAGAAAGGGCGGAAATTGTCAAAATATGCCCAAATTAATTGCCCAAAACCACAAGATATGGTATAATAACAAGGAATTATACTCACTTCTGAGAGGTCAGTATGGCAGAAAAGCATTACGACGCGAGCGATCTTACCATTCTCGAAGGGCTGGACGCCGTTCGCCTTCGGCCCGGTATGTATATCGGTTCCACGGGGCAGCGCGGGTTGCATCATATCCTTTGGGAAATCGTAGACAACGCCATCGACGAGGCGGCGAACGGATACGCGGACAAGATCGACGTCGTCATTTATAAGGACGGCAGCGTTTCCGTCGAGGACAACGGACGGGGGATTCCCACCGATATTCACCCCAAAACCAAGGTTTCGGGCGTGCAGGTCGTATTTACCCAGCTTCATGCGGGCGGGAAATTCGACGAGCACAATTATTCCTTTTCGGGCGGGCTGCACGGCGTGGGCGCTTCGGTTACGAACGCCCTTTCCAAATGGCTCAAAGTGGAAGTTTACAAGGACGGCAAGACGTACGCCATGGAATTCCGTTCTTATTTCGACGAGAAGAAGAACAAATACGAATCGGGCGTGCCTGTCGCCCCCCTCGCCGACTTAAAACAAAAGACAAAAAAACACGGCACGTTCGTGCATTTTATGCCCGACGACGCGGTGTTTTCCACGACGGAAATTCAGCTTTCCAGCGTGAGTAACCGCTTAAACGAGCTTGCCTTCCTCAATCGGGGGCTGACGATCACGCTTACGGACGAGCGCATCACCGCAAACGAGTTTGTGGACGAAGAGGAGAGCGGGAAAAAACAGCTCGACTTGCTCGGTTCCGTGCGCCCCTACTCCGTAACGTACCGCTACGACGGGGGGATTTCCGATTTCGCACTGTACCTCAACGAAGGGAAGAGCAAGCTTTATTCCGCACCCCTGTATTACAAGGCGGAAAAAGACGGAATATTGATCGAATTTTCCGTTCAGCATACGGGCGATTATACGGAAAGTCTTTTCTCTTTCGTCAACAACATTCCCACGCCGGAGGGCGGCTTTCACGAGATGGGCTTCCGTTCGGGACTTACGCGCATGCTCAACGACTATGCGCGTGAAAACAAGCTGTTGAAGGACAAGGATCCCAACTTCGTGGGCGACGATTTCCGCGAAGGGCTCACCGCCGTTCTATCCGTGAAAATGAAGAACGTGCAGTTCGAGGGGCAGACGAAAACCAAGCTCGGCAATCCCGAAGCGCGCGCGCCCGTGGAGAGCGCCGTCGTCGAGGGTTTGCGCGAACTCGCCGCAAATCACAAAAACAAAAAGACCTTTGAAGAAATCATTAAAAAGGCGCAGGGCGCGGCAAAAGTCCGCATCGCGGCGCGGCAGGCAAAGGACACCGCCCGCGCAAAAAACAGCATCGATTCTTTGCAGCTCGTGGGAAAGCTCGCGGCGTGCTCGGGCAGAAAGCCCGAACTCAACGAGTTGTTCATCGTAGAGGGGGACTCTGCGGGAGGCACGGCGAAGCAGGCGCGCGTCAGGCAGTTTCAGTCTATTCTTCCCCTGCGCGGGAAGCCGCTCAACGTGGAAAAGAAGCGCATCAATCAGGTGCTGGAAAACGAGGAGATCCGTACCATTATTTCGGCGCTCGGCGCGGGGATCGGAAACGATTTCAACCTGGATAAGCTCAACTATCATAAAGTCATCATTCTTTCCGATGCCGATCAGGACGGATTTCATATCCGCTGTATTCTGCTTACCTTTTTCTTCCGCTATATGCGCCCGCTCGTCAACGCGGGGCACGTCTATATCGGCATGCCGCCCCTCTATAAGGTTTACCGCCAGAACGGTAGCGCGGAGGAGTACGCCTACGACGACAACGAGTTGCAGGAAAAAATCGAAAAGGTAGGGCGGGGTTACCTCATTCAGCGCTATAAGGGCTTGGGCGAGATGAGCGCCGAGCAGCTCTGGAAGACGACGATGGATCCCGCGCACCGCAACCTCACGCAAGTTACCATAGAGGACGCTGTTGCGGCGGAGAACATGATCACCACCCTCATGGGCGACAGAGTGGAGGGCAGAAAGGAGTTTTTGAACCGTTACGCCAATTTTAATAAGGAAGACGCGTTTATGGACAGAGTGAAATTAAAAAAGGAGGCGGAAGATGAAGAAGCCTGAACAACAGCCGGAGCAGCCGCAGGGTAATCTCTTCGTAACGCCGCTGGAAGAAGTTCTCCCTTCCTCCATGCTTCCGTATGCGGAATTCGTTATTCTCGACCGCGCTCTGCCCCGCGTGGAGGACGGGTTGAAGCCCGTTCAGCGCAGGATTCTGTATACTATGCACGAAATGGGCCTGATGCCCGACAAGCCGCATAAAAAGTCGGCGCGCATCGTCGGTGATTGCATGGGTAAATACCACCCGCACGGCGACAGCTCGGTATACGACGCGATGGTGCGCATGGCGCAGGACTTCAACATGGGCAAGACGCTCGTCAACGGGCACGGAAACTTCGGCTCGGTGGACGGCGACCCCGCCGCGGCAATGCGTTACACGGAAGCGAGATTAGAACCTATCGCCTTGGAGCTCTTGCGCGATCTGGACAAGAATACCGTTCCCTTTTCGCTCAACTTCGACGATTCGCTCAAAGAGCCCGATATGCTGCCCGGTCGGTTTCCCAATCTGCTCGTAAACGGCGCTTCGGGCATCGCCGTAGGGCTTGCGACCAATATTCCGCCGCATAACCTTGCTGAAACGATTGACGGCGTCGTCGCCTATATCGATAATCCGCACATCAAGCTCAACGAAATGCTGAAATATATCCCCGCACCTGATTTTCCCACGGGCGGGTACATCATTGCCAACGAACTTAATCAGGCATATAAGACGGGTAAGGGCAAAATTACGCTTCGCGCAAAGATTCGCGTGGAGGAGGGGGAAGGCGATAAGAAGAATATCGTCGTTACCGAGCTTCCCTATCAGGTCAACAAAGCCAATCTCATGCGCAAAATTGCAGAGCTGCGCGAGGACAAGAAAGAAGAGCTTGCATCCGTTACCAAGGTGAGCGACGAATCGGACAGAAACGGTATGCGCGCCGTCATCGAAATCAAAAAGGACGCGGACGTCAACAAAATCTTAAAAACGCTGTATAAGTATTCCGATTTGGAAGTTACGTTCGGCATGAATATGGTCGCCATTGCAAACGGGAAACCCGTCCTTCTGGGACTCATGGACATTATCAAGCACTACGTCAATTATCAGCGCGAAGTGGTGCTCCGCCGTACGCGATACGATTTGAACCAAGCGAAGGATCGGTGCCATATCCTCGAAGGTCTGATTGTCGCCGTGCGTAACATTGACGAAGTAATCAGAATCATCAAGAAAGCCGAATCCACCGCCGACGCGCGCGAAAAACTGAAAAAGCGCTTCGACCTTTCGGAAAAGCAGGCTCAGGCGATTCTCGATTTACGTTTGGCGCGGCTCACCAAGCTGGAAGTGTTCAAGCTGGAAGAGGAACTCAAAGCGCTCAAAGCGCTCATCGAAAAGCTGACGGCGATCGTCGGCAGCAACCGCCTGCAATTGCAGGTGGTGCGGGAAGAAATTCTCGAAATCAAAAAAAAGTACAAAACGCCCCGACGTTCGGTGCTCGTATTCAGCGAGGACGAGGCGGCGGCCGAGCGCGGCGATATCCGCGCCCCCGGCGTGCAGAGCATTCTCGGCATCACCGCCGACGGAAAGATCAAGTGCGTAAGCGAGAAAAACTTCAATATGTCCAACAAAGCCGTCGGAGAAAAATCCAAGGCGGGTTCCGTGCTCGTGAAGGAGCTTCGCATGCTTTCCGATGCGCCAGCGTTTATCTTCTCCGATAAGGGCAACTGCTTTAAGATTTATCCGCAGGATTACCTCAAAAAATTCGGCGACGAGGGTTATGATCTTACCGATCTCTTCGAGGGGGCGGAAAAGGGCGAAACGCCCGTCTCGCTCGCGCTTGCCGACGTGGAGGAGGGAAATCTGCTCTTTATTACCGAAAGCGGAATGCTCAAAAAGACGGCGCGGAGCGAATACAATACGGGCAAACCGTTCTTCCCCGCCATCCGCCTGAATGAAGGGGACAGGTTGATTTCCGTACAGGAGGACGAAGAGGACGAGTTCGTTACGGTGTTCTTCGTAACGCGCGGCGGCATGTGCCTGAACGCCAAAAAGGACGACATCCCCTTGCAGGGCAGAATCGCGGGAGGCGTGAAGGGCATGAATCTGAAAGAGGGCGACAAAGTTGTTTTCGCTTCCCAAATCGACGGCGAGGGGGAAATCGTCGTCGCGATTTCGGGAGGACGGTACAAGCGCGTCATTACGGCGCAGATCGACCCTCTGCCCCGTTACCGAAAGGGCGTGCAGATCGCTTCGCTCAAAAACGACGACAAGGTGATTTTTGCCGATTACGTTACCGTGCCCTATCTGTTGGCGGCGGAGCTCGACGGCGGCGGTATGTGCGAGCTGAGCACCGAGGATATCCCCATCGACGCAACGAGCACGCGCGGGCGGACGCTCAAAGGCGTGAAGTGGACGGCTCGGAACGTTTATCCCATGAAGTACCGCGAAGCGGAATGATTGTAAAATGATACGATAAGAGGAACGGAAGGATTTCCGTTCCTTTTTTGTTTTGGAACGCATGCGCACATGCGCATGGAAGGAATTTCCGCCCGAATGCTTTCGGGCGGTTTTTGTAAGTTTTTTTACAAAGAAAAGAGGTTATCGATTGACGGTTACTTACGGGGGCGAGCCTTGCTTTCTGCGGACAGCCCTGCGGGCTGTGCGCGCAATGCGAACCGACCGATTGCACGCCCGTGTGCAATCGGTCGGCAGAGGCGGCGATTCTCCTTACGCCGCCGAGAACGGAACAACATGGGCAAAAAAGCTTGACATTTCACTACGGGGGGGGGTATACTATTGGTGGATTTCGTAGTTTAATGGGGAATTATACGTTTTTCAATCGAACGGAGCAGAGAATATGATAATGTATACTGCGGTTTCCTGCGCCTGCATCACCGTTATGGCGGCGCTGGTTGTTTTTCTGGTCGTAAAATTTTGCATGTGCGACAGGGCGGAAAAAATCGAATTTATCAAAAATTTCAAAAAAGGCAAATGCGCGGTCATTTACGTCGTCGCCGTGCCGCTCTTTTTCATTGCCGCTCTCTATACGGGTAAGGGAATTGCCGCTTCCGTATTCGAATCGATTTCCAAGTCAGTGTATCTCGTCGTGCTCAAATACGACGTTTCGCTCGCGCTGATAAATGCGAATGTGTTTTTCGCCGCGGCGATGTATCTTTGCCTTTCGCTCGTCATCGTCAATTCGGTTATGATCACCGTTTCTATTTTGCACCAGAGTATCTGGAAGAGCTACCGCTTGTCCCGCTTCTCTCATGCGAAATCGGATAAATGTATCGTCATCGGCAGCGGCGCCGACAATCTTTACATATACGGTTCCTGTTCCCGCCCCAAGCTGATTATCGCACCCATGCGTAAGGAAGCGCGGGAAGCGCTCTACGTAAAGGGCGTATCCTATCAGTCGTATCCGCGCAGGGACAGGCTGTGGGGCTGGTTGGAAAAGGAGCTGAAGCGGCAGTTTAAGCGACTCGCGGGCGCGGGTAAAAAGCTCAATCTCATCGTTAACTGCGACGACGAGCAGGAGAACCTCGCCTGGTGCGGACTGTTTTTGAAGTTTATCGAAGGGGCGGGAGAGGACGTCGCCGACAGAATGGAAATTTACGTATTCGGCGACCGCGAATTTGAAGATATTTATTCCAAATACGAGGAAAAGTCCAAGGGCTGCCTTCATTACGTGAATGAATTCCGCCAGATTGCCGTCGACTTTATCGACCGTTTCCCGCTCACCGAGTACATGGACGGGCGGCATATCGACTATGCCACTTCGCTGTTAAAGCCGGAGACGGAAATCAACGTTTCCATGATAGGTTTCGGGCGGACAAATCAGCAGATTTTCCTTTCCATGGTGGCGAACAACCAGTTCCTCACGGCGGACGAAGGGGGAAATCCCGTAAAAAAGCGCGTCCGCTATCACTTGTTCGACAAGCTCCACGCGGGCGGGCATAAGAACCTCAACCACAATTATTTCCGTTACCGCTACGACTTTTTCGAGGGCGACGAGGTTGCGGTAAACAGGGAGGATTATCTTCCGCTCCCGCTGTTTCCCTCCACGGAGGATTACCGCTATCTCGACGTCAACGACCCCGCATTTTATAAATCGTTGGAAAGCACCCTCGATTTCGGGGAAAGCTCGCTCAATTACATCGTCGTTTCCCTCGGCATGGATTACGCGAGCATCGACATGGCGAATAAGATCGCGGCGCGCCTGAAAGAGCGCAATATCGGCAACACGCATGTGTTCGTGCGCATCCGCGACGAAAAGATATTCGAGGGCAACGGCATATATCTCGACGCCGATTTGTGCGTTCCGTTCGGCTCGGACAAGAAGGTCGTTTACGACTACTCCCAAATTTTAAGGGAAAAGTTTTCGGAAATGGCGATCATGCGCAATTTTATCTACGACATCGAGCGCGACATGAAGCACGATCGCATTACCGAGGCGGAGGCGAAAAAATCGCGGCGGAAATGGCATACGAAATTATCGTCGGCGGAGCGGGAATCTAACGTGTACGCCTGCCTTTCTCTGCGCTCCAAGCTGCACCTTATGGGCTTGGATTACTGCAAGGCGGACGGCGCGCAGGAGGACGTTTCCGAACGGGAGTATTTTGCCGTTTACGCCGCGGGGGATATGCCCGATTTTCAGACCGATTCCAAGGGGGGCGCCGTCGCGGTGCGCTATCCGCTCGAATGCAGGCGTTCGCGCAGAAACAATCTTGCCGTGCAGGAGCACGCCCGCTGGAACGCGTTCATGATCGCAAAGGGGTTCGTTCCCGCGGAAAAGGAACGCATCTTAACGGAGACCGACCGCGACGGGAAATTTACAAACGGCAAAAATTATACGATGCGCCATCACGGCAATCTGACGACCTTTGAAGGGCTGGCGGAGTTTCGCAAGCTGATCGCGGCGCGCGACGGCGTGTCCGAAGAGAAGTGCGACGTGATTAAGTACGATTATCAGTTACTCGACGGAGCATGGTGGCTGCTCGGCAAAAACGGTTATAAAATTTTCAAACGCAGGGGATAAAGCATGGCGGCGCTGGACGAACAGACTCTGAAATTTTTTCATTTCAAGCTCGGGAAGAATCGGGAGGATATCGACTGTCTGAGCAGGGCGCTCGGGCAGTTTTGCAGATCGGGGAAGAAGACGGACGCCTTTTCCGTTTACTATTGTTTCTGTGAAATTTTCGAGCTGTTCGGCACGGGCTACGGCTCAATGAACCGCTTGCTCGAATTCCTGTCCGATCACGAATTCCATTCGGGCGAGCTGCTCACCAAGCACCGCGACCATTACGCCCATTCCGTGTACGTGTTCGCGCTGGGGCTTGCGGTCTATGCGGGCGACAAATCGTTCCGCCGGCTCTTTCTTGATTTTTACGCAAAGGAGAAGGCAGACGATACTTGCTTTCTGCGCTGGTGGGGACTTGCTGCTCTTTTCCACGATATCGGTTATCCCTTTCAGCTCGCGCACGAGCAAATCAAAGCGTATGCGCGCGGCATGTGGGAAGACGACGTATGCCCGTATGTTTCCTATGAAAATATGGAAGGAATTCTCGCGCTCGGCGAGAACGTAAAAAAGGACAGCCCCTTCGCCGCCGTGCGGACGGTGGGGGAAATGCTCGCCTACGGAATCAATCGCAGGCTCGGTTATCCCCTGCATATCCTGTTATCCCTGCTTTCCGAACGCTACCGTTCACAACCGGATTTTATGGATCACGGGTATTTCAGCGCGGTGTTGTTGTACCATCAGATCGCAAATTCCGGCGTTTCGTTCACCGAACCCGTCGCTGACGTTCTGACGGCGATCGCGCTTCATAACAATCTCAACCGTTACGATATAAAAGAGGAAATCGCCGCGGATACCGCCATACCTGCGGCGAAGCATCCGCTCGCCTATCTGCTCGTCCTGTGCGACGAATTGCAGGACTGGGACAGGACGGCATTCGGTTACGTCAGCAAAAAGGATCCGCTCGCCTGGAAAATCGACCTCTCCGTTTCAGAGGGAAATATCGACGTCTGTTACGCGTTCGACGGCTTCCGCGTGATCGACACGGAAGAGAGGGAAGCGGACGGGCAGTTGACGGTTTCGGAATGCACCCGCGAGAACGGCAATTACCGCAAGATCGCAAGCGGAAAATTCGCCGAAGAAATCGGGAAGCTTGTTTCCGGCGGAATCAAACTGAACGTTTCCGCGCGCGAGGAAAAGAAGAATAAAAATGTAAGCTCGTTTGCTTCGTCCGACAGCTTCGTTAACCTCTGCGACTTCGCGCAGGCGATCCACAGGAGCTATCAGAGCGTGTACGGAGGCCCCGATTTCGACGGGCTTTCGTTGGAATTCAAGCTGTCCAACATCGAACAGGCAAAGTCCTATTCGGATAAGCTGGAGCTCGTCAATTGTTTTTACAGCGAAAAAGAGTTGGACTATCCCGTCGTGGCGGGGTTTGTCCGTCGGGGAGAAAATCATAATGCCGACGTGCGCGAAGACATGAGTTTTCTCGCCCGCGAAGAGCACCTGCGCTGGGTGCGCGAAAAGCTGGCGGCGGGCTGGAAGTACGGCACCGATTACAAGACCAAGGCAGAGCGCGACGCCAAAAAGATACATAAGGATCTCGTTCCCTTCGACTGCCTTCCCAAAGAAACGCAGGAAAAGGACGAACTCATGATAAAAAATATGGTGCCGTTTTTGTATCATTACGGGCACGGCGTGCGCATTTACAGCTATCGCGGAGACAGAAAACCCGTGCTTGACGTCGCAGGCTGCGGACACCGCACCGTATCCGATAAAAACGGAAAAATAAAAGAACAGATCAAACAAATTCTGAGGGAATATCAAGCGGACTACCGCGTCGTCGTCCGCACAAATTTTGCATTCGGCGCCGATCAGCTCATCGCCGAGTGCGCGATCGAACTTGGCATCACCGTAAAAGCGGCGCTGCCGCTCCCTTATGAGCAATATATCGCCTCCATCAAGGAGGACGCCAAGCGGTACGGCTACGCATTCACGCGGGAGGACGAATTCCGCATGCGGCATCTGTTGGCGCAGACGGTTTCCTGCAAGGTGATTCCCGACGAGAAGTATACCTATTTGGAAGCGTCCAAGTACATCATCAACAAGAGCAAGAAGATCATCGCGCTGTGGGACGGCGTGGAGACGGTGTTGGAGGACGAAAGGGGCAATCCCGTCAATCAGGGCGGAACCTGGCACAACATCTGCATTGCGAGACATTCCCGCGGATTAAAAGAAGAAGACGTTCGCATCGTCAAGTGCGAGCGGTAGGAGAAGAATATGAAGTCTGTTTTGATCAGCCACAGCAACAGGGAGCCCGATCTCGGGATAACCTTGCAGCTGTACCGTTACCTTTCCGCGCGCAAAATCGATTGCTGGGTGGACGCTCTTTTGGAATCGGGCGATTGGGACGGGCAGATCGGCGAAGTTATGTACGACGCCTCCGTCGTCGTATTCGTCGCAAGCCGCAATTCGCTGACGTCAAAAGAGGTCATGAAGGAAGTCGGCTACTTCCTGCGCACGCCGAATAAGACTGTCATCCCCTTCGTCATCGATATGCAGTACTATCTCAGCCCCGAAAAAGAGGCTGCGCAAGCGATTTATAACTTTGGCGCAAACAGCATACAGGCGGTCTTTGCGGAAAAGTATCCCGATTACGATGCGGCGTTCGAGCGGCTCGTGCAACTTCTCCCCGCCGATATCGTCCGTTTGGAGAACAATCCTTCCGACTTCGTTTACGGCGGGAGCGATAAAGTATTAACGGGGTACAAGGGGAGCGATCCGTGCGTGAGCGTTCCGCCTTACGTTACGGAAATCGCAAAGGAAGCCTTCCTCAACAATGAAACGCTGCAAAAAATAATTCTTCCCCCTTCGGTGGAGAAAATCGGGATCCGTGCCTTTTTCGGCTGTTCCAATCTCGTCTCTTTCGAGGGAGGCGAGGGCTTGACGGAAGCGGAGGCTTCGGCGTTCGATTGCAGCGGTTTGGCGCCGGGGCGGGAAAAGAGGTTCTGTTTTGCCGGCATCGAGTTCGGGTGCGACCGCGAGGCAGAGGAAATCGCGGTGCCCGCGGGTACGCGCATCGTCGCAAACGAGGCGTTCCGTTACGGCGGCGCGAAACGGGTGGTTCTGCCCGAGGGGCTGGAAACGATCGGCGAGCTCGCCTTTGCGGAGTGTATCTTTTTGGAAAACGTTACGGTGCCCGCTTCGGTCAAACGGATCGGCAGGAATGCGTTCCGCGGGTGCGGCAGGCTTGTGCGGGTGATATTCCAAGGAAAAATTCCGGATGGCGCCGAGGAAGCGTTTGAACGGTTTGACGAAATTGCAGTAAGAGAGGGAAAATAACATGGAAACACAGGCGAAATCGGTAAGCGAATATCTCGACGGGCTCGTTAAGGGAATCGATATTTCCGAAAGCACCGAATGGGAAAAGGAGACGCGGTACGTTTCCGAAGAGATTCGGAAAGCGCTTGCGGAACAGCTCGGTGGAATAGGCGGTTCGGCGTGCGAAACGCGGTTTCTCGATTATTGCAACTGCGTGAAATCTCTGCTCGCCGTCTACAACTTCGGTAATTTGCAGAGCGCGGACGAACTTGCCGCGGCGGGCGCTTCACCCGCGGCGATCGAGGAGCGCCGCAAATTGACGGAAGCGGATAAAAAACTGATGAAGGACGGCGTGCGGAATATCCTTCTTCACATAAAGAACAGGGGATTCGATATAACGCCGTACCTCGCTGCGGAAGAATGCTTGCAGATTTTCGGCGACGGCGACAGCAAAATCACCGTGCCCGTAACGGTATCGGCGACGACCGTCATGACGACGCTCGTCTATTTCCGCCGCGCCTGCGGGCGCAAAGGCTTGTATTCCGATTCCGAGCTTACCTACGAAAAGGCGGGAATCGGCATGATCGATGAACAGTCGAAGGACTTAGCCGACTGCGCCGCGCAGGCGGTCGCCAAGATCCTGTATCTGTTCGCGGGCTTTATTACGGGCGGAGACGAGAAAAAGAAATACGGCGGCTGGGGCTTTACGCTCGATCCCAAGCAGTCGCAGGCTGTAACGCTGAACGACACGTATGCCGTCGTAGATGCAATCAGCCGCTTCGACGACGCGTTCAACCAGGACGACGAAACCAAGCGCGACGAGGAATTTCTGCAAAAAGTGGGGGCGTACGGGAACATGTTGGGCTTCCGGGGCTCTCTCGTCAATTACTGTATCAATTCCATTTACAGGACGGCTTACAATATTTACACGCGCGACAAATCGCGCCTTTACGGCAAGAGCCTCTTTTACGTTACCGACGGAAAATTCAATTCCGAAGTAACGTATACCTATAATCCTATTACCTATGAACAGATCGCGAGCAGCAACCGCTCCTCCGCGCTCTTCAATCCGCTCTACGTCGCCATGATCACCATGTACGGCTACAACGAGAAGGAGAGCGTCATCCGCCGCTTCATGGACGACTACGCGCTCGCCAAACAATATTACGACAGGTGCGAGCCGCATATGCTGGAAAACGGGAAAATGTCGTCCCTCCCCGCGGGCGCGGAGCTTTCCCTTTCCGAATATGCAAAGACGCTCCCCTGGTTCAAAAAGGACTTTGAAGAAGAGGTGAAGCTCGTCATCGAAAAGCACGATCCAATCTCCTTCGTGCACGGTTCGGGCGATGAGTGGCGGCGGTATTACGACATCGCGCGCGTGTTCCAGAAGTACCTCGAAAAGCAGCTTCCCGGCGAATTGATGAAGATCGAGGAATACAGGGATTACCTCAATGCAACCAAGGACGCCATCGATCAGGTGCAGATCGCATACCGTAAATTCGACGACAGCCAGCGCCTCGGCATCGTAGACACCGACTATATCATGTTCTCCACGCTCGATTTGGCAGCCGACCCGATCACCATATCCAAGCTGAATAAGGCAAATATTTCGGCGAACTATCTTCGCCCGCTGCTGCTCTCCTCCAAAATCATGATCGTTAACGCGCTCACCAAGTATCCGCAGGCGGATATGGGGGATTTGTACGCCGCGATCAAGGATTCCAAGCACCGCAAGGTGGTGAAAAAGCGCGGGGCGAGGAGCGAGGATATCGTCTGGCTGTGGAACGAGGACACTGTGGATATGAACTCCACGGCGCGCCACTGCGAAGCCATCATGTACGATTACTTCGACTATTACGAAAAGTATGAGCTGAGCTATAAATCGCTGAGCAATCTGAAAAAATATTACGGAAGCTTGATTTCCGCAAAAACCGTAAACCTTGCGGACGGAGAACCCGATTATCAGGCATTCTTTGCCGAGAGAAATTTAAGCGAATTCAAGCGCGTCGTGCTTGATTTGACGCGGCAGAACGTCAACAAAGTAAAGGTCGTCTATGCCGAGCACCTTCGGGGAAAAGATAAGGATTATCAAAAGCTGGAACGGGAAAAGGCGGAAGCGGAACAGGCATACGAAGAGCGGCTTGCCGAAGTCAAGGCAAAGTACGAAAAGAAGCTTTCGGACGAAAAAAAGAAGCACGCCGAGGAGCTGAAAAGGCTGAGCGTGAGCATCGATATCGGCAATACCGTCCGCGATTGGATCAGAAAGGAAGCGGACAGGCATTTGAGCGAAATGCTCTCGTACATGATCCTCAACAACATCAACGGCTTGCAGAAGGGCGATAAGGATTTCCGCGTCGGACTGATGATGCGCGGAGAAAACGACGACGAGATCGCCGACGGAAAATTCGGTGCCGCGTCCGAGCTTTCGCAAAGTATCATGGAAGATTATAAGAAGAGCGCTTCGGCGGCAGAGGAGCTTTACGGCGACAAATTCCGCGCGGCGCTTGATATGCAGGCTTTATTTGAAGGTGCCCTCGACGACGTGCTGAAATTAGACGTAATCCGCGATACGGCGCGTGCGTCCGCTTCGCTCGGCGACAAGAACGCCACGATTAAGGATATTTATAACGAGTGGAAGCTCAACCGCAAGGTGGGCATGTACTGCTCGGGGCGGGGTGAAGAGGTTCGCGCCGAGGAACAGCCCGAAGACAATACTGAGAACGATTAAACTTAAGGAGAGAAGATATGAAAATTATTTCGTTCAATTCGTACAAAGGCGGCGCCTGCCGCACGACGACCTGCTATAACACACTGCCTTACCTTGCAAAGGCGATGAAGGCGACTTCGGACGAGCCCGTCATCGTGTACGACATCGACCTCGACAGCATGGGGCTTACGAGCATCTTTCACGCCAAGAAGCTGACGGGCAAGGAGAAGATGGCCTATTCCGCCAAACACCTGTTCGTGGATGACGAAAACGGCATCAATCAGGCGGTCAACCGCGAGGGGCTGGACAGCGTTAAGGAAAACGAAAAATATTTCCGCCATTACGAAAAAGTAGGCAATCAGCTTGGCTTGGAGGACGACGGCAGCGTGCTCTTTTTGGGCGCGGACAAAAACGCCAGCACCGTTTCCGACGACGATTATCTTAAATTTGCCGAATCCTCCCCCGTGCAGAAGCTCATATCCAACATGAAGGATATGTCGCCCATGCCGAAAGCCATTATTTTCGACTGCGCTTCGGGCGTGCAGATGACGACGCTCGTCGCGCTCCAGCTCTCCGATTGCAGCGTCATGTGCATGCGCCCCACCTTCCAGTTTCGCGTGGGTACGAGCGATTATCTTCTCCGCAAGATTCCCATGGAAATCGGCAAGCGCAAAACCAATAAAAAGCGCGAAGTCATTTTGCTTCCTACGTCCGTTGCGCAGGTAGACGTGCCCGAAAAGGATCCCAACCGCGACGCGGCGATTTCCGTTCTCAATCAATTGCGCGATAAGGCGTTTTTCAATATTCGCCGCGACATCATTTTTGAATACATCAACGAGAGCAAGAGCGTGGATCTCGGCTATATCCTCAATACCGATATGGTGGAAGATCGCGAAGACCCCGTCGTCGGTATTCCCGAAATCGAGCGCTTCAAGTGGGAGGAAGGTTTGCTCTATACCATGGAGAACATCACCGAGCAGGAAAAGCTGCTCAAAAAGAGATATGAAAAGCTGGCGGGGCTTCTTGCGCGCTGAGCGGGAGAGAAATAATGTTAAACGTGAAGAAAAAAGACGGCACTCTCGTGGACTTTCAGTTGAACGAGGACATCGCGCAGCTCTTCTTAAAGACGGTGCCGGACAGGGCGATGTGTTCCCTCCTCTTCGAGACGAGGGTGGACAGGGAACCCAATCCCGAAAATATGGATTTCGGCGGATACGAGATCATTAAAACGATGAAGCGCATCTTAAACGCCGCGTATATGATTGCGCTTTGCCGCTGGAAGCAGCTCAAAGAGGATACCGGCTGGGGTTACAGCGACGATATTTCCTATTTTGAAAATTCGCGCTTTACCAAGCTCTTTCAGAGCGCGCTCTCCGGCGAGGACATCACGCTCGATTTGCAGATTTTCTCGCTCATGGAACTGTGGGTGGACTTAAAAGAGGCGCCCTCCCTCGTGAGCGCACAGTTCAATATGATCTTCGACAACAATAAGACGGGGGATAACATCGGGCTTACGCTGCAATCGGTGCGCGACGCGGTGAAGAACGCCTCTTTCAAGCGCAACGACAGCGGAACGGGCAAATACACGAAGCAGTACTGCAACGAATTGTGTTACTGTCTTTTGCGCTCGTTCATGATTTTCCGCGGCGCTTCGATGGCATATCCCGCGGATAACCGCCTCGGCGACGACCGCGATTTTTCCGTAACTTATAAGCTCAATTACGAGGAAGAGGTTACGCTCTATCCCAATACGCTGTTTAAGGAAGAGAAGTTTATCGCGAGCGAAGAGCAGATCCTGCTCCTAGGCGGCAGGACGGACGTCGGTTCGCCGCGCCGCCTTATCCTGTATATGCGCACGGAAACTTCCGCTTTCGACGGAAAATATCAGAACCGTTACAGCTCATTCGACGGCGAACGACAGACCTTCGTGCAGACGGAGAAGAGGGATAATTCGTCCAAATCGGAGGATTTTATCCGCGATATTCACGAAACGCGCAAATTTCTTTCCTTCAGTTATAAGAATATCCGCGAATTCGCCATGATCATCAACGACAGCATCAAGGGCGTGCCCACCAAGCGGCGGGAGTTGTTTTCCATATGCCGCGAGCAGTATCCAAAGATCGTTGCCGACATCAGGAGCTGGGAAGCGCCTAATATCTATTGGGACAATATCATAACGCTCATGCTGCTCGAAATGGGCGTGAGCGACTTTCTGGAAAGGATTCTCTGCGAGGAAGCGCTCTTCAACAGCGTGCTCGATAACATTGCCTGGCGGTATAAAGGGCGCAACGCGCTCGCCGATTTAAGGAAAATGTATCAGGCGGGCGTGGAGAAGACGGACGCCCAGCGCAGGCGGAACAGTACGGAGCTGGAAAAAAAGATGTACGGAAAGCAGATCCTGCAGCTCCGCATCAAAACGGTGTTAAAGGCGATGAATTTCAACACCGAAGACGACGACAGCAAAAACGCTTTTTTAGACAGCCTTTCCTATAAATACGGCAATATCGTCTCCTGTATCGGGCACCTCAAAAACCGCGACGAATCCTTTTCCGTCATGACGACCAACGCCGCCGAATTGCAGAAAATCTTTGCGGATATCTTCATGTTTTTGCAGATTTTTTACGTCGGACTGGACGGCTACGCCGCAAAGCAGATGGAACTGAGCGAAGCGTTTTCGGCGGAGCTCATGCCCATGACGGACTTTTTGCAGGACGACGAGAATCAGGAAGAGGCGGAAAAGGCGCGCCAGCAGCGCTTTCGCATCCGCAGGGAATGCTTCCGCGCGTTTGAGACTTCGGCAAAAAGGCAATTGGAAACGATCAAAAATCAGACGCTTTCGCAGCTCTTTGAAGGCTTCTGCAATCTCTGCACGAGTTACAATACCTTTTCGGAGGAAGGGGAGTTCAGTATCAGCGAACAGGCAAAACGGCTCAAATACGTCATCACCCGCAATTATATCTGCGACGTGCAAAAGCTGCGGCGCTTTGCCGAAGTTCAAACGCAGAGCGGGGAGAAAACGACGATTTTCGAAGTGCTGGGAAATTTACAGAAATACATGTTCGAGCCGTCGTATTCCGAATGGCTTACCTATTTGCAGGATATTTTCATGTTCCTTATTTACAACGAGGACTATAACGAGCGCGGGCTTTGGGACAGCGGACACGATCCGCTCAAAGATAAGGACTGCGATCCCATTTATCCCTATATCGTAACCTATTATAGGGAAAATATCGACCGCGACAACGTAAAAAAATGTACGTACCGCGTGCCCCTTCCCATCGCGGGAGTGGAGAACGAGGGGTATATCGTAACCCTTCTCACCGACGAGGAGTATCTTCCCGCGACCTATTACTGCATTCCGCTCCGCTACGGTTCGAGCGACAGTTGGTGGATCAATCCCTTCCTGATTCCCAAAAACGTTATCAGGCGCATCGGCTATCCCGACCCTGAGGACAAGGATTAAAAGAGGTATTCATGTTACATTTGATGCTGGACGGCTACGGCGGAAGCGAGAACAGGCTGGACGATCTGCGTACCGTCAACGCCGTTTTGAACGATCTCGTTTCCCTCATGCGGCTGGAATCGGTCATGCCGCCCTTTCTGCTGCCCTATTATTACGCCAAGGACGGCGAGGACGACGGAATCAGCGCGTTCGTTATCCTGCGCGGCGGGCATATCACGCTGCATACCTTTCCGCGCCGCGGGTGCGTCTTTGCCGATTTGCTCTATGACGGCTACGCTTCGGAAGAGAAATTCATCGAGATTTTAAGGACGTATTTCAAGTTTACCGACGAAAAAACGCTCTGCACCGAACGGCGGTTTTACGACCTTACCATCGACGATTCCCGCATCTGGAAGGGCGAGGGCGTGGGGGATTTCGGGCCGCACATCATCGCAAAGATCGAAAACGCGGAAGTCGATTTGGAAAGTGTTTTCGACATGCTCGACGAGCTGCCGCGCAAGATTAACATGCTGCCCATCAGCAGACCGTACGTCATAAAATCCAACGGAAAGTCGCCGGATTATATTTCGGGCGCGGTGCTCATTGCGCAGAGCCATATCGCGTTTCATTACTGCGTCGCCGAAAAAACGCTCTTCTGCGACGCGTTCAGCTGTTCGTTCTATAAGAGCGAGCAATTCGCGCGGTATCTTGCCGAACGGTTCGAGAAGGTCGAACACATGACGCTCATCCGCGGGAGCAAGCACGAAAAGAAAATCATCGGCAGAAACGCGCGCATCAAGGATATGGCGCGCTGGGCGACAAACGCATCGCCGAAGGGGGAAAAACAATGAATTGCACGGAATTGTCGCGCCTGAAAGCGGGCTTGCTCTGCTACGGCATCAACGTGGAAGAAGAGGTCGGGAAGCGCCTGCTCGCCGCTCGCCCGTATTTTTACGATAAGGGGTTTGTTCATGCGATCAACGCCAACGTTGCGGGGAGCAACGTTTGTTTCAGCGTCGCGGAAAAGTTCAGCCGCGTATCGCCCTATCACCTGCGGGAAGAGAACGGTTCCTTTTTTGTGGAGGAAGAGGGGGCGCGCGTTCCCATTCGGCTCTTCGACGATCTGCCCCGCACAGGCACCGTCGTCGACGAGCTGGCGCGGCCGCATTCCGATCACGTCATTTCCCTCTGGCCGTCGCTCGTCTGCTGCTTTGACCGTCCCGGCATGAAATGCAAATTTTGCAGCATCGAAACGACGCCCACGCAGACGATCGTGCCCGCGCAGGAAGTGGTCGCGGGCTTAAAGGCGCTGTTTGAACTCACCGACAGGTACAGCATCAATTTGGGCGGTGGAACGTATCGGAATCCCGATTTCATGGCGGAATATCTCGCGGAAATCGTGCGCGGCGTTCGCACCTTTACGGATACGCCTATCTCGTTGGAGCTGGCTCCGCCGAGTAATATCGACCTTCTCGCGCAGTTGAAAGAGGCGGGCGCGTCTTCCCTCATCATGAACTTGGAAGTCGCCGACCCTGTGCTCCGCAAAGAGGTCTGCCCCGGGAAGTCCGCGATTTCCTACGGGCATTATTACGAATGCTACCGCAGGGGAATACAAGCGTTCGGAAAGGGGCGGGTTTCCTGCGTACTGATCGCGGGCATTCAGCCCAAAGAGGATATCGTCGCCGAGTGCGAAAAGCTCACCGACATAGGCGTGATTCCCACGGTCATTCCGTTCAAGGCGATGGACAATTGCCTTTACCGCGCCCGCGGAAACTGCGACCGCGAGGAGCTTTTGTGGATTTCCGGGCGCGTGAACGCCATTCTCGCAAAGAAGAGGTTATCGCCCGAAATGCAGGAGGGCTGCACCAAATGCGGCGGCTGTTCCCTGGAAACCAATTTTATCGAAAACGGACTATGATCATTCGGAAAGAACAAAAAAATATCGGTGTTTCCGCCGTCGGAGGAAAGGGGAACGGGCTGTTTAAGCTGTTGCAATACGGCTTTCCCGTTCCCGATTTTTTCGTGATCGCGGCGGGAACGAACGTAGAGGGGCAAGCATTCGGAAAAGATTTGTCCGCTTGCGCACAGGAGCTGTGCTGCGAATTATTTTCCGTGCGTTCAAGCGGCGTTTCGGAGGACGGCGCAAGCGCCAGTTTCGCGGGGCAGTACCTCACTGAACTGAACGTTCCCGCATGCGGGTTGCAAAGCGCCGTCCGGCGGGTGTGCGCTTCGGCACGCGGCGAGAGCGTTTCGGCGTATTTTAAGCGGCTGGGTGCGCTTCCGCGCGATATGGCGGTCGTCGTACAAAGGCAGATTGCGGGCGTTGAGTCGGGCGTGCTCTTTTCCACCGCGCCGAATAATGCGGGAGCTGTTCTCATCGAGTGCGTTTCGGGCGGCGGCGACGGATTGGTGAGCGGGATGAAAATTCCCCAAACGCTCTATTTCCGAAAGGGCGAGCGTGAGGAAGGGTATTTGGGAGAGCTGCTTTGCGCGGCACAGGAATTGGAAGAGAAGGAAGGCTGTCCCGTCGACGTGGAGTGGACGTACGACGGAGAGCGGCTCTGGTTTTTACAGTTGCGCCGTCAGACGGCGCTTTCCGACGAGCTTCCGCCCCTTCCTTGCCGCAATTGGAATTTGTACGTTTACCGCGATTTTACCGTGTTCAGCCATTCGGTGCAAGCACTCGCTTCGGGGGAAGAAATTCAGGAACGGCTGTTCGGATTTTTCGTGCCCATTCGGGAAGGACTATTGGTTTGCGGTAGGGAATTTTATTCGGACGAGAACGATGCCGCAGCGAATCAGCAGTGGGAATCGCTCGATCACGGCTGCTTTTTCGACGAATTTTCCGCGAAAATCGAAGCGACTGTGCGTAAAACGCGCAGACGAACGGCGACGGTGCAAAAGAAGGATTTTTCCGCGCTTTCGGATAAGCATTTATTTGCGGCTTATCGGAGAGAACTCGCCGCGTATCTCGAAAGCTACGTCCCTATGATGATGCGCCCTGACGATTATCTGTACGGGAAGCTGGTTGATTGTTCGGGCAAAGCGCGGGCGGAAGTAATCGTGAACGCGGTAAAAAGTCTTCTGCCGCCGACCGATTATTCGCGCGAGCGCGTCTGTTTCTTGCGCGCGGTCGCCTCAGGCGAAAGCCGTGCGTATCTCGAAAAATACGAATGGAAAAACAGTCCGCTCGGGAAAGTTTCCCAACCCGTAACCGAAGAAGAATTGCGCCAACGCGCCGTGGGACTGTCTGCGGACGCTGCGCGGGAAATTCTGAAAAACGAGGAACGGAAAAATCGCATGGAACGGGCGGTTGCGCGCAAGATTTTTTCGCATACGGAAGGGGAGGAAAGGCGCCTTGCCGAACTGATTCTTCGCTTTACCTATTTTCGCACGCGTACGGCGGAGAGCAGCGACAGATACTTTTATTATATCAGAAAAAATCTGCTTTCGGTAATTTGCCGCCGCGCGCGGATAACAGGGGAAGAGCTTCTTCTTTATCGCGTTGACGAGATAAGCACGTTGATCTCAGGGAAGCGTCTGAAAAGAACGGAGCTTATCAAGCGGAAGAGCGGGGAAGCGATTTTCTTTTTCGACGGCGGATTTCGGACGCACTTCGGCGCCGGCGCTTACGGTTTATTAAAGAGATTGCTTCCGGCGCCCGAAGTCGCGGAAGCGGTGTTCGGCGAAATCGCTTGCGCTGGCGAAGCCGAGGGAACGGTAAAAGTGGTAAGCCGCTTTTCCGACGCTGTAAATATGGAAAAAGGACAAATTTTAGTCGCATCCATGACGACGCCCGATTTAACGCTAGCGCTGGAAAAGGCGGCGGGGATCATTACGGACGAGGGCGGGATTACCTGTCATGCGGCGATTCTGGCGCGGGAATATGCCGTGCCCTGCTTGGTGGGCACGAAAATCGCAACGCAGGTTTTGCGCGACGGCATGCGAGTGAAGCTCGATTGCGTAAACGGCTGTTTCCGTATCGTATAATGCTGCGCGATGGTTCGAGTAAGCGGCGTAGTTCGTCGTTTGCTTAAAAAAGTAAACATAATCCCCTTTTTTTCGACATAGGATAGAGTATCTTTGTCGAAGGAAGGGGAATTTTAATGTGGGAATATATTGAAAAGCGTGCCCGTACGAATGCGGAATATATTGCGGATACGGGCTGTACCGTGCGCGCCTGTTCCGCGCATTTCAATGTAAGCAAATCAACCGTACATAAAGACGTAACAGAGCGGATTAAGTTTATCGACAGGGAACTTTGGGAGCGGGTACAGACGGTGCTCGGTTGTAATCTGAAAGAGCGGCATCTGCGCGGAGGAAGCGCGACCAGACGGAAATACGAAAAAATGCGGAGCGGTGCGGAGAAATAAAGCCCGCTCCGTTCTCGTTTTGTCTTTTTTGTGGTAAAATGTTCCGCTAACTTTTGGCGAAATTTTGCCGTGCGGTGTTGTTTTTTTTGCGCGGTTATGATATAATATGCCCAAAAGAAGAATTTACGGAAGATCGGTATGGCGAACTTATTGGGTATCGACGTCGGCTCGACCACGGTGAAAGTGTGCGTGATTCGCGGCGGCGAAGTGGTCTATTCCTCCTACGTGCGGCATTTTTCCCGCGTGAAGGAGTGTGTGTTAAGCGAATTGGGGAAGGTGCGCGAGTTCGGAACGCAATTCCGCACGTGCATCACCGGTTCCGCAGGACTGGGGCTTGCCCAGCGCGGCGGAATTTGTTTCGTGCAGGAAGTGCAGGCGGCGTTCGGCGCGATTCGCAAATTTTATCCCGACGCGGACGCTGCGGTCGAGCTCGGCGGTGAGGACGCGAAAATTATCTTTATCACGGGCGGTACCGAGCAGCGCATGAACGGAAGCTGCGCGGGCGGGACGGGTGCGTTTATCGACCAAATGGCGACTTTGCTCGACATAACGACGGAAGAGATGGACGAGCTGGCGCTTTCGGCGCAGAGGGTGTATCCTATCGCTTCGCGCTGCGGGGTGTTTGCAAAATCGGATATTCAGCCTCTTCTCAACCAGGGGGCAAGCAAGGCGGACATTGCCGCCTCTATTTTTCAGGCGGTGGTTGATCAGACGGTGTCGGGCTTGGCGCAGGGGCGCAGGATCAAGGGCAAGGTGCTCTTCCTCGGCGGTCCGCTTTTCTTTCTGAAAGGGCTCAGAAAAGCGTTCGTAGGGACGCTCGGATTGGACGAAGCGCACGCGATATTCCCCGAAAACGCCCCCTGTTTTATGTCGGTCGGCGCGGCGATGCATGCGGTGAATGCCGAAGAAGAGGATATTTTCAACATAGAGGACAGGATATCTTCGGCTGCGGGGTCGGACGACATCGCGGTGGGCGAACCGCTTTTTTCCTCGCGCGAGGAGTACGATGAATTCGTCGCGCGGCATATGCGGAGCGATTTGCAATTCGAGGACGTGAGAAAATACAAGGGCGAGGCATATCTCGGCATCGATTCCGGATCGACCACGACCAAGCTCATGCTTATCACGCCGGACAATAAAATTCTGTATTCCCATTATCAGACTAACAACGGTCAGCCGCTCGACATCGTAGCCGAGCGCCTGCGCGAAATTTACCGTTTGATCGGGAGCAACATCGTCATTCGCGGCGCGTGCGTTACCGGTTACGGTGAAGACATGATGAAGGCGGCGCTTAAAATCGACTTCGGCGTGGTAGAGACGATGGCGCACTTCAAGGCGGCGCTTCATTTCAATCCCGAAGTGGATTTCATTATCGATATCGGCGGGCAGGACATCAAGTGCTTCAAGGTAAAAAACCGCGCCGTCGATTCCATTATGCTCAACGAGGCGTGCTCTTCCGGCTGCGGCTCCTTTATTCAGACCTTCGCAAAGGCGATGGGAATGGAGATAGAGGAGTTCTCCCGTCTCGGACTGTTTGCAAAGAGACCCGTCGAGCTCGGGTCGCGCTGTACGGTGTTCATGAACAGCTCGGTAAAACAGGCGCAGAAAGAGGGGGCGTGCGTGGAGGATATTTCCGCGGGTCTTTCTTCCTCCATCGTAAAGAACGCCATTTATAAAGTCATTCGCGCGCGCACACCCGAAGAACTGGGCGAGCACATCGTCGTGCAGGGCGGAACCTTCTTAAACGACGCCGTACTCCGCTCTTTTGAAAAGGAGACGGGCAAACAGGTCGTCCGTCCCGCGATTGCGGGTTTAATGGGCGCGTTCGGCGCGGCGCTCTACGCAAAGGAAAACACGCGGGAAGAGACGGTCATCAGCACGCTCGCGACGGAAGCGGAATTGAACGTTTTCTCCTATTCTTCCAAGTCGGTTACCTGCGGGGGATGCACCTCCCGCTGTAACGTGAATATCCTCACCTTTTCCGACGGGCGCAGGTTCATTTCCGGCAACAAGTGCGAACGGGGTGCGGGGCTCAAACCTCCGCAGGACGTTCCCGATATATACAAATACAAGTACGAGCGTCTCCGCGCCTGCATTTCGGAAGAAAAGGGAAAGCGGGGAAGGGTGGGGATTCCCTTCCAGCTGGTCATGTACGAGCAGCTCCCGCTTTGGGCGGAGTTCTTCCGTACGTGCGGATTCGGGGTCGTCCTTTCCGACGAGAGCTCGCGCGAGCTGTATTTCAGAGGACAGCACACCGTGGCGAGCGATACGGCTTGCTATCCCGCGAAGCTCATTCACGGGCACGTGGAATCCCTGCTCGACAAGGGCGTCGATTTTATATTCTACCCCTGTGAGAGCTATAATATCGACGAGCACGATTCCGTCAACCACTATAACTGTCCCGTCGTGGCGTACTATCCCGAACTGCTCAAAGCCAACAACGAACGGCTCGACTCCGATAATTTCGTGATGCCCTATCTCGACCTCAATCACGAGAAGACGGCGGTGAAGTCGTTGAAGTCGGCGCTGAAAAAGTACAAGCTCTCTTCTGCGCTCATCCGTAAGGGCTTGCGCGCGGGAATGCGTCGCATGGCGGAATATCATGAGGACGTCGTGATGAAGGGGAAAGAGATTCTGGAAGCGGCGGAGCGCGAAGGCAGGCAGACGGTCATCCTCGCGGGGCGCCCTTATCACGCCGACCCCGAAATCAACCACGGCATCAACAAATTGCTCAATTCGCTCGGGATTGCCGTCCTTTCGGAGGACGCCGTATTCGAGGAGGGGGCGCTCGTCAAGGTCAACGTGCTCAACCAGTGGACGTATCACGCGCGGCTGTACCGCGCGGCGGAGTTCGCTGCGCGGCGGGAAAACGTCAATCTCGTGCAGCTCGTTTCTTTCGGCTGCGGCATCGACGCCGTTACGACGGACGAGGTGCGCGCCATTCTCGAAAAGAGCGGAAAGCTGTATACGCAGATCAAGATAGACGAGATCAACAATCTCGGCGTCGTGAAGATACGCCTCCGTTCCATGCTCGCGGCGATCGAAGAACAGAAATTGCACAAGGAACAAAGATGAAACAGCAGCAGAAAAATACGGCGGATTTTACCGACGGTTATCCCGTATTCACACGGGAAATGAAAAAGGATTATACCATTCTCGTGCCCGATATGCTCCCTTGGCATTTCGATTTGCTCGTTCACGTCATGCGGCAGGAAGGGTACAAGGTGGAGGTTTTGCACAACGACAGCCGCGCCGTCATCGACGAAGGGCTGAAGCACGTCCACAACGACGCCTGCTTTCCCGCGCTCTGCGTGATCGGACAGTACGTCAACGCGCTAAAAACGGGGGAATACGACTTAGACAAGACGGCAGTGCTCATTACGCAGTCGGGCGGAGGATGCAGGGCGAGCAATTATATTCCGCTCATCAGAAAGGCGCTCAAAGCAGAATTTCCCAACGTACCCGTAATTTCGCTCAATTTTGCAGGGCTGGAAAAGGGGAACGGGCTGGAACTTAACCTTAAATTTTTATTGAAGCTCGCCTATTCTATTTATTACGGCGATCTCATCATGAGCTTTTACAACCAGACCAAGCCGTACGAAGCGCACGAGGGCGCGAGCGCAATGGCGCGCGTCAAATGCCTTGCCGGGATGAAGCGCGCGCTCGACGACGGAAGTTATAAAAAGCTCAAACGCAACGTAAACTTTTTATTGGAAACTTTTTCCGCCGTTGAAGTTCGGAAGGAAGAGAAGATCAAGGTCGGGATTGTGGGGGAAATTTACGTCAAATATTCCCCGCTCGGCAATTCGCATTTGGAAGAATTTTTGCTTTCGGAAAACTGCGAGCCGGTCGTGCCCGCGCTCATGGATTTTATTTTATATTGTGTGGTCAACAACGTCAACGACGCAAAATTCTACGGATTGAATAAAAAGTCCGCCCTTATTTTCCGGATCGTCTACCGCTGGCTGTATAAAAAGCAGAGGAAGATCATTCGTTTAACGGAAAAACACGGCAGATTCGAGCCGCTGCATGACTTCGAGCATCTGCGCCGTTGCGCCGATAAGGTCATTAATCAGGGCGTGAAAATGGGAGAGGGCTGGCTGATCCCCGCGGAAATGGCGGCTCTCGCCGAGACGGGAACGGAAAATATCGTCTGCGCGCAGCCCTTCGGGTGTCTGCCCAATCACATCGCTGGCAAGGGCGCCATCCGCGCGCTTCGTGCGCTCTATGAAAACGAAAATATTGTGCCCGTCGATTACGACCCTTCGGCGACGCGCGTCAATCAGGAAAACCGAATCAAGCTCATGATTGCCACCGCGCGGGAAAACATGAAAGCCAAAGACCGTAAAACGGACGAAAAGTGAGGGGTGCGATGAAAATTAAGTATCTCGGAACGGCTGCTTACGAGGGCGTGCCCGCGCTCTTCTGTAATTGCAGGGTTTGCAGGTTATCAAAAGAACGGGGCGGGCGGAATATTCGTTCGCGCAGTCAGGCGCTCTTGAACGATGAATTGCTCTTGGACTTCAATCCCGATACCGTTGTGCATTATCATCGTTACGGCTTCGATTGGGAAAGCATTTGCGGCTGTCTTATCACGCATTCGCATTGCGATCATCTTTACCCCGACGACATCGAACAGGCGGCGCCCGGATACGGCGGCAAGCACCGCAGGATAAACTTTTATGCTGCGAAGAGCGGCTACGAACTAATTTCCGCCGTCGCCGCCAAGACGGACGGCGGTGCTGCCGCAACGCCCGTGTCGGCGGGAAAGCCGTTTACCGTGGGGGATAAGTACGAAGTCATGCCCATGCCCGCCAATCACGCTGCGACGACCGATCCTGTGATTTATTCCGTTGCGTGCGGAAGAAAGCGCATGCTTTACGCACACGATACGGGATATTTTCCCGAAGAGACCTGGGCGCTGCTCAAAAGAGAGGGGCGGTTCGACTTGCTCTCGCTCGACTGTACGGGCTGTCTTGCGCTCGGCAGCGACTGGGTGGACGGACATATGAGCCTCGGTACCAACGTCAAAGTTGTGAAACGCATGAAAGCGGAAGGGCTTGCCGACGAAAAGACGGTCGTCGTGCTCAATCACTTTTCGCATAACGGCGGGCAAACTTACGACGAGATGCTTTCCGAAGCGCAGAAGCACGGATTTATCATTTCGTACGACGGGCTGGAACTGGAATTCTGAATCATGTTACGGCGGACGGTTGTCCGCCGTTTTTTATGTGCCTCGCGGGCGATTTCCGTCGGCGAAAATGCAGAATCTTTATAAAAACGCTTGACATACGATGGGGGGCAACCCCAAGCGAACACTTAAATTGTGGTATTTTTATGAAATATTGAATGTAAAACACAATATGTAGTATTATAGGTAAACTTTGATTGTAAGAGTAATGGTATCAACGGGAATTTTGATTCGAGATAAAGGGTTGCGACCATTAGGAAAAACGTCATAGTTATATTTAAACTCCATAAAAAGAAAGCCCCGATCGGAAATAGTTCCGTCGGGGTTTTGTAGTATATTCTTTTTAAGCCGCTTTCGCGTATCGTCGGGAGGCGTGTCTTTTGCGCATCGCAGATATAAATTGATTATATCGTTGACTACGATAATTTTTTGTACAAGTAGCTCAATCATAACCTGCGTCGGCTGGGAAAGTGCATAATTGACGAATTGCCGTATATCATTCGCAGTTATCAATTTTATCTCTTTGCTTTTTTCAATGGCAATAAGTTCTTTTAATTCCTTTTTGGTCAATTCGAGTTCGGTCAGCCGCTCTCTTGTGGTTTCGGTCAACATCCCCGCCTCGATAGCGGCAAGGAGATTGGAGAGCGAACGTTCGGTTTTTGATAATTCTTTTTCGGCAGCTTTCAAATCCGTTACATCATTTGCTTTATTGTTATAACGTTCGATTGCTATATCAATTATCGCTTGAAAATTCTTTTGATTCCGTAACAATTTATCCAATGCGGTAATGATGGCTTGTTCTAAAACGTCTTTTCGCAACGAGCGTTTTTGTTCGCAAGATTCCCGTCTGGGACACACATAGTAGCGGTGCGATTTTCCCGATTTGGAAGTGCCTGCGCCCGAATTCATGCGTTTGCCGCAACAACCGCAGAACATTTTGCCTTTTAATAAATACGGCGTGTTGTTTCTCGTATGCTTTCCATGTTTATTGGCATCAAGTTTCGTTTTCACGCTTTGATACATTTCGGCGGTGATAATAGGGGGATAAATTTTATCGTAAGCATTGCCATTGACGCGGTAAATGCCCGAGTATTTTTCTTGGCGCAGAATGTTATAGAGCGTAGTCCGAAGAAAAGGCTGTCCGCGGTTGCGCAATCCCCGTGCATTCAGATTCTTTGCAATGTCGATAATTTTCTCTCCGCGAATGTATTCGGAAAAAATTTCATGTACAATGGCGGATTCTTCCTTGTTGATAATAACTTTTGTAGCTGTCTGTACTTGTTTTCCGTTTATAAGGCCCATAACGGGCTGTAACGAATAACCGTAATTTGGGATGCCGCCGATAAAGTTTCCTTTGAGGCGTGTTTCATTCATGCCGCGCTTTGTTTTTTGACTTAACTCCTCGGAATAGTACTGATTTATGCCTTCCAGTAAGCTCTCCAGAAGCGTTCCCTCGGGCGTATCGGGGATATTTTCCATGGCGGATAATATCTTGACACCGTTGTCTTTAAGGTGTTTGCGGTGAATCGCCATTTCGTATTTGTTGCGGGAGAACCGATCGAGCTTATAAATGAGAACGTATTGCCATTCCTTTTTGTCGCTGTCTTTGAGCATTCGTTGGAATGCTTCGCGGTTGTCGTTCGTTCCCGTCATAGCTTTGTCGATATAGGTTTTTACGATTTTAATGCCGTTTCGTTCAGCGTAGTCTTGGCAGACGCGAAGCTGTCCGTCTATGGATTGCTCATTTTGGCGATCGCAACTATACCGCGCATATACGACGGCGTAAGAATAATTGCATTTTCCGTTCAGTAGCTTTTCACGGAAATCATTTTCCATCATGTTTTAACCTCCGTTCGATAGCGTCAAGCATATCTAAAAATTCGTCGTTCTCGTCAGATAACGGGTCGGCGATTGAAATAATATGAATACCTTTTTCCTGTAAACGCAGGCGGTCTTTGCGAGATTGTTTGCAATTTCTTCCGATGCGAGCTGGTTCATATATGAGTACAGTGTTAAAATTCTGTTTGCGGGTGCGTAAAATCGATTTCCAAGCGGGATAATCGGGATTCGTCCCGAGTAGTCGGATATCGGTATATAAGCCGACGATTTGGATTCCGTTTTCTTTCGCAAATTTTTTACAGGAAAGAGCTTGCACCGTAGTCGAAACGAGAGAAAAATCTGCAAGGTTTGCCTTGGCGCGGGTGTAGATGATTGCTTTTTTCATAAAATACCTCCGAATAGTAATTTTTCGCTATGATATCAAACGTTGTCGAAGTCTCACTTAGATTTTGAGAAAAAAAGCAGGGGAAATCAAACGAACAACAAAAGATACCGAACAGCGAAGCTTTCTTCCGCTTACCGAAAGACAAACAAAAAACATCAAAAAAAGGAAAGCCGTCAAGGAAAATGCAAAAAAATTACATAGCAATCGCCATGTTGAAACAGTTGTAATATTTTTGCAGAGCCCTTGCCGTATTTCGGATAAAGGACATAAATAGCCACGGGTTGAGCTTTTTTTGATACAATAACGAACCGAAATTCTGCTTTGAGTATTGGTTTTGTCCCGCTTTTGTACCGATTTATTCCCACGCAAAAAGAAAAACCTCCCGCTATAATAGGGGCGGGAGGACAAGATGAAAAAACAACAACAGGAATTAAGAGTGATCGTGCACGGGGAATTAGATATTACGAAAATGCCGAAAGATATACTCGACGCTTTCATAGACGCATTGATAGAAGAAGTGGAAAAGATGACGAAAGAAGATAAATTACAAAAGAGTTGACACAAAATAAAATTTGCGGTATACTAAAAAAGCTACATATTACCTATAAAAAACTCATAAAGGGACATACTACGCCTTGTAGTGTGAGCTCTCAATTTCCCTTTATGAGAAATGGTGATATGTAGCAATATCGAGAGTCACATTTTATAGGGATACCGCTCTCGTAAGAGGGCGGTATTTTTTATATAAAATATTATCGCGTCCCTCGAAAAAATGTTTATATTTGTCTATTTTTAAACAATCAGTAAAGAAATAGTTCGCAGAGAAAAGTGTTGCATTTTATCTCTTTGATTGAGGCAATGAAAGTAAAATATTATTTTGACAAATTGGGAAAATATGAATTGCAAAAATTGGTTGCACGAATCGCTTGAATGCGTATCAAAGAAAGTAATATGAAACAATCTGCTTGTGATATTACCGAAAAAATCTATGTTTTCTTGTAAATTATAAATTTATTTTGTTGAAACGTGAGACTATAATGAGAGCGATAAGGAGGAGTATTATGGTA
>CAJUJO010000013.1 GCA_910586675.1 uncultured Christensenellaceae bacterium | reverse complement strand
TTAACCTCTTTTGAACCACGCGACTATCGCGTGGTTTTCGTTATACAAAAAACGCTCCGCCCGAACGGGGCGAAGCGCCTTTTCTTATTCTTCCGTTTGATCTGCCCCTTTCTCTTCGACGGGCTCTTCCGCAGCGCTCTCTTCGGCGGGTAATTCCGCAATTTCCTCCGCAGGGATTTCCGGAGCCTCCTCCGCAGCTTCTGCGGCGGGCTGTTCGGGCTCGTCCGCATAAACGTCCACGCTCCTGTCGTCCGTCGTATCGACCGCCATGAGTTTGGCTTTGGGCTCCGCTTCCGCAGCGCGCTTCTTCTTTACGCGCATGCCGAACCAAACGCCCAGCCCCGCGCCGATAACGACGACGCCGATTCCGACGCCGACGAGCGTCCATACCCACCAAGGGAGACTTTCGTCCTTGGCAGGGGGCGTATAGCGCTCTATAGCGTTCTTCCAATATTCGTTATAACTCTCTTCGTCCGCCTCGTTTCTGGCGCCGAGCGCGGTAACGAAGTAACTGCGCGTGCGGTAGGAGTTGCCGGCTTCGTCCACAAACGCCGCCGCGCCGCCCTTGCCTTCCGCAAAGTCGTAGAAGTCCTTTTTATCCTCGTCGTTATAGAGATAATTTTCCGCCTTGCCTTCCGCGACGGCTTCGTCGATATTTTCCTTGAAGTATACAGTGGACCCCGTATAGAAGTAATATTTTACCGCGTCGGAAAGCTTGCTTCTGTTCTCGTCGGAAAGCTTCGCAAGGTACCCCGTTTCGCCGTCGGTTATTTCTTCCAGCTTTTCATTGAATGCGGCGATTTCCGCGTTGTTCATGAGCGCGCCGTCGGCGTTGGCAAGACTGACCGCCGCCGCATAATTATAGGAATTGGATCCGACCGCTTCGGCGTCCGCATAGAAGAGCGTCGTGCCGAGCATTTCATAACCGTACCAGTTGTTTGCATGCTGCACGTCAAGCACCTTTACGGGCTTAAATTCGTCCTTCCCCTGCAAAGAGGAATAATCCCCCCACGTTCCGTTGTAGACAGCGCGTTCGGCGGAAAGACCGCTTCCGTTGGTGCGGTTGAAATAGACGTATTTGTATGTTGCGTCCGCGTCGTCGCGGAACATCAGTTTTGCGCCGCTCACACCGCGTGCAATCGTAAGCTCCTCGGCAATGCCGTTTTCGCCTACGTCCGCACGGACGATCCGCTCACCGTCCGCATACAGATAATGGTGCGTACCGCCTTCCAGATAAAAGAGTGCCGAAGCGGAAGCCTTGGTCGTGTTCTGCGCAACGACGTCGAGATTTTCACCCGCATTGCCCGAAACGGAATTCCAACCGCTTCCCGTCTTATCCTCGGAAAGGTAGTAGAGCCAGCCGTCTTCACCCGAAGAGCCCGTCTTGGTAATCTCGCTGCGGGTAAAGTAAATTCCGCCGTTTGCGTACGTTTCCAGCGCGTATTTGTAACCGCTCACCGTCAGAGGTTCGACCCCCTCCGTCCAGTCGTGCGTGAACTGCGTTTTGCTGTCCGCGCGGGAACTGCCGATTCCGTCGAGCACGATCGACCCGAGATTGGTATAGGGAGCCTTTCCCTCGTGCTCGTCGAGATATTCCTGCCGCCAGGTATATTCGTAAGGCGCTTCCTTGACCGCCGCGTCCGCGCGGTAGATTTGATTGTAATCGAGCTTCCTCGACCCGTTTTCCATATCGAGCCCGACGGAAACGTCCATCGTATAATATATGCCGGGATTAGTCTTATCGGAATCCAGCACGTAACCCGTCGCGTTTTCGGCGATCACGGTATCTTTCTTACCCGCAATATCGTAGGAATGCAGGGTATACGAACTCGACCCTTCGGCATAAAGAACGTAAACGCTCTTTTCCGAACCGTCGCCCGCTTCCACGAAGCGGTAAGGCGTCGCGTTGTCGGAAACGCGGAAATAACTCTGAATATCGGTACCGTCTAATTTCACGCTCTTGAAATCGAGGTAATCCGTTTCGATTTCGCCTGCGGTGTTCTTTACGTTGTTGGGCGTGGCGTAATACACTCTGTCGCCGTAAATATAAAGCCCGGAAGTATAGTCCGCCGCGACCATCAGGGAAGGGACGACCGTTTCCGCCTTATCGCCCTTGCCTTCCTTAAGGTCGTTTTTGGAAATTCGCATCAGCGCGCCCTTTACGACGCTGCCGTACGTATTATCGGCAGTGTTGGATTCCACGCCGTTGATAAAGTAGACGTAATTTCCCTTTTCCACGACGAACCCGCCGTTCGAGCTGACGTCGCCCGCTGCAAAATCGCCGCCGAGCGGGGTAAAGGTATACCCGCATGCGCCGAGCGAAGCGGCGCCGAGCGCCATGACCGCCGCCGTGGCGACAAATAAAAATTTTCTTGCTGATTTCCGCATGAAAGCTACTCCGAAGAATAATTCTTGTTCTAACGATACGTTTTTAATTATATACTAAAACAAGGGGTTTGGCAATCAAAACCTTGTTAAAATCGCACTTTTCTTTAAGAAATTTTGCGGTCGGGAGGATTTTACATGGAAAAATTCGGCATCTTTGAGCTGCTCGACGCGCTCTCCGCAATGACCGCGCCGAGCGGCGCGCCCGAAGGACAAAACAAGCAAACACCGCCCTCGCCGCAAGAGGCGCCCTTTTCTCCCCCCGTAACCGGAGCAACGGCGGACAGCGCACCGACCGCAAACGGCGCGACGGATAAAAGCGACGCATTCTCCGCCTTTATGTTCCGCCACGACAGCATTTCCAAAAAGATAGACGGCAGCAACAAAAAACGGTAAAAAAGCGGCACGGGCTTACCCTGCCGCTTTTATTCTAGATATTGTTTTACGCTTTCATTTCAACCGAACGAACTGTTTTTTCGGTTTTAAGAGAAAGCGGCGGGAATGTTCCGCCGCTCGGTTTATTTTACGCGAACTTTGAACCCGCGCGACGCAAGCCAGGAAAGCGCGAGCTCCACCCATTTCCCCGCGCGCGCAACCACTTCGGGATAGTCCCCGTCCGTTACCTCCCCGTTCACCGTGCTCATACCGTGCCCGCCGCTTTCAAATACGTGCAAATCAAAGGGTACGCCCGCTTTCAGATAGGCTTCCGCCATGAGCAATGCATTTTGAACGGGCACGCAATCGTCCTCGACCGTATGCCAGAGAAAGGCGGGCGAGCTGTCCTTGGTTACCCGCTTTTCCAGTGACATTTTTTCCTGCAACGCCGCGTCTCCGCCCGAAATAGTTTTCGCCGTGCCGCCGTGCGTCCGTATGCCCGTCGTAATGACGGCGTAAGAGAGGACAACCGCGTCCGGGCGCACGAGCGCCGCCCTGTTGCCCAGCGCTTCCTTGACGCACGCTTCGCCGTACATCGTCGCAAGCGTCGCGCACAGATGCCCGCCCGCCGAAAAGCCGATTGCGCCGACGTGCGCGCGGTCTACGTAATATTTTTCGGCGTTCTCACGGATGTACGCCACCGCCATCGCCGCTTCGAGAAGCGGCACGGGGTGCGGCGTATGAACGGTGTAATCGAGCACGAAAACCGAATATCCGCCGTAAAGAAATTCCATTGCCACGGGTTCCGCTTCGCGCCTGGACACCCATTCGTACCCGCCGCCCGGAATCACAAGCATGGCGGGACGGAGCTTTTCCTTGATTTCGGGATTACGCTCGCGCGCGTACACGGTGAGCGTTCCCGCCGCATTGCGCCCCTTGGGAAGGGAAAAGTATTCGTAAAGATCGATAGTTTCGTAAGTCATGATTTCCTCTAAAAACGATTTTAATATGCGAAAACCGACCGCGCTGTGCGGTCGGTCGAGAAAATTATCTCTTGGAGAACTGAGGTGCTCTGCGCGCCTTTTTCAAGCCGTACTTCTTCCTTTCCTTTACGCGGGGATCCCTCGTAAGGAAGCCCGCTTTTTTAAGCGCGGGTCTTACCTCCGGCTCCGATTGCAGAAGTGCGCGCGCGATGCCCAAACGGATGGCGCCCGCCTGCCCCGTATAACCGCCGCCGATTACGTTGACGATCACGTCGTACTTGCCTTCTGCGGCAACCTCTTTTAAGGGCTGTTTTACGATATATTGCAGCGTGCCCATCGGGAAATAATCTTCCAGCGAACGGTCGTTAATGACGATAGCGCCGCTTCCCGAAGGAATCAGGCGGACGCGGGCAATCGCCTTCTTTCTTCTGCCCGTGCCCCAAAATTGAATCTTCTTCTTCAAATTAGCCTTTGCCATGTTTCAACCTCACCTTAAAATAATTTCAGTTCTTCGGGCTTCTGCGCCGCGTGGTTGTGCTCCGCACCCTTGTACACTCTCAGCTTCTTGATCATCTGCCTGCCGAGCGAGTTCTTGGGGAGCATGCCCTTCACCGCTTCGTATACCGCGAGGTCGCTCTTTTCCGTCATCATCTTGCCGTAAGAAATTTCTTTCAGTCCGCCGATGTAGCCGGTGTGGTAGCGGTAATATTTGTCCTCGAGCTTCTTCCCCGTAAGGACGACTTTATCGCTGTTCAGAATAATTACGAAATCGCCCGTATCTACGTTGGGGGTAAAGGTGGGTTTGTTCTTTCCGCGGAGAACCGCCGCAACCTTGGAAGCCAGCCTTCCGAGGGGAACGCCCGCGCCGTCTACGACGTACCACTTTCTCTCAACCGTCTGAGCGTTTGCCATATAGGTTTTCATATCTTGTACTCCTTAACTTGCTGATGCCGAAACGCACGTTTCCGCCCGCATGGGGGCTTTTCCGTCGATTACCCTATCATTATAGGCTATGGAAAATATTCCGTCAAGCTGTTTTGACTTGCGTTTTTAAGATTTTTTCGGAAAAAACAAAAAATTTTTTTCACCGAAATCCGCGCTTTTCCGCGCCGTTTGCCACCTTTCGCCGACCGCGCCGCAAACGGCGCCGAGCGTTTCAGAAATCGGTTTTTTCCGTCCGCTTTTTATCGCGCGGAAGTTTTTTTATTACGCGCGCGGGATTGCCGACGGCGACCGAATCGGAAGGAATATCCTTTACGACGACGCTTCCCCCGCCGATGACGACGTTGTCGCCAACCGTAACGCCGGGCATGATCTTGACCCCGCCGCCGATCCATACGTCGCTCCCCACCGAGATGGGCTTCGCAAATTCCAGAAAAGCGTTTCGCGTTTCGGCGTCGAGCGGGTGCCCCGCCGTGTAAAATCCGCACTGCGGCGCAATAAACACATTGTCGCCGAAGGTGATCTTCGCACAATCGAGAAACACGCAATCGTGGTTGACGTAAAAATTTTCGCCGACCTCGGTATTGTAACCGTAATCGAACCACACGTTGGATTCGATATACGCGTTTTTCCCCGACTTCCCCAAAAGCTCTTTTACGATCTCCTGCCGCTTGTCCCCTTCCGAAACGGAGGTGCGGTTGAGCATTTCGCACAGCGTCTTTGCGCGGACGCGCTCGTCGGAAAGCGTTTTTTCCGTGCTGTTATACAGCTCGCCCGCGAGCATTTTTTCCTTTTCCGTCATCGCTTACTCCAACACCGCTTTTATTCTGCGCACGCCCGCCGAGGAGGACTGCTCTTTGACGATTTTGAACGTGCCGAGCACGCCCGTACGTTCCACGTGAGGGCCGCCGCACATCTCCTTGGAAAAATCGCCCACGGAGTATGTTTTCACCGTATCGCCGTACTTTGCGTCGAACACGCCGACGAACCGTTCTTCGCGCGCCTGTTCGAGCGACATCTCTTTGAACACGACGGGAATATCTTCTTTTATCTTTTCGTTTACGAGCTTTTCCGTCGCCGCGATCTCTTCCGCCGTCATGGGGCGCGGGAAGTTGAAGTCAAAGCGCATGCGCTCGTCGGTAATGTTGCTGCCCTTCTGGTTAACGTCGGGGGAGAGTACCGCCTTTAATGCCGCGTTCAGAAGGTGCGTTGCCGTGTGGTACTTCACCGCCATGTCCGAATGGCTCTCGAGTCCGCCCTTAAACTGCCCCGCGGGAAGCACGCGGCTCTTTTCCTGGTGCTCACGAAACGCCGCGTCGAAGCCGACCGTATCGACGGACAGGTCTCTCTCCGCCGCCAGCTCCTGCGTGAGTTCGAGCGGGAAGCCATAGGTGTCGTAAAGGCGGAACGCCTGCTTGCCGCCGATGACCGTCTCCTTACTATATTCGGGATTGCTTTGCGCCATGAATGCGTTTTTACGCTCCAAACCCTGCACGCACTTTTCAAACTCCTTCATGCCCTGCGCGAGCGTCGTCTCAAAGCGCTCGGCTTCCTTCCCGATTTCTTCGAGAATATACGCTTCTTTGTCCTTTAAGAGCGGATAGGCTTCGTCGTAAACCTGTTCGATGAAGATCTTCGCGCATGCGCACATCGCGTCCGAGGGCACGCCGAGCGATTTGCAATAGCGGATGGCGCGGCGCATGAGGCGGCGCAGAATATATCCCGCGCCCGTGTTGGAGGGGAGAATGCCGTTTTCGTCGCCGACGAGCATGACCGTCGTGCGAGTGTGATCGGCGATGATGCGCATAGCGCGCTGCGCTTCCCCGCCCGCCGCGTAAGACTTGCCCGAAAGCCTTTCCAGCTCGTGCACAACGGGCAAAAACAGGTCGGTAAGATATCCGTCGGAAAGCCCGTTCAGAAAGAGCAGCATTCTGTCGAACCCGAAGCCCGTATCCACATTCTTATTTTCCAGCGGCTCGTAGCCCGCCGCCGTCTTTTTGTACTGCATATAAACGTCGTTTCCGATCTCGATATAATCGTCGGGGAACACGGGATTTTCCTTTTCCGTATCGAGCGGATAAAACCACTCGTTGTCCGGGCCGCACGGCGTGCCGACGGTGCCTTCCAGCTCCCACCAGTTGTCCGTTTGGGGGAGGTAAAACACGTGTTCGGGCTTGATTCCGAGCGCTATGACGAGGTTTGCCGTTTCGTCGTCGCGCGGGGCGCTCTCGTTGCCCTCGAACACCGTCGTGCACAGCTTGTCCTTATCCAAGCCGAACACCTTCGTCAAAAGCTCGAACGTCCATGCCGTCTTTTCCTTTTTGAAATAATCGCCGAGCGACCAATTGCCCATCATCTCGAAAAAGGTGAAGTGGGAAGCATCGCCGACGGAATCTATGTCCACCGTGCGCATGCATCCCTGCACGTTGCAAAGGCGCTTGCCCGCGGGGTGTTTTTTGCCCAGCAGGTAGGGCATGAGCGGCTGCATGCCCGCCACGTTGAACATGACGCCCGTCGAGCCGTCGCCGATGAGAGAAACGGCGCCGATGTCGGTATGCCCCTTGCTCTCGTAAAAGGAGATCCATTTTTGTCTCAATTCTTTGGATGTGATTTTCATGATCGTTCTCCCGAAAAATTCCTCTCTATTTTAATGCGGAGCACGGCGAATGTCAATCGCTTTTGCCCGCCCTTTTTAGTTGATTTTCGTAAGCTCGTAGCCCTCTTTGCCGTCTTTTACGGCATAGCCCAGAGCTTTGAGCCGTTCGCGCAGCTCGTCCGACTTCGCCCAATCCCTGTTTGCGCGCGCCGCCTTGCGCTCTTCCGCAAGCGCCAGTACTTCTTCGGGCACGTCCTTTGCCTTGCCGTACTCGTTCAGATACGCTTCCGCGTCCCTGCGGAAGAGTCCCAAAAGGGAATAGGTGCGCCTGATTTGGTTCGCCATTCTCTTCGCGCGGGAATCGCCCGCTTCCGTCAGGCGGGAAATTTCCTTAACGTATCCGAACAAATCGGCGAGCGCGAGCGCCGCATTGAAATCGTCGCTCATTGCAAGGTCGAATTTTTTGTCGATTTCCTCTTCGCCCCCATTTTCGGCGGGAAAGGCTTTTTCCGCCCTTGCGAGCGCGGTATAGAAGCGCACGAGGTGCGCTTCCGCGTCGGAGAAAAACGTATCGGTAATATTCACGTCGTTGCGGTAACCCGACGACAACAGCGCGAATTTAATCGCCTCGTCCGAATATTTGTCCAGCAAATCGGACAAAAGCAGACTATTGCCGAGCGACTTACTCATCTTCTGCCCGTTGACCTTGATGAGCCCGTTATGCATCCAGTATTTGGCAAACCGTTTGCCCGTAAGCGCCTCGCTCTGCGCAATTTCGTTTTCGTGGTGCGGAAACACGAGGTCGCGTCCGCCGCCGTGAATGTCGATTTGCTCCCCGAACGCGGCGCGGTTCATTGCCGAGCACTCGATATGCCAGCCGGGGCGCCCCTTGCCCCAAGGGGAATCCCAGCATATCTCCCCCTCCTTGGCGCGCTTCCAGAGCGCGAAGTCGTAGGGATTCTTCTTGCTCCCGTCGTTTTCCACGCGCACACCGTCGAGCATGTCGTCCTTGCTGCGCCCCGAAAGCTGCCCGTAAGCGGAAAAGCTGTCCACGTCGAAATACACGTCGCCGTTTTCCGCGGCGTAAGCGTGTCCCTTTTCGATTAAAGCCTGTACGAACGCAATAATATTGCCGATATTTTCCGTCGCTTTGAGCCAGACGTCCGGCTCGTCCACGCGCATGCGCGCCATCACGGCGTCGATGTCCTCAATCATCATCTGTGCATAGCGGTCGGCGGGAATACCCGTCTCTTTTGATTTTGCGATAATTTTATCGTCCACGTCGGTATAATTGCGGGCGTACGTAACCTTGTAACCCTGCTTTTCGAGAAACTTGCGGAAAATATCGTAAATGAGCGCCTGAAAGCCGTGCCCGACGTGCGCTTCGCCCGACACGGTAATGCCGCAAGCGTACATCTTTACCTTGCCGGCTTCGAGCGGCTCGAACGTCTCCTTTCTTCTCGTAAGCGTGTTGTAAATTTTCATGATACATCTCCTTTCCCGTCGTAATGTTTCGACTGATCCGATATAAGCGCTTCCAATGCAAACATGCGCTCGCGCAGCGCGCAAACCTCTTTGAGTATAGGGTCGTCCTTTTCGGGCACGAGGTCGGGCGCCGTCTTTTCGCCGTTGACGCGTACGACTCTGCCCGGAACGCCGACGACCGTCGCGTACGGCGGCACCTCTTTGAGCACCACCGCCCCCGCGCCGATGCGCGCGCCGTCGCCCACCTTGAACCCGCCGAGCACCTTAGCCCCGCACGACACCGTTACGTTTCTGCCGAGCGTCGGGTGGCGCTTGCCCTTTTCTTTTCCCGTGCCGCCCAGCGTTACGCCCTGGTAAATAACCGAGCCTTCCCCGACCTCCGCCGTCTCTCCGATGACGACGCCCGCGCCGTGGTCGATGAACACGCCCGACGCAATCTTCGCCGCGGGGTGGATCTCTATCCCCGTCAAAAACTTTGCAAACTGCGACGTCATGCGCGCAAGCAGCTTTAAGTGCATGCGATAAAGTCTGTTCGCCCAGCGGTGCCAGGACAGCGCGTGCACGCCCGAGTACGTGAGCCATATTTCAAACTTATTGCGGGCGGCGGGGTCGTTCCGCTTCGCCGCGGCAATATCTTTTCTCAATCTCGCAAAAAACAAATTGCACCTCCGCACGAAATTATTTGACGATCGCGGTTTTGAAACGGGATATAAGGGGAGCGCGCTGAGACTTATACGAAGTTCATAAGCCGCGATAAAATAAAAAGCGGCGCCCTTTTCATTATATAAAGGCGCCGCTTAGCACTGTTCCACTTTACTTCGGGATTTCTCCCCTCGTATATCCGATAACGGCGGACTGCCGCGGAAGTTACTCCGACCTCGAACGAGGAAAACGCACCTTCCCCCGCGCCCCGCCAAGGAAACTTTCAGCCTACGGTTTCCCTCTCTTTTTCGCGCCGCTTCGGAGTACTCTTTCTCCCTCTCGGAATGATTCGGTTTTCGGTTATTTTACCACAGACGGACGCAGTCGGTCAAGCGTTTTGCGCGTCCCGCGCAATGGGAAGATTGGTTATTTTGTATTCTGCGAGACAGTCGTCGCGCATCCGTTCGTTGAAAATGCCCCGTTCGAGCAGATATCCCACGACGACGTCGCGCACGTTGTCCTCCGCAAGAGTATACCCGCACACGCCGAGCAGGTTATTGGCGTCCGCGGGGCTGAGCCTGCAAACAAGCGCAAGCGCAAGCACGGTGTTCTTTTCGGGATACAGGCTGCCCCTCACGATTTTTTGCCAGAACTTCGGCTCGATCGCAAGCTTTTTTCCCGCCGATTCCGCCGTTTCGTCTCCGTGGGAGAGGACGACGGGCAGATACTTCGCAAAGGTGTATTTGCGGAATTTATCGCGCACGCGGTCGGCAAAGGAGGGAAATAAAAAACTGAACGTAAAATCGGTATCGGCGAGCCCTTTCTTGAACTTCGCGAGCAGCTCGGCGCAGTTTTCCTGATAGCAAAGGCGCATGCGAAGCGATTCCTTGCGAACGATATTTCCGTCGCTCGCAATGGTGATCATATCGGGCATCTTATATCCTTCGAGCGCGCTGATGCGCACGTAATCGGAATATCGCGCGCAGAAATGCTCGTCGAGCGCCGTAATGTAACTCTGTTCCATATCCGCTATTTTACCATGCCCGAGCAAAAAAAGCAAAGCATTTTTCCGCCGCACGGAAAAATTCCTCATTATTTCACCGAACGGAACGTCCGCCGCCCATTTCCCGCAACCGCGGGAGTAAAATGTGAATTGTTTTCATTTATCCCTATTGTTTCCGAAAGTTGCACAAATAATCCCGCGGAATGTATAATTATTGTATAATTTTGATTTAAAATAAAGATTATATTGAAATGCACTTGCCAAAACGTTCGGATTATGTTATTATTTGACATAGAGAAAAAATATTGGAGGATGCTAAATTGAAAAAGGATAGAATCGAAGAAATTGCCGAACTTCTCGATAAGCGCGGGAAACTTTCGCTCGATCAGCTCGACGATTATTTCCCCAACGTTTCGCAGATGACCCTTCGCCGCGACCTGCTGTATCTGGAACAGGCGGGCAGAATCATCCGCGTACGCGGCGGCGCAATGTCGGTAAAAGAGGTACATAAGGTATCGGGCGAACCGTACACCAAAAAGACCGCCATTCACACGGACGAAAAAATCGAAATCGCACAGAAGGCGGCGGGACTTATCGACGAGGACAGCTCCGTATTTATCGACGGCGGAACGACCGCGATGTATCTCGCAAAGGAAATGCCCGACATCAGCATTCACGTTTTCACAAACGGGCTTGCCGTCGCCATCGAGCTGGCGCAGAAAAAGAACCTCAACGTTACCGTGCTCGGCGGACAGGTGCTCAAAGACAACCTTTCCACCGCTTCCCCCGTTGCGCAGGCGTATTTCGACAATACCAATTTCGAACTCGCCATCCTCTCTTCGTCGGCGTTCACGCCCGAAAACGGATTCTCCTGCGGCTCGCAAATCGAAGCCGACCTCTTGAAAACGGTGAGAAAAAAAGCGAAGTCGGTCTACATGATGATAGACAGTTCCAAAGTCGGCAAAATCATGCCCTACACCTTTGCGCACGTAGACGACATCGACGTTTTAATCACTGATGAAAACTTCCCCGCGGAGCTGAAAGAACTGTTTACGCAGAAAGACATCGTCGTTATGTAAAAAATTTCGCATTTTGCCGCAGACGCAGCCGCGTTTGCGGCGATTTTTATATTTTCAGGTAAAATTTTCCTTTCTTATATGGACAAGCGCGCGAATTAGTGTTATAATTCGGAAAAGTGAAGTCGATACTTCAATATTATAAGGAGAGAGTTATGAACCAATTACTGATGATCATCGTAATGGCCGCGGCAGTCCTCGGACTCGGATTCGCCGCGCTTAATTTCATGCTCGTCAAAAAGCTCAAAGAGGGCAACGAACGCATGCAGGAGATCGCGGCGGCAATCCGCGAGGGAGCAAACGCCTTTATCCGCTACGAATACAAAATCGTTGCCGTTATCGGGCTTATCATTGCCGCAATTCTTGCCGTCGTCATTTCGTGGGAGACGGGAATTGCCTTCGTGCTCGGCGCGCTCATGTCCAGCACCGCCGGCTTTATCGGCATGAAAATCGCGACGTACGCCAACGTGCGCGTTACCAACACGGCGAACGAAACGCGCAGCACCGGCAAAACGCTGAAAGTCGCCTTCCGCGGCGGCTCCGTCATGGGGTTGTGCGTGGCGGGCTTCGCGCTTTTGGGCGCGCTCATCGTATACCTCTGCTTCGGGCTGTGGGAGGGCATGCTCTTCCCCGTCGAAGGAACTTCTATCGTGCCGACGCGCGTCAACCCCGTTACGGGACAGGCGTATTCCCTTTCGCTCATCCTTTCGGGCTACGCGCTCGGATGCAGCATTATCGCCATGTTCAACCGCGTGGGCGGCGGCATTTACACCAAAGCTGCGGACATGGGCGCCGACCTCGTCGGTAAAACGGAAGCACACATTCCCGAGGACGACCCCCGCAACCCCGCCACCATCGCCGACAATGTGGGCGACAACGTGGGCGACGTGGCGGGCTTAGGGGCCGACCTTCTGGAAAGCTACGTCGGCTCCATTATGGCGACGGCGATTCTCGCAATCGAGATATTCACGCACGAAGCGGCGTTTCTTTCGGCGTCGCTGTATGCGAAGATGGTCGCCTTCCCCATGCTGTTCGCGGCAATCGGCTTATTCGGCTGTATCCTCGGAATCGCGTTCCCGCTCGTCAAGCGCAAGCTGTCCGACAATCCGCATATGGAGCTCAACCTTGCGACATGGATCTCCGCAGGCTTTACGCTCATCCTCGGATGCGTGCTGTGCCTATTGCTGTTCAAGGACGAGCTCCCCGAACAGCTCCGCGCGGCGGGCATGAAAGCGGGCGCGATTACCCCCTGGATCGGCGCGGCGATCGGCATCGCGGCGGGCATCCTCATCGGAATGATTTCCGAATACTACACGAGTTACGACCATAAACCGACGAAGGGAATCGCGCATGCAAGCAAGGAGGGCCCCGCCCTCACCATCACGCAGGGCATGGCTTCGGGCATGATTTCCTGTATGCTCCCCGTCGTCTGCCTCGGCGCAGCGATCTTCGCATGCTATGCCGTCGGCGGAATGTTCGGCGTGGGCTGCGGCGCTTTGGGCATGCTCTCCTTCGTCGCGGCGACCGTTTCCGTCGATACGTACGGCCCCATCAGCGACAATGCGGGCGGCATCGCCGAAATGAGCGGTCTGGACGAAGAAGTCCGCGCCATCACCGATAAACTGGACAGCGTAGGCAACACCACCGCCGCGATCGGAAAGGGCTTCGCAATCGGCTCGGCGGCGCTCGCGACCATGTCCATGATGAGCAGCTATCTCTACGCCTTTATGCAGGAGGGCTTGAATAACGCGCTCTCCCTCAACATCATGTCGCAGGAGGTACTCGTCGGCGCCCTGCTCGGCGCGGCGCTCCCCTTCCTGTTTAGCGGAATGCTCATCAACGCCGTCGCCAAAGCGGCGCGCAAGATGGTGGAGGAAGTCCGCCGCCAGTTCAACGAAATCCCCGGCATTCTCACGGGCGAACAGAAGCCCGATTATAAGACATGTATTAAGATCTCTTCGCAGGGCGCGCTCCGCGAAATGATCGTTCCCGCGATTGTCGCCATCGCCTTCCCCGTCGTATGCGGTTTCCTGTTCGGCGCGGAATTCGTCGGCGGAATCCTGATCGGCGCGACGCTCGCCGCCATCATGCTCGCAATTTATTCGGGTAATGCGGGCGGAGCCTGGGATAACGCGAAAAAGTATATCGAAGCGGGCGGCGTGGAAGGTTGCGGCAAGGGCAGCCCCGCGCACGACGCGGCGGTCGTCGGCGATACCGTGGGCGACCCGCTCAAAGACACGGTGGGTCCTTCGCTCGATATCCTCATTAAAATCATGAGCACCGTTTCCCTCGTGTGCGTGGTCGTATTCAGCGATTACAATTTACTTTCCCTGATTACGGGCTAATCTTTATTGTATGCAGAAGGTGCGCGGCATAACGCCGCGCACCTTTTTCTTTTTCAATTCATTAGTATTGTTATCCACAATGTCGACAACTCTGTGGATAACTTTTTCGCTATTGCATTTTTTATAATGATACGCTATAATATTGCTATGGACGAAAAGGAAAAAACCATCTCCGAAGGCGCGCCTCCGCCCGACAAAAAAGCGCGTAGAATATTTTACGTCATTTCCTGCCTTGCCCTTTCGGCGCTGTTTGTTTATTACGCCGTAAGCTGTTTTATCTTTTCGCGACAATTTTCCGCGGAAACCGAAACGCAAACCGGCAATCTCGTTGCCTCGCTTCTGATTTGGTTTCTCAGTTCCGCCTATGCTTTTGTGTGCTTCCTGCTCGGACTGGGCGCCGTTGCGTATGCCGCGGTGTTCGTTTACGGCGGCATATCGCTTCTGAAAAGAACCTCGACTCTGAACGCCGCGGAAAAGAAAAAAAGGGCGCTTGCCGTTACCTTTCTTTTCGGCATGCTCGCCCTTATCGCTTCCGCGTTTACGTTTGCCATCCTGCTCGGCAGGGTCATCGTGCACGGTCCGCAGGAGTATTTAAGCGCCTTTCTTCAAATCGGACTGCTGCCCTTCGCGCTTTCCCTTATCAACACGGTCTTAAACCGTATGACGCAAGCATCTTTGAAAAACGTCTGATTTACCGTTAATCAGACGTTTTCAATACTCCTCCGTGCCGAGAATGTAGTCGGCTTTTACGTCCAACACCCTGCAAAGCTTGGCAAACGTGTCGAGCGCGGGAAAAACGTCCTTCTTCATATATTTGGATACCGTCTGCGGCGAAACGCCGATGTTTGCCGCGATTACCTTCTGCGGCAGACCGCTCGCCGCGATTTCTTCCCGCATTCTCCTTTGAATGTCTTTCAGCTCCATAAATCTCCCCCTATTATGATACGTCCGATTTGTAAAAAATATCGCATATTATACGATTTTTCGCTTGACAATCGTACATTATGCGATTATAATAAAGGCAACTCTTACAAAAGACAAGGTAAGGGCAGTGAACGATGATACTTTTCTTTCCCCCTAATACAGAAATTTACTTTGTTCACGGAAGCGGGCGCGGAATATATCCGCGCCCGCTTTTTACACAAAAATTTATATATCTGATAAATATGGAAAAAAGTTTATTTCGGGCAGCAGGTCAACTGCCGGAAGAGGAATTCCAGCAAGAAAAAGAAAAATTACTTTATTTGGAAATCACGTAAAAAATGCCCGATTTCTCTTTCGAGAAATCGGGCGTTTTACCGTTAAATTTACGCTTCACAGTTCTTTTTGAGTGTCGCAAGGCTTTCGGAAAGCTCTTTGGGAAGCCTGTCGCCGAACTGTTTGTAGTACTCGGCGATTTCGTCCGCTTCCGCGCTCCAACGCGCCTTGTCGATATAGAGAATGCTTTCCAGCGTGTCTACGGAGTAATCGAGCCCCTCGAGGTTGATGTCCTTCGCATAGGGAACGTAGCCGATCGCCGTTTCCTTCGCGTCCACCTTGCCCGCGCAGCGCTTCAAGATCCAGTCGAGCACGCGCATGTTGTCGCCGAAGCCGGGCCAAAGGAATTCGCCGTCCTTATCCTGACGGAACCAGTTGACGTTGAAGATTTTAGGCGGGTTGGTAACCTTCTTGCCCATTTCGATCCAATGCGCGAAGTAATCGCCCATGTGGTAGCCCGCGAACGGCTTCATCGCCATGGGGTCGTGGCGGAGCACGCCGACCGCGCCCGTCGCCGCCGCCGTCGTTTCGCTCGACATAATGGAGCCGACGAACACGCCGTGATCCCAATCGCGCGACTGATAGCAAAGGGGCGTAGTCGTCGCCCTTCTGCCGCCGAAGATGATGGCGTCGAGGGGCACGCCTTCCTTGGAATTAAACTCGGGCGAAAGACAGGGGCAGTTAACGGCGGGCGCCGTAAATCTGGAATTGGGGTGCGCCGCCTTCACGCCGCTTTCGGGCGTCCATTCGTTGCCCAGCCAGTCGATGAGGTGCTCGGGCGCGGGTTTGGAAAGCCCCTCCCACCAAACGGTGTTGTCCTCGGGGTTGATCGCCACGTTGGTGAAGATGGTGCCCTTCTGCGTTGCAAGCAGCGCGTTGGGGTTGCTCTTCATATTGGTGCCGGGCGCGACGCCGAAGAAGCCGTTTTCGGGGTTGACCGCCCAAAGCCTGCCGTCTTTGCCGACGCGGATCCAGGCAATATCGTCGCCGACACACTCTACCTTATAACCCATATCGAGATAGTGCTTGGGCGGAATAAGCATGGCGAGGTTGGTCTTGCCGCACGCGGACGGGAACGCCGCAGCGACGTAGTGCTTGCTTCCGTCGGGATAAGTAACGCCGAGGATGAGCATGTGCTCCGCCATCCACCCCTCGTTCTTACCGAGGTAGGAAGCGATGCGCAGCGCAAAGCATTTTTTGCCGAGCAGCACGTTGCCGCCGTAAGCGGAATTGACGGAAATAATGGTGTTGTCCTCGGGGAAGTGCATGATATAGCGCTTTTCGGGGTCTACGTCGCACTTGCAGTGAAAGCCCTTGATGAAGTCGCCGTCTTTGCCGAGCGCCTTATAACAATCGAGCCCGACGCGCGTCATAATCGCCATATTCAGGACGACGTAAATGGAGTCGGTTACTTCGATTCCTATTTTGGAGAAGGACGAGCCGACGACGCCCATGGAATAGGGAATGACGTACATCGTCCTGCCCTTCATCTTGCCGCGGGCAATCTCCCTGCAAAGCGCGTACGCTTCCTCGGGGTCCATCCAATAGTTGATGGGACCCGCGTCCTCTTTGTTTTTACAGCAGATGAAGGTGCGCGCTTCCACGCGGGCGACGTCGTTTTCCGCCGTGCGGTGGTAGTAGCAACCGGGGAGCTTTTCCTGATTAAGCTTAATCATCTCGCCCGTCTTGCACGCTTCTTCGCGCAGCTTGGCAAGCTGCGCCTCGCTGCCGTCGATCCATACGATTTCGTCGGGCTGCGCGAGCTGCGCGCTCTCATTTACAAAATCGAGAACCTTCTTGTTGTCGGTAAGAGCTTTCATTCTATGACCTCCGATAAAATTTTATCTTTTTTTGCGGGACGTCCGCGGCGCGTTCCCAAGCCTCTTCCCGCCCGATACCGTTAAATAACGAAAGGGTTTATCGTTATTTTCCAAGCACATGCAGAACAAGGCGAACGAGCATTTTCGACGGGGCGCGCACGCAGACGTGCGCATCCCGGGAAAAGCGCAGTTCAACGTAACTATGCGCCGTTCATAAGGAAACGACCTATTATATTATACCACAAAGCTCCGTCAATGTAAACGATTTGAAATAAAAACCTTTTTTTGAAATTTTTGTAAAAATAAAACGGCGCATTACGCGCCGCCCTTTCAGCTTTCATACGTTTTCACCGTTTCCCCCGTGTCGGCGTCCTGAAACACCACATAAAAACCTTCGCCGTCGGAAAAGTGCGTCCTCGGCACGAAGATTCCCAATCCCTTCATCTCTTCGGGCGGATCGCCCGCCGACTCCGCCGCCGCGCAGATATAGCGCGGACGCCCGTTTTCGTAGATAACGCCGAGCAATCCGCCCCCCGTGTTCACCCACTCCGATCGCGGAAAAATCGTTTGCAGGCGGTCGTCCTTCGGATATTTGGAAAAGGCGTCCTCTAATTTTTCCCGCATTTCGTTATAATATGTAAGGGAGCCGCTTCCGACGCGGAACGGGTGTACAGCGCCGTTTTCGTCATCCGCGCGAGCGCCGCCCCCGCCCGTTGCCGCTTTTTGCGATTCTTTACCGCCAGCACGAGCGTCATCATTTTCAGCGCCCTCGAATAGCTTTCCGCGGAAATAGTCGTCCGAAGCGATGGCTTCGTCGTCGTACCCCGCGGCTTTGCGAAAGGGGGCGGCGTCCTCCGCGTCGGGAACGGGAATCGCGGGCGCGAGCGGCACCTGCGGCGAGGGCGCCCCCGGAACCTGCGTGGGCGGCATGGGAACGGGAATGGGAGCGGCGCGCTTGCGCTTTTTCTCCTCTTCCGAAAATATTTTGAGCAGATCGCGGTAATTTGCCGGCGCGCTTCCGCAGCAGCCGAACGCGACGGGCTCCGCTTCGCCGCGCACAAAGCACAGGAGAACGGCAAAACCGTCTTTGAGCGAGGGCGCGTCGGCAATTTTCAGCGCGCCGCCCGTAAGCGCTAAGCAGTATTCCCTGCCGCCCGCCCAAACGGCGAGCGCGTATCTCCCCTCTTTGACGGGCGCGATTCCCGCAAGTCGGGGCGTTACGGTGAGCTCGCTTCCCATCCGTTCGGCGTACACCGCGCCCGAGAGCGGACTGCCGTCCGCGGAAAATCCCTTTTTTATCTGTTTTAATACGCACAGCCGCTTTTCGTATGCCATAAAGTTCCCCTTTCGCCGAATTTTCGGTTTGCTTCCAGCATAACGCCTTTCGCGCCGCGAAAAATAGAAAATCGCGGCGAATTATTTCCTTGCGGGGCGAATTCGGGAACGCGTTAACAAAAAATCAAAATCCAATAATTTTGACCCTGCGCCAAAACGATTGCGGTTATAATCAAAACAAGAAAAACCACGAATGAGAAAGCGACGAGTCCGATATTGACGCGAAGCGCGGCTGCGGATCTTTTCAAAGGAACCGACCACAGGCAAAACGCGGAAAAAGCAATATTTGCACCCCACAGAAGAAGCGCGGAGCATTCTCCCGCCAATCCGATAAAATCCGCCGCAGCGCGCGGCGGCATATACACCGCGGGCAAAACGGCGCCCGGTCTTCCGAACGTGAACATTTTTATGACGAAAAGCCAAGCGAAAACGAGCGGAAACACAATTCCGCACACAGCGGTAACAACCGATCTTTTCTGTAGTTTATGACCGTTTATTTCCGCTTTCAAATCGTCCCTGTCCAACAAACGAGACTCTTCCGTCCCGAAGAAGTCGCAGAGCGCTTTCAAATTAACGTCGCTCGGAAGCCCGAGTCCGTTTTCCCACTTTGCGACGGCGCTTCGGCTGACAAAAATCATTTTTGCAAGCTCTGATTGCGTAATTTTTTTCGACTGCCGAAACTCCTTCAGTCTGTCTTTGAACGCCATAGGGATTCCTTCCTTTTTTGAATTTATTATAAAATTTCGGCGTTGAAATTTCAAGCCCGTTTTTGTTACTTTACCGTTGCGGCGCGTTACTTTTCATTCAATGAAACAACGGCGGGAACAATCCGCCGTTGTTTCATCGCAAAATACGATATCATACGAAAAAATCGTCTTCCGTAAAATTGCGCTCCGATGCCGTCGAAACGGAAAGGCACAAGTCCGCATCGGCGACTTTGACCGTTTTGCCGTCCTTGATATAAAAGACATGCTTGCCGTTGGTGCAGTAAATTCCGCCGTCCTCGCACAAATCGAAATCGCATATCCCGCTCTTGATGGGCACGGCTTTTCCGTTTTCGATTTTTACGAGCTTCCAACTCATCGGGATAAAGCCGTATTCCTTATCCTTAAACCGCTTGTTGCGCTTTAATTCCTTTTCCGCTTCGATGAGGTTTCCGTCCACAAACAGCTTGCGGGAGTCCGTTTCCCGTCCGCGCGCAGGGTTGCTCCCGCCCGAGGTCATACTCTTGCCTGTGAACATGGTTACGAACGCCTGCACGAACATGACGATCGCCTGTATGATTCTGTACGGAATGAGCAGAATTTCGACGAGCGGATTTCCGCCCCGCTTTTCCCTGTTGGGGCGCTGAATGCAGTAGAGCGCGCCGTCCTTCGCCTGTTTGGGCTTGGTGCAGGAAAGCTCCTTGTCGCGGAAAATCTCCTTTATCTCCATCGTACCGAGGTCGAGCGAACAAATAACGGCAGGCGAATATCTTCCGGAAAAATTCCCTTCGGAATCGCGCCCGACGCCCGCGCTGTCGAATAAAATCTCGTTTCGATTCACGGCGGAAAAATAGGCGTTTTGGTCGCGCGTGTCGCCGTCCGTCAGCGTCTTTAATTCCGAATTGCTTCCGTACAGAATCCCGATATGCGAAGTTACGCCGTTAGCACGCACGGTTACGGCATAAGTGTTTTCCGCGCCCCTGTGAAGCGTTAAAATTTCACTGTCCGAAGAGGATAAAATATGCTCTTCCCGCGCCTTTTCATCCGAAACATCTTTACGGTACACGCCCGAAGCTCCGTTCACGGTAAAGGCATAAACGACCTTATTCCCTTCGATTTGTGCGGAATTGACGTATACGCGAACCGTTTCTTTTTTTGCGCGGTAGGTATCGTAATCGCCGCGGAAGCGCGCGCCTTCTCCCGTATACTTCCATTCGTCGTTTTTTACGCGCGTTTCGGCGTATTCCCGATAACGGAGGATGTATTCGCTCTCGTAAAGCGCCGTCTTTTCGCCGTCGAATACTCCGATTTTATCTCCGTCTGTGAATACGAATTTTTCCATACGTTCCCCTCGGTTTGGTTTCTTACAGTTTAACACGCTTTGCTTAAAATGTAAAGCGCAGAACGCAGGTCAATCTTTTCCGCCGCGCTTTCCTTTTACTAAATCCGCGAGAGAATAAGCAGAAAAAAACTCTTTCACCGTTTTATCAAGTTCGCGCCACATGGGAAGCGTAGGGCAGCCGTCCGCTCGGCGGCAGCCGTTTCCGCCGTTTTCCGTACAGCTTACGGACGAGAGCGACGTTTCCGTCGTTTGTAAAATTTCCAAAACGGTATAACGTTCCGGCGGACGGCAAAGGCGGTATCCCCCGCTCTTCCCGCGCGAACCTTCCACGAGCGCCGCTTTGGCGAGCGCGGTCATGATCGCTTCGAGATATTTATGAGGGATTCCCTCCTCTTCCGCGATTTTTTTCAGGGAAACGTATCCGTCCGTTCTGTTCTCCGCAAGCGCAACCATGACGCGGAGCGCATAGCGCCCTTTTGTGGAAATCATCGCGTCTCCCCTTCGCCGAAGGCGCAGGCATGCGGAGCCAAGAGCGCTTCGTCGCAGGCGATCCCGTTTTTGCGGTAATAGTCGAGAAGCGCCGCTTTTACCGCCTCTTCCGCCAGCACGGAGCAATGCAGTTTGTGCGCGGGAAGTCCGCCGAGCGCCTCCGTAACCGCTTTGTTCGTCAGAGCGAGCGCGTCCTCTATCCGCTTTCCCTTTATCATTTCCGTCGCCATCGAACTCGAAGCGATCGCGCTGCCGCATCCGAAGGTCTCAAACTTGACGTCCGTAATCGTGCCGTCGGAAATTTTCAGATATATTTTCATGATGTCGCCGCACTTCGCGTTGCCGGCTTCTCCCACGCCGTCCGCGTCGGGTATTACGCCGACGTTTCGCGGATTCCTGAAATGGTCCATTACTTTTTCGCTATAAAGCGCCATAGTCTTCTCCTTTTATGTTTCAAATGTAAATTTTTTTCTGCCCTCTTGCAGATCCCGCCAAAAACAGGACATCCCCCGCACGCGTTCCACCGCTTCCTTCACCGCTTTTATCAGATAATCGATTTCCTCTTCGGTGTTGTCCTCGTTCAGCGTAAGGCGCAACGAACCGTGCGCGACCTCGTGCTTTCTCCCGATGGCGAGTAAAACGTGCGAAGGGTCGAGCGAGCCGGACGTACAGGCAGAGCCGGACGAAGCGCAAACGCCCATGTCGTCGAGATGCAAAAGCAGCGCTTCTCCTTCGACTCCCTCGAAACAGATATTAATATTTCCCGCAAGTCTTTTTTCCCTGTCGCCGTTCAACGCGCAATGCGGAATTTTAAGGAGTCCGTCGATAAGTCTTTCGCGAAGCGCGAGCGTCTTTTCGTTTGCTTGCGGCATATTTTCCGCCGCCTCGCATAGCGCCGCCGTCATCGCCGCGACGGCGGGAAGGTCTTCCGTACCCGCCCGTTTGCCGCGTTCCTGCGCGCCGCCCTCGATCAACGGGAACAGCGGCGCGCCCGCGCGCGCATACAGCGCGCCGACGCCCTTCGGTCCCCCGAATTTATGCGCGGAAAGGGACAGATAGTCTACGCAGATCTCGTTCACGTCGACGGGAATATGCCCGACCGCCTGCACCGCGTCCGTGTGAAAGAGCACGCCGCGTTTACGGCACAGCGCGCCGATTTCCCGAACGGGCTGCAATGTTCCGATTTCGTTATTCGCAAGCATGACGGAAACGAGGCACACGTCGGGCGTAAGTTCCCGCGCGACGTCCTCCGAAGAAACGATCCCCCGTTCCCCTACGGGAAGCAGCACGACGGAAAACCCTTCCCCTTCCAACCGTTTCAGCGCATGTAAAACGGCATGATGCTCGATTGCCGTGGATACGATTTTTGTCTTTCCTTTCGCTTTCCCGTATCTCGCCGCGCTGTAAACGGCTTGATTGTCCGCTTCGCTTCCGCCCGAGGTAAAATAGATCTCCCCCGCCTTACAACCGAGAATTTCGGAAATCTTTCCGCGGTAATCGGTCAAAAGCGCCTTTGCGCGCTGTCCTTCCCCGTGCAAGCTCGAAGGATTTCCGTAAAATCTTTTTGCCGTTTCGCAGTATGCGGCGAGCGCGGAAGGTCGCATTTTCGTTGTCGCCGCGTTGTCGGCATATACGTACATAACGCTCCTTTATTTCCTATTATTTTTATAGGAATTATAAATCCGTTTCGCGGTATTGTCAAGCATTTCCGCAAATATTCTTTTATAAAAAGCCGTCCGCTATTCCCTGCGGACGGCTTTTTATTTTGCCGGAACTCAATTTTCTCCGTTGTTTGCAAGCGTGAACTCTCTTAAAATAATGCTGTCGTCATCGTTGAAGGCAATCATCAGTTTCTGCCCGACGGAAAAGGGATTTTCATTGTAATTTCCTGCAAACTCCCCGCCGCGCAAAACCCCGTCCCTTCCGTAAAAGGTATATTGCAATGCCACCGTTTTATAGGCGTAGTTGCTTACCGTTTTGGCTCCCGTGTGCTGCATATCGTAAACGGAAACCTCCGTAACCGTACCGTCCGTCAGCGTGCCGTCCTTTACGATGCGCCGCACGCGCATAATCTTTTTGATAATCGGACGCGACTTGAAACACAGGCAAACGGTGATAACGCATACGATTGCCGTAAACCCGAAGGTAAAAACGGTGAGCCGCGCTTCGCGGAACAACTTACCCGCATTGAGAATAAACAGCGCGATTGCGATTGCCCAGAAAAACAGAATCACGACGCAGAATAATCCCAACGACCCCTTTTTGACGCGCACCCCTTCCGCCGAATATTTTTTTGATTTATCGAGCTTATAAAAATTTATTTCGTCCATATTCTGTCCGTAAAAAAAGAACGGCTTCCCGTTCTTTTTTGTACTTTACTCTTCCGTTTCTTCGTCGACATCCTCTTCGTAATCGGCTTCCTCCGAGTCGGTTTTCTGCGGCGCGACGGCTTTGGGAAGGGAAAGTCCCGCCATATTGTAAATTTCTTCGAGGGGAGGCAGGCTCTTCAAAAGCCCCGAAAGGAAGTTCGCCGTAGACGTTTTTCCTTCCGCGTTCTGACCGCCGTCCCACACGGTAACCTTGTCGATCTTCACGCCGGAAATGGCTTTGACCTGCTCGGCAACGATTGCTTCCAGCTTATCGGCAATGAGCAGGCGCACCGCTTCGTCGGACGTTCCCGCGCTCTTAACGAGCGCGTCCATACCTTCCGCCTGCTTGGTGAGCTTCTCGCGCACGCCGCGCGCTTCCGCATCCATCTTGGCGAAAATCGCGTCCGCTTCACCCTTGGCTCTTCTGCGCGTCTGCTCTGCGTCCGCCTCCGCCTCGATTTCCAGCTTGCGCTTTTCGATGTCGGCGGCGACGATGATATCCGCTTCCTTGGTCGCTTTTTCGCGCTCGGCACGGGAAATTTCCGCCGCCTTTTCCGCGACGTAGCTCTCTTCGAGCGCCTTCGCCGCCTGCACCTTTTCCGCCGTTACGGCGAGTTTTAACGCTTCCGCTTCCTTTTCGCGGAGCACAGCCTGAGAGCGCGCGATTTCCGCCTTCGCCTTATTTTCGCCCTCGATTGCCGAAGACTCCGCTTCGGCGACGCGGATACGCTGTTCCATTCTGGCGTTCGCTTCGCCGATGGAACCCTTTTTATCCTCTTCCGCGACGGAGACTTTCGCATCGTTGATAGCCTTTGCCGCCGCCTCTTTCCCGAGCGCCGTGATATAGCCCGATTCGTCGGAAATATCGGTAACGTTCACGTTGATGAGCTTTAATCCGACTTTTTTGAGCTCGCCCTCCACGTTGCGGGAAATGGCTTCGAGAAATTTATCGCGGTCGGCGTTGATTTCCTCGATCTGCATGGTTGCGATGACGAGACGAAGCTGACCGAAAATAATATCCCGCGCGAGGTCGGAGATATTGTTCATGGTGAGCATACGGAGGCGTTCCGCCGCGTTCTGCATAATGCCGGGGTCGGTGGAAATACCGACGGTGAAGATGCTGGGAACGTCGATACGGATGTTCTGCTTGGAAAGCGCGCTCTTCAAATCGACGGAAATGGCGAGTGGCGTCAAGTCCATGAAGGTATACTTCTGGAAAAACGGCCAAACGAACGCCGCGCCGCCGTGCACGCACTTTGCCGAACGGTACGTTCCGTCGGGATTGGCGGAAATCTTACCGTAAATGACCATAATCTTATCGGGCGGACACGTCTTGTAACGGACGGCGACCGTGAGTAAAATCATGAAGAGCAGTAATACCGCTACCACAATGACGGCTACAATTACAGGGGGCATTTTTTCATTCTCTCCTTTATTTTACCGAAATTTTTTCGGCTTTTTATTTATTATTACGCTCCACGACGGCGAAATCGTCGGTATAAGATACGATTTTTACCTGCTCGTCGGTGGAAATTCTCTCTTCTTCGTCCGTTACGGCGTCGATTTCCATATACTTTCCCTGCGCGGTGAGCGTGATCTTTCCGCGCCCCGCGCGCCCCGCGGGAATAGAAACGTAAACGGTGGCGGTAAGTCCCGTCAGCTTTTCGGGAACGAGGTTGCCCGAACACTGCAAGCGGGAAATTGCCTTCATGGCAAATCCCACGCCGACAAGCGCCGCCGAACCGGTAAACACCGCGATGAGAACGGGCGCCCAAACGTTACCGGGAAGATAGGTCGCCGCGGCGAACCCGCACCAACCGCCGAGCGCAAAGAACGCCGTAATTCCTTTCAGCGAAAAGAAGGAAAGTCCGCCGTCCGTATCCATATCTCCGTCGAACGCACCGTCTCCGTCGGCGTCGACGCCCGCAAACGAACAGAGCATAAGGATAATCTGCACGACGAGAAGAACGCTCGCCACGACGGAAATCCAGAATAATACCTGTTCCAGAACGCTTAAATTCGTATACCAAGGCATATAAATAACTCCTCTTTGTTTATTATATAACACAATTTTGCCGGAATTAACCGATTTTTTTCGCCGAAATTCGACTTCTTATATGAAAAAGACGGGGATTCCCTTTTTTTGCGCGTAATGCACGGTATACGCCGTGCCTCCCTTTTCCGTTTTGCAGTAGGCGAGCACGGCGTCCGCGCCGTCCGCCATATATCGGTTTCTGCGGAGCAGACAGCCGTCGTAATAAAATTCGGAAATCACCGTCTTTTTATCGCACCATTGCAGCAATTCGCGGTATTTTTTCTTCTCCCGAACGGGAAAATAATTTTCCTGCCCCGCATAGGGAATGCAAGCTTCGACGAAAATTTTGTATTTCCGCTTTAAGTCGCACAGACATCCGAGCGCAAGCAGATCGAAACCCTGCGCCATGCCGCAATAAAAATAATCGTATCCGCTTTGAATCAGTTCTTCGAGTTTATCGTACAGACGATTTTCATCGAAACCGGATTCTATTTCTCTGTGTCCCGTCAAGGCGCACGATTTCCCGTTCATATGATGGGGCTGCTCCTTTCCTTTCCTCTGCCGCGCGGAAATTTTTCGGGCGTTTTTTCCCTCTTTTGAGCAACGACGAGCGTACGGCTTCCGAAACTTTCGGGCAATTCGTAAGAGTATCTCTCGATTTTTCCGCCGCCGAGCAATGACAGAGCGCGCTCCGCTTCCTTGATTTCCTCTTCGGCGTTCCCCTTATATGCTACGAAAACACCCTCTTTTTTGACAAAGGGCATACAGTATTCCGCCAGCGTATTCAGCCGCGCCACGGCGCGCGCCGTACATACGTCGAACTTTTCCCGATAATGCGAATCCTTTCCCGCGTCTTCCGCGCGGACGCCCAGAACGGTCATATCCGAAAGTCCGAGCTTTTCACACACAATTCGCAGAAACTCGCATTTTTTTCCCGTGCTCTCTATAAGGGTAAACTTCAAATCGGGTCTGACGACTTTTAAGGGGATAGAAGGAAAGCCCGCTCCCGATCCCACCTCCGCGACGCAAGCGTTTTTCGGAAAAAATTCCTCTCCCGCGACGGAATCGACGAAATGCTTGTAATAAATTTCTTTCTCATCCGTGATCGCGGTCAAATTATATCTTTTATTATATTCCTGCAGGAGCAGGCAGAAACAGCGAAATTTCTCTCTGTTTTCTTTGCAAAATACCCGTTGTTCCGCATCCGCGCAATTCATTTTCATAAACATTATTATATCATAACGGAAACGCATTTTCAAGTCTTTCACAAAAGCGTATTTTATTTTTTCCGATTGCCGAAAAATTACTTGAATTTTCCGCCCTTTTCGGCTATAATAAAGGAAGAATGCGCCGCCGTGCGGCGTTTCCACCGTATGTGTAAAAAACGGGATAACTTTTTCCACAATGTTTAATTTTTTGTGGACAACCCTTTCTTTTTTTCAGAAAACCTTTTTTCCGGCGCAGCCGTCTCTTTACGGTGCGTGGACAACCATCTTCCTTAAACATTTTTTCCACACGGTTTCCACATTACGGCAGCGGGAAAAATTCGTATAATCGTTGAAAATATGCAGACTTTCGGGAATTTTTCATATAAAACAGGCTGTTTTATCCGTTTTTTATCAAACGAGCACCGCTTGTCCACAATTCCACACGCTTTATTATTACTATTAAATTAATTATTATAAAATATCATCTTCACAAAAAAGGAGGCAGAACATGAAATTTGTTTGCGACGGGTTGACTCTCTCGGAGGCGGTTGCAAAAGTAAGCAAGGCGTGCGCGGTGCGCACGACGGCTCCCGTACTCGAATGCATTAAAATTACGGCGGGAAACGAGGAGATTACTTTTCTTGCGACGGACGGAGAACTTTCCATTCAAAAAACGGCGAAAGCGGAAGTATTCGAAGAAGGGGAAATATGCGTGCCCGGAAAATTGTTTGCTGACTTTACGGGAAAACTTTCGGGAGAAGAGATATGTCTTTCTACCTGCGAGAAGGGATTGGAAATCAAATACGGCGAAAACACTTCTTTTATGCAGGTAATAAGTGCCGACGAATTCCCCAAAATTAACCTTGAGATCGGGGAAAATTCCTTCGTTATGAAACAGGAAGCATTGAAAAACATCATCGCGGAAACGACCTTCTGCTGCGCGCAGGACGATTCCCGTCCCGTATTGAAAGGATGTTTGATGGATTTTTCCGATCGTCTGGAAATTACCGCGCTCGACGGATACAGGCTTGCGCTCTCCGCGGCGGAAATTCTTGCAAAAAGCGGAGAACAGAGCATTATATGCCCCGCGCGCACGCTGGGCGAAATTTCCAGAATGCTGACGGGAGAAGAGGAAGAAATTACGCTCTATACGCAGGGAGGAATGCTCATGGTTAAATTCGGTGACATGGTCATCGTTTCCCGCCTGTATCAGGGTGAATTTATCAGAAAGGAGAGCGTTCTTCCCAATTCTTTCGCGACGAACGTTACCCTTTCCCGCACGGAGCTCATCGCCAGCACCGAACGCGCCGCGATTCTTATCCGCGGGGACAAAAACAATCTCGTAACGCTGGAAATCGGCGGCGGCGCGGTGAAAGTTTCCTCTGTTTCCGAAATAGGAAACGTTGCCGAGTGCATGAAGGCGGAAACACAAGGAAAGGATATGTCCATTTCCATGAACGCCAAATATCTTCTCGATGCGCTGCGCGCTTTGAGTGAAGAGGAAGTCGTCCTCTCCTTTAACGGCGCAGTTTCGCCCTTTATCATTCAGAACAAGGAAAAGAAAGACGGGTTATATTTGATTTTACCCGTAAGAAACGCCTCGTAATCGCTTGACGGAACGGGGGAAAAACCGTATAATCAAGAAAGCATACAAACTTTATAAGGAGTAATATACAATGAAAAGAACGTATCAACCCAAAAAGAGACAGAGAAGTAAAGTGCACGGGTTCAGACAGAGAATGAAGACGCAGGGCGGCAGAAACGTTCTCAAAAGAAGAAGAAATAAGGGTAGAAAACATATTTCCGCATAAAAGTCCGGCATGAATTATCTGCGGCTGAAAAAGAAAAAAGATTTTTCCAAAATCATTAAAACGGGAAAAAGAATATACGGCGGGACGGTAACGGCGGTATATCTGCCGTCGGACAGACTGAAAATGGCGGTATGCGTCGGGAAAAAGTACGGAAAGAGCGTTCAGCGCAACCGTATTAAAAGACTCCTGCGCGAAAGCTTCCGTTTATATGCGGACAAGTTTACCTGCCCCGTTTCCGTTCTTCTCATTCCCAAAGTGAGGGAAGAGTATTCTTTTTCCTCTTTTTCTCACGATATGGAAAAAATATTAAAAAGGGAAAAGCTGATTGAAAATTAATTTGAAATACATTTTCAAAAAAAATTATCTTTTCCTCCGCCGCAAAGTTTTTAAGCCGTATCTGAAAATGATTTGTATGGGAATGATAGGGTTTTATCAGAACCGTCTTTCCCGTCATACTTGCCTTTATACCCCAACTTGTTCGGAATACACCAAGCGGTGCATCAACAATTGGGGCGTGATTGTGGGAATTTTGCTGGGCTGCTGGCGAATTTTACGCTGTAACCCCCTGTCTAAGGGAGGATTCGATCCCGCGCCCGAATTTTATTGGAAGGTCAGATGGCTTTACTGACCGAAACGGTATAACATGAACATATTTTCCTTATTGGCGGAGTCGGTCGATTTTCCCATGCTCACGCAGGGCTTCCAAATCGGTCTCGATTGGCTGGGACAATTTGCTAAAATCATCATTGAAAGCGTAGGGTCGGGACCCAACATGATAGGACTCGGCGTTATTGTCTTTACACTCGTCCTGAAAGCCATTACGCTGCCCTTCGATATTTATCAGCGCGTGAAAATGAGAAAACAGACGCTCATCATGCGCAATATGCAGGACGATCTCGAAAAGCTGCAAAAACAGTACGCCAACGATAAAAATCAGTACAGTCAAAAGATGATGGAACTGTACAAAAAGAACGGTTACAGCATGTTCGGCGCCTGTCTGCCCATGATCGTCTCCCTCGTCATTCTCATCGTCGCCTTCCAGGGCTTTAACGCCTATTCTCAGTATGCCAATCTGAGCACGTACGAAAAGATGGCGAGCGCATACAATAGCGCTATTCTCGAATACGGCGTAGACGGTTGCGATTATCAAATTGTCAACTCCCGCGACGAACAAGGTAAATTACAGCCCGACGAAAACGGGAATTATGTACTCGTTTGGGGCGAAAACGAAAATAAAGACGAACATACCTGGCAGAACGGTGCATCCTGGGAACGCGAAAATATCGTTTATTCCATGTACGAAGAAGAAAACGGAGACAAATTCCTTTCTGTAAAAGGAAAAGGCGAAGATAAATTCCTTTTCTATATCTATTCGCTGGAAACAACGGACGTCAGCCGTCAATATCAGCTCGACGTAGACAGGATTTATGCGGGAACGGTAACGTACAACGATAAAACGGGCGCGGAGCAGACAATCAATGCCGCGAAAATCGACGCAATGATCGCCGAAAACGTTGATCTGACGCGCCAAACCGCGTGCAGGAGACTGATTTCCGACATGGGAGCGCACGCCGCGGCGAAAGCGTATGCGGAAAATCCCCCCTCCTTTCTTTGGATTAGGAACATTTATAATCCCGACGTCTCCTATTCCCACCCCATACAGGATTACAATTCCTTTGTTGGGAGCATCCGCTCGGGCGTTACGCTGGAAGGTCAGACAAATTCCGTTTCCGTAAAAGAAGCTGTAAGCGAAACCTTCTATAATAATATTACCTCTCAGATGCAGCAGGAAAAGGAAGCGCCGAACGGTTACTTTATCATGATCGTCATCTCTATCGGACTTATGGTTTTATCGCAGTTTATCACCATGAAGAGCCAAAAGGAGAGCAACAAATATCAGACGGTAGACGGTTCGGGCGCGAAAACGCAGAAAATCATGATGATCATGATGCCGCTCATTTACGCGATCTTTGCGTTCATGTATAGTGCCATGTTCTCCATTTATATGTCGATGAGCAGTTTTATCGGCATTCTGGTAACGCTCTTAGCCAATCTTATCCTCGACAGGGTGTTCCGGAAAAAGGAAGCGGAAGCGATCAAGCAGAAATATACGCGTACCGTTCCGTGGAAGACGAAAGAAGAGAACAAAAAAGATAAAAAGAACAAAAAAAGATAATTAAGAGGAAAGAAAATGGACAGACAGGAAATTTTCAGCGGAAAAACGGTGGAAGAGGCCGTTGAAACGGGGCTTAACGCTTTGGGCGTAACCCGCGAAGAAGCGGAGATTACCGTGCTCGAAGAGGGAAAAAAGAAATTATTCGGTTCTGTGCCCGCAAGCGTAAAAATTACCGTAAAAGATAACCGTACGGACGGTGAGCGCGCGGTCGATTTTTTGAAGGGGTTGTTTGAGAAGCTCACCTCCGATGCCGTGCCCGTTTTGAGCAGTGAGGACGAAAAAATCGAAATCAACCTCAGGAGCGAGTCGGCGCGCGGACTGATCGGCAGGCGCGGAGAGGTCATCGACGCCATTCAGATTCTGGCGGGAGCCGTTGCCAATACGGGGCGCAGGGATTACAGGCGTGTCGTGGTTGACTGCGAAAATTATCGAGAGGACAGAGAATCGACCCTTCGCCGCGTGGCGGAAAAGCTTGCCGCAAAAGCGGTAAAGCTCGGTAAAAAGGTTCGTTTGGAGCCGATGAACCCCTATGAGCGCAGAATAATTCATGCAGCTCTTTCGGAAAATACCGAGGTTACGACGAAAAGCGAAGGAAAAGAACCCGCGCGGTTCGTCGTGATTATTCCTAAAAATTTGAGAAGTTACGACAGGAAGGACGGAAACCGCGGCGGCAGGGAATTCAACCGCGATAAGCGCGGCGGATTTAACCGCGACAGAAACGGCAGGAGCGGAAATTACGGCGAGAGAAAGCCGTATCCTAAGCGTGAACTTCCATCCGAAGAAACGCCGCAATCTTCGGGAACGAGCCTCAAACGCGACGGTTCGTCCGGAAGCGGATATAAAAAGGGCGGATTCAGCGGATTTTTCGGCACCTATCTCGGAAATTCTCGTGGAAACGAGACCGAAACGCCCGATCAGCCGACTTCCGAAACAGAAGAATAATCGAAGATAAAAAACGCCCGCTTTCTTTTACGAAAAGCGTGCGTTTTTTAACAGTTGTTTTTTACGAAACCGAGCAGGCGCTCTTCCATATCGTGCATGCCTTTTTCGGAAAAACCGTGTCCCTCGCCTTCATAGACGACGAGCCGCGCATTCGGGTAAGCGTCTTTTGCCCGTATGCTGTAACGCAGTGGAACCATTTTGTCCTCCGTTCCGTGAAACAGCAGAACGGGCTTAATAAACTCTCCCATTTTCTGATATAAGTCCAGCTTTCGACAGGAAATGAAGTAGTTTTTTCCGAGCGGCACGCCGAGAAACTCCAAAGATTCGGGGATTTCTTCCTCTGTTTTGAAGCGATCGTTCCAGTTATCTGGGATGCATAGAGCGGGATACAGCAATGCCATGCCCGTTATTTCCTCTCCGCGCCGTTCCGCCGTCATTGCCGAAACCGTTCCGCCGTGGCTCGCGCCGAACAGATACAGTTTTCCGTTGAAACCGGATATCTTTTTTGCGTAGTCCATGACTGCCGATAAATCTTCGCATTCGGAAAAAAGCGTCATATTCGTCGTTCCGAAGCCGCTCGGCTCGCCCTTTCCACTTCCGCAGAAGGTAAATGTAACGCCTGCAATGCCGTGTTCCGCCAAAAAAGCGGCGGTTTGTCCGTAATGATCTTTATATCCGTTGAATCCGTGGCTGAAAACGACGAGGGGAAATCTTTCGGTATTCGGAAGATAGGCGTCGCCGTAGGTTACCCGTTCGTCATGCCCGATTAAAAAGGCTTTTTTTGTGTAAGAAGTTGACATAATTTTAACTGCCTACCCTAAATTTCAAAGCAATCTGTGTTAAGTATATAAAAAATCGGAAAAACAAGCAAGAGAAATAATGCGCCGAAAGAAAAAAGCGGGAACGTGAATTCCCGCTTTTCTGCTCGTTAGTTGTTTTTCAGCCACTCGGCAGCTTTCGCTTTCGTATACGCCGTGATGCTTTCCTTTTTATAGGGGGACGTTTCGCCTCCGTTGGTATAAAGGAAATAATCCCCTTCGGGCGTCTGATACATCGTCGTCTCGTATCCCGCGGGATCACCGTATACGCCGCAGGTAACTTTTTTCACGATAGATGCTTTTTCGGTATCGTAAACCTTCGTCTTTGTCGATTTAACCATAGCTTTCCACTCCTTTTATGAATTGTCTATATTGTAATAATTTTGAAAAAATTCGTCAAGAAACGGAATGCCTGAGTTAAAAAATGTTAAAACTGTAAATTATTAACAAAACTGCCCTTTACTTGAAATAAAAAGGTTATGCATTCACAACTTTTTGTCGGTCGTCGCGCTGTAACAGCAAGGAAGAAACCGCTCCGGCGATGACGTCGGCCATGGAGTAAACCATATTCAGGCGGGTAAGATTGAGCGCGGAATAGGAAAAAGCCGATTTTTTTGCGACAATACCGAGAATGGAAACGTCGCCGATTTTTCCCAGCTTTTTATTTGCGCCCGAACCGGGACGAAGCGCGCCGTCGCTTATTTTTATGAGCCCGATTTCCGATTCTTCCCCTACTGCTGCGTCGATTGCGATAATTTTGCTCTTCGGATGCGTTTTTTTGAGAAACTCTCCCACGTATCTGACTTCTTTTGCGGTAACGGGATTTTTTAATGTACCGTAAACATAACCGTTAAATCCTTCCGTATTGCGGCGGATCAGCGTGCCCGCAACGGGACCTAAGCTGTCGCCGATAGAGAGATCGCTTCCGATACATACGACGACGGGAGGCGTTTGCGCATCTCCCAACAGACGGTTGAGCGCCATAAGGGCTCCCGTTTCCGCCATAGAGTTATAAAAGTGAAAGGAAAAATCCATATAAATTACGCTCCGTTCGTATTCCCGCTTTTTATGGACTCATTCGGGCAATTTTATAACAATCTTTTTTCGTAAATTATCGACAACCGTATAAAAAAGTGCTATAATAACCATAAACACACAAGATACGAAAGTTTCGGAGGAGAATTTTCCTATGTATTGGATCGTAGACGTCGTATTTTTCGTCCTTCTGATTGGCGGGATATTGCTCGGTGTGAAGAAAGGGTTTATCGAAGGGCTGTGCAGCCTTGCGGGGACGTTGTTTGCCTTGGTCTTTGCCTTCTTCTTCTGCGTTTCGTTTGAAGGATTTCTTGAAAATACCTTTCATATGACGACTGCGCTGTCGGATAAACTGGTCGGAGCATTTGCTTCTAATCCGAATATGAACGTAGAAATCGGCGGAGATACCGCAACTGCGCTGCAAAACGCCGGAATCCCCGGATTTTTAGCCAATTTCATGGCGAGCGCGCTCGGAAGCAATACGCTTCCCGAAGGAACTACGGCGGCGATGCTGTTCGGCGCAACCGTGGGGAAATGGATCGCCATCCTGATTTCCTTTCTTGCTCTCGTTATTCTTGTAAGATTGGGCGCATTTCTTTTGAGCAAGCTGCTTTCGGGCGTTGTAAATAAGATTGCGCCGCTTCGTATCGTCAATAAATTGGCGGGCGGTATTCTCGGTCTGGCAAAATCGCTCATTCTGTTATTTATCGCTTTGGCAATCTGCCGCTGGCTTCCCATAGAATCCGTGCATCAGTTTATCTCGTCGAGCTCGATCGTCGGAAAATTGTTTGTTTCCGAATGGTATACGAATGCGGTAAATTACGCTGTTTCTTTCCAATGGTTTAACGATTACGTAGCGAAGTTTTTACAATAATTAAAAACATATTCGTTCAGCAGCTGTTCTGTATTAGAACAGCTGCTATTATTTTGCGAATAGTTATAATGGCGCATAAATAATTAAGATGAAAAAGTTTTAGCGCCGTTATTTTTAACAAAACGTTTAATTAATTTAACTTGTTGCAATGTGTTTTACCCGTTTCCGTCCTTGCAAGAGAACTCAATCCCGCAGTATATCCATATTTAACTGTTGTCGGTTTTGTAATAATCATTACGGCAATGCAGTTGCCTTCTTATAATCACATATAAGGTTACGGTTTTTATGAATTTTATAAAAAGCATATCATTGTTTTTGCGAAAAAAATACAAAGCAAGATATAAACCGAAAAAGTACAAGAACTCGGCAATAACACACGGCTATTTTTTCCAAAAAACACAAAATTATCCGCACCAATTGTTTCACGTGAAACATTATTTTTTCAAGAAAATTCTGCGGAGTGTTTCATGTGAAACAATTTTAGGCAAAAAATGGCCTAAAACAGGGCAAAAACGGCTTAAAAAGGGCTAATTTAAGCTATTTTACGAAAATTAAGTGATAATTTTGAAAATTAGGAAAGATTTGGCTTTATTCGCTTGAAAAATGTTTTATAATATGGTACAATATTAACCGTTGAAAGGCGTATACTGTATACGTGTCAAAATATCATATTAAGAAGGAGTTGAAATTTGAGCAAGACAGTTAAGGCGATTCTTATCGTCGCGCTTGTGGGCGTTCTCGGAGTAGGGCTTTATTTTCTGATTACGTCGCAGTTAAACGCAAGAAAGGCGCGCTCTTACGATGAATTCGTTCAGTTGATTATGGACGAAAAAAACGAGAGCGGAAACGGCGGTTCGATAGAAGACCGCTTGCAAATCAATAAAGTTGTAATCAACGGGTATAATCTTTACGGTTATACGTCTAAGGATGGGGGGAATTACGAATATTCTACGGTCGGGCCCAGCCACTATGATTCCAATTCCGATTTGGTGAAATTATGGATGGAGCAAGGCATTAAAATCGAATATCGGGACCCGAATGCGGGCGCGGGATGGAATAATCTGATTTATGTTGGAATTCTAGTCGTCGGCATTGTGGCGTTTTGGTTGGTGCTTCGCGCGACGAGCGGCGGGGGCGGCAAGGTTATGAACTTCGGCAAGACAAAAGCCAAGGTTTCTACCAACTTGAAAGTGCGCTTCTCCGACGTTGCGGGTGCGGAAGAAGAAAAGGAAGAGCTTGCGGAGGTTGTGGAGTTTTTGAAAAGCCCGAAAAAGTTTTCCGACCTCGGCGCGCGTATTCCTAAGGGTGTTTTGTTGGTCGGCCCTCCCGGAACGGGCAAGACGCTGTTCGCCAAAGCCGTTGCGGGGGAAGCTGGTGTTCCGTTCTTTTCGGTCAGCGGTTCCGATTTCGTAGAGATGTACGTGGGCGTCGGCGCGTCGCGCGTGCGCGATTTGTTTGACCTTGCGAAACGCAATCAGCCGTGCATTATTTTTATCGACGAAATCGACGCGGTAGGGCGGCAACGCGGCGCGGGGCTCGGTGGAGGACACGACGAACGCGAACAGACGCTTAACCAGATCCTCGTTCAGATGGACGGCTTTGAAACCAATGAAGGCGTAATCGTCATGGCGGCGACCAACCGCGCGGATATTCTTGATAACGCTTTGCTTCGTCCGGGGCGCTTTGATAGGCAAATATATGTTCATCTTCCCGACGTGAAGGGGAGAGAGCAAATTTTGAAAGTGCATGCGCGCAACAAACCGCTTGCGCCCGACGTCAATTTCAAAGTCATCGCGCGCATTACGAGCGGATTTTCGGGCGCAGATCTCGCCAACTTGCTCAACGAGGCGGCTATTCTTGCGGCGCGCGCGGGCAAGACGATGATCGGCAATCTCGAACTGTACGAGGGAATCAATAAAGTCATTATGGGACCGCAGAAAAAGAGCCGCGTCGTAACCGAAGCGGACAAGAAGAGTACTGCGTATCACGAAGCAGGGCATGCTATACTTTCCAAGCTGTGCGAGAACGGCGAAAACGTGCAGGAGGTTTCCATCATTCCGCGCGGTATGGCTGCGGGCTATACGCTCACTCGCCCCGACGATGACGACAGGAACGATACTGTTAAGAAGCTTAACGATGAAATCTGCGGATTGCTCGGCGGTCGGGTAGCGGAAGAGCTCGCTATTCACGATTATTCTGCGGGCGCGTCTAACGACATTATGCGCGCGACGCAAATTGCGCGGAAAATGGTTACCGAGTGGGGCATGAGCGAAAAAATCGGTCCTATCTGCTACGGAAGCGACGGACCGGTGTTTATCGGGCGCGATTACGAAGAGCGGGCGACCTATTCCGAAGCGACCGCCGCGCTCATCGACGAAGAGGTCAAGCGCATCGTGAAAGAGGGGTACGAGCGCGCGAGAAAACTGCTTACGGAAAACCGTGCGATTCTCGATAATATGGCGCACGTCCTCGTGGAGCGCGAGACGATTTATACCGCCGAAGTGGATATGCTCATGAAGGGCGCGAGCTATGAAGAAGTCCTCAAATATATGGAGGATCACGATAAAGAATCGCCCGATAATCCGTTCGGCAAGGTTTCCGAATAATCGGCGGGGGAGCAGAATATGGGAAAGGTGATTTCGTTTTCCAATCAGAAGGGCGGTGTTGGGAAAACCACGACCTGCGTCAATATGGCGGCGTATCTTGCCAAGGCGGGCAGAAAGGTCCTGCTCGTCGATCTCGACCCGCAGGGAAATGCGACGACGGGGCTTGGGTTTTCCAAGAGCGCGCTCAAAAAGTCCGTCTATAATGTGCTCATTGAAGAGGAAGAGGTTAAGGACAACGTGCTCGATACCGAGCTGGAAAATCTTTGGCTTCTGCCCGCTAATATCGACCTTGCGGGTGCGGAAGTGGAGCTGGTGTACAAAAAAAGCAGAGAAAAGGTATTAAAGGGCGCGCTCGAAAAGATCAGCCGTAATTACGATTACGTTTTAATCGACTGCCCGCCTTCGCTGGGACTCATCACCATCAACGCGCTCGCCGCGGCGGACAGCGTCATTATTCCAATTCAGAGCGAATATTATGCGCTCGAAGGGCTTTCCCAGCTCATGAACACCATTTCGCTCGTCCGTCAGCACCTCAATAAAAATTTGAAGGTCGAGGGCGTCGTTCTCACGATGTACGACGGGCGCTCCCTCATTTCCAAGCAAATCGCGGCGGAAATTAAGAAATATTTTACTAAAAAGCTATACGAGATCGTCATCCCGCGCAATATACGGCTTTCAGAGGCGCCCAGCCACGGAAAGCCCATTCTGCTGCACGATCCCAAGTGTATGGGGGCGCGCGCGTACAACGCTTTAACGGAAGAGTTTATGAAAAAAACGGAAGGAAAAGGAGAATAAGCAATGGCAAAGGGTCTTGGAAGAGGGCTTTCCGCGCTGTTCAGCGATACGGAAGAAGCGTACGGCAACGCGCAGAGCGAAGCCGCGGGGGCTGCGGAGGTTGCGCTCGAAGATATTTATCCCAATCCCGATCAACCGCGGAAGGCGTTTGATGAAAACGCAATGCGCGATCTTGCAAATTCCATTAAAGAACACGGCGTCATCATGCCGCTTGTCGTCAATAAAAATCCCGACGGCACGTATATGATCATTGCGGGCGAACGCAGATACCGCGCCGCAAAGATGGCGGGATTGGAAAAGGTGCCCGTCGTCGTCAAGGAGTACAGCGAAAAGGAAATTCAGGAAATTTCCCTTATCGAAAATTTGCAGCGCGAGGACTTAAATCCCATCGAAGCGGCATACGGCATGAAAAAACTTATGGAAGAGTATAATCTTACTCAGGAAGTGCTCGCCGAGCGATTGGGCAAGTCTCGCCCCGCGATTGCCAATACGCTGCGCCTTTTGACGCTTTCGGAGGAGGTCATCGGACTCGTACGGGAAGGGAAGCTCTCTTCGGGGCATGCGAGGACGCTCGTTCCCGTGAGCAAGGAAGAGCAGTCGGAGCTTGCGCGGGAGTGCGTGAAAAACGGCTGGTCGGTGCGTGAAACGGAGCGCGCGGTCAAAGCGCACCTCAATCCGCCCGAAGTGCTCGCCAAAGAAAAGGAGCGCAAGAACGCGCTTGCGAGCGCGGAGCTGAAATTCCTCGTCGAGCGCTTGCGCAACACCTTCAAGACGAAGGTTTCGCTCATCGGCACCGATAAAAAGGGCAGAATCTATATCGATTATTACACGCGCGACGATTTAGACAGAATCTGCGAAATGCTTGATATTATCGACGGGCAGGAATAAACGGAAAGAATGAAGAAAGAGGGCGAACTTTACCGTAATTCCCATAGGGAATTTAATAAGACGCAAATAATAAAGATTTAGGCATAGCGTTAGGCTATGCCTTTTCTGTACTTTTTTTTGTGGACGCACTAAGATATAGATACGTTTTATATATCCCGCAAAATTCAATCGGTTGCGTTTTTTATTTTACGTGATATAATGATGATACGATAAACAGTAATTTAACGGAGTGAATATGGCATTTGATTATAAAAAAGAATACAAAGAATTTTATATGCCGGCAAACAAGCCGTCTATCGTTACTGTGCCGAAAATGAATTATATAGCGGTACGCGGTAAAGGTAATCCCAACGACGAAAGTGGCGAGTATAAAGATTCAATAGGGCTTTTGTACGCAATAGCCTTTACTATTAAAATGAGTTATAAAGGCTCTCACAAGATTGACGGGTATTTTGAATACGTTGTCCCGCCGCTTGAAGGCTTTTGGTGGCAAGAAGGCTCAGATACAATTGATTATGCGAACAAGAACGGGTTTAACTTTATATCACTTATTCGTTTGCCTGATTTTGTAACGAAAGCCGATTTTGATTGGGCGGTGCGGGAAGCGACGAACAAGAAAAAAGCGGATTTTTCAAAGGTTGAATTTTTGACCTACGACGAGGGCGTTTGCGTTCAATGTATGCACGTCGGCTCTTACGACGACGAGCCGAAAACGGTAGCTCTTATGCACGAGTATATGGCGGTAAACGGCTATGCGTTGGATATAAGCGAAAGCCGTTATCATCACGAGATATATTTGAGCGATCCGCGCAAGTGCGCCGTAGAAAAACTTAAAACCGTTGTAAGACACCCGATAAAGAAGGTATAGGATGCAACCTAACGATATACTTAAATACTGTTTTGAAAATCTACCCGATACGGTTTTAGTAAGCAGTTGGGG
>CAJUJO010000012.1 GCA_910586675.1 uncultured Christensenellaceae bacterium | reverse complement strand
CGTCGCCTCGGCTTCCGCCGCTGCTTCGCTCCACGTACACCGTCTGAGGTTGCGGCTGAGGTTGTACGGGCGGCTGAGGCTGCGGCACGTATGGCGCATACTGCGGGTATTGCGGCTGCCCGTATTGCGACATCTGTGGCATCGGCATTTGCGGCTGCGGCTGCGGCGGCATCGGCATTTGCGGCGGCATATACGCTCCCTGCTGCATTCCCATTCCTCCCTGCATTCCGTTTACGGTCTGCATCGGATTCGCCATGTGGTTCAGCGCGCTTGCCGCTGCCATTTCTTCCCGTCTTCTCCGCTCGTCTTCCATTCTCCGCCGCTCGTCTTCCATTCGTTCTTCCCTGCGGCGTTTCTCCTCTTCCCGCTCTTCCTCGCGGCGGCGCTTCTCTTCTTCACGCTCCTCTTCCTTTCTTCTCTTTTCTTCCTGCCGCTCCTCTTCCTTCCGGCGTTTCTCTTCCTCCCGTTCTTCTTGCAAACGGCGCTTCTCTTCCTCCCGCTCCCGCTTCTCCGCTTCGATTCTGTCCTTTTCTTCCTGCTTCTCCGCGTTCAGCGCCTTCGCTTCCTTGCTCTTCTTCCGCTTCTTCGCGATCATTACGATAATCAAAATCAACAGGATTAACACTACCAGCAGTATGATCAGCCACAGCCACAGCGGCAACCCCATCACGTTCTGCATCAGCCCCGTCGATTCCGGCGTGTACGTATCCTCGCTTCTCACTACCCCGTCGGCCGGCGTATTCCCCGTCTTGTCTTGCAGGATGAAGTTGTTCTTATACTCCTCCTTTATGCTTACTCCTACCGTATACTCTACTCCGCCTTGCAGCTCTTTCTCCGACACTTCATTCCCGTCCGCGTCGTAATAATGGTATTCGTATATCTCCCCCAGGTGCTCGTATCCCGCCGGCGCTTCCGCAACGGGCTTCCCGTCTTTATCCGTCTTCCATTCGGGCGTGATTTCTGCCGCCTCGATCTCGAACTCGTACGCCAAGTCCTCCATCGTCTGCGTGTCCGACCACTTGAAATTGCCCTTGATCCGCGCGACGACCTTATATTTGCCCGCGTTTTTCTGCGTGAAATAACTCGGATCGACTTCCGTTTCATTGCCCTCTTCGTCCACGATGAAGAGTTGTATGCGTCCGTCGTTATACAGCTTCTCCAAGCCTTCGGGCAGGAAGCTCTGCTCCTTCCCCGTATACATTACGTCCTTTTCCACCGCATCGAACTTCGGACGGTCGATTGAACCGTATATCGCAGATGGATCGTCTCCCCTTTCAAATTCTTTTTCGCTGTCGTCCGGGTTCAGATACTCGATTTCGATATTATCCTCGTTGCCCGCCGTCGCGCCCAGCGTTTGCTTGAACTTCTCGTTAAACCGCGTTTCCAGCTCCTGCGCCGTTACGGCATTGCCCTGTTCGTCCGTATATTTGTTTTCGATAAGTCCGTTCGGATACTCTTCCGCATAAGTCGGCACCCACGGCGCGCTGTTGTCGGGCGTGGGATTGGTCCAGCCCGTTACCGTGATTTTCAGCTTGTTTACCGTGATTTTCGCCGAGTACGAGGTCGCCGTGCTCGCCACGCCGTTCATGACAAATTTTGTGTTCGCGCCGTTGTCCTTCAACCGTACCGAAAGGAGATACGTTCCCGCGTTTTTGATCCCCGCAAGCGCCGTAGAAAGTTCCGCTTTTTGTTCGTCAGTCAACGGGTCATTCCCTGCGGGACGGGTATAGACGGGCGTATCGTTCAAATCTTTGTCGTAATAGGAGATGCCCGTTATTTCAAAATATACGTTCAGCTCCTCCGCGTTCATGCCCGAAAAGTCGAGCAGATCCAGCGTTTCGCCCGTGAACGTGTGCGTGGAATCGTTCTTCGGCGCCGCTATCTTCCGCGCTTCGATTTTCCAATCGAGCGATGTCGTTCCGATAAACGGCAAGCCCGTAAGCTCGATATTGTCCGACAGCTTTTCCTGCGCGATGCTGCACGTCGTGGTGTACTTGCCCCCAGTCGTATTTACTTCGCTCTTTTCCAGGTCGCCGCCGTACACGAGCACCGCGTCCGCTCCGTCCTTCCACAGCCCGCTCTCGCGGTACATCTGCCATTTCAGCACCTCGTCCGCGTCTTCGCCGTGTTCGTCGCCCTTCGGGATTCCGATGAGCACAGGGCTGTACTTGACGGGATTGCCGTCCGCGTCATACCCGAATTCAAGCGGCTTGCTCGGGTTATACGCGATTTCGTTGCCTTCGCCGTCGATATATCCCCATACCGCCTGCGACATGTCGAGCTTATACTTTTCTATCTCAAATTCGATATATTTGCTGCTGGCGTAATAGTCTTCCGAAGCGCTTTCGCCGAGCTTGATTTCCACCACGTACTTGCCCGCGTTTACCGGCGCGCCGTTCAACGCCTCGCCTATGTGGTTACTGTCCGCTTCGTCGTACTTATAATATTTCAGCGCAAAATTGCTCGTCGGAAACGCGCTCCCGCCGACGAGTATTTCCAGCTCGCCTTGTTCGTTTTCCGCCGTCTTTAATTCCGCATGCGCCTTTCCGTCGTACGTGAACGGCGCGCCGTTCAGCGTTACCTGCACCAGTGTCCTGTCGTCGCCCGTTTCAAAATACTTGGTAAAATCTCCGAGCGGCACCCCGCCGTCGTCCTGATCGCCGCCCGTCTCGTCTACTAGTTCCAACGCGTCCGACCATTTCGTCTGCCCGTCTACCGAAATTTCTTCCGAAAGAAACGCCTTTACGTAATACCGATGCGTGCTGCCCGACGTGCTCGTGATGTCCGTAATGGATCCCAATTCCTTCCCGCCGTCGTCCAAGTCGTAATACTTATACACGACGCCGTTCACGTTCTTCAACGTGGGCACGTAGAATATATTCCCTTCCGTTCCCTGCTCCGTCTGCGTCCAACTGCCCGTGCCCGTCCCGCTCTTTATCACGATCTTGCCCTTGACGATTTTCCAGTCCAGATTCAGCACGCTCGCAGGAATCTCTTCGTAGTTATCCTCGTCGTAATCGATTCCCAGGCACTCCGCCGTGTAGTTTCCGATATACTTCTTTTTGTTGTTCCTGTACCCCGTCGTCGTCGGATTCTTTACCGTTACCCCTGACGGCAAGCCGGAAAGCGTTAGCGTGTAGCTGCTTCCGTACCAGGGCAAACCTTCCGCCGCGTCGTATTCGCCCGTCTTTCCGTCTACGTCCGTCCACGTCCATTTGATCGCTGCCGTGTCTATCGCCGCTTTCTTGATTTTCCATTTCAGTTCTACGTCCATCGTAGACGACTTGCTTCCGTCCGACAGCGTAAACTCGTACCCCGTATCCGCTTTCAACGCGACTTTCGCCGTGTATTCTCCCGCCGCGCTCGCTCTGATCCCGTCGTACCCGTTCGTATATTTGCTCGTATCGATTGCGATATGCGCGTCTGCAAAATCCTTATCGTCTATCCGCAGCTCGTATACCGCGCCCGTCCCCGTCGCGCCGTTGTATTCGTAGCTCACTTCAAACGGACTTGCTCCCGCGGGCACCGCCGTTTCATCCGCGCCGTCCTTGGTGTAAAACCAATCGTAACTGCTCAGCCCCGCGCCCGCCGCCGAAATCACCAGCTTTTTCGTCCACCCGTTCAGTGCCGTTTCCAAAGAGTAATTCAGATTGTCCGCTTCGCTGCCCGTGATTTCAAACGTGATGGGATAGGAGCCTATTTTATAACTTCCGCCGAATACGCTCTTGTCCAAAACGGCTTCCAGATTCCCGCTGCCGTCCGTCGCCGCGCCCGCTTGTGCTTCCGCGCTCCAACCCGCGTCGTTCTCCTTGGAAAGTTTCAGCTTCACGCCCACGCTATCGCCGCTCACAAGTCCGCTTATCGTGAACGTCGCCTTGCTGTCATCTTTATCCGCCGACCAGCTCAGTGCGTCGTTCTCTTCCGTCGTCTCGTACGTAATCGTAAGCTGCTTCGGCTTTATCTTGAACGAAGCCGTTTTATCCGCGACATCGTCCGTTCCGCCCGACCATTCGTAGTTCGCCGTATCCTTTATCTTGAAGGTCAAGCTGTACAGCCCCGCTTCCGTCGCGCCGATTTCCAACCCCTTGGGATTATCCGCCGTGTTGTACGTGAAATCGTCGGTATAAGCCGCGTTCACGCCGTTTACCGTACGCTTTACCACCGTTTCGAGCGCCGCGCGCGGATAGGCTTCCGTCGCAGTTGCGGCAATGTTTTCGTTCGGATAGTCGGGCACGGCGAAGGTAAGCTTCGAGCCCGTGTATTCCTTTTCGCCCGTCGTAGTCGTAAACGACGGCACTGCAATCTTTCGCTTTTTAACGGTCGCGTTTACCGTTGTTTCCTTCCCCGTTGTGGAAGGCGTTTTATCCGACCACACGTGATTACGCACCACGCCGCTCGGAAGCGTGCACGAAGTCGCCTGTAATTTGATTTCATAAGTTCCCGCATCCGTAAATTTTAACTTGGAAGCGTTTGTTGCGGGCGCAACCGCCGCAACGACGGAAGGCGCGGCATATGCGTTTCCTCCCGAACGGGCAACCGAAACCGCATTGATATAATCGGCGGAATAGTTGGTAAAGTCCGTCAAATCAAGCGTCTGTTCTAATCCGCTATAATTATAAACCGTTCCCGCAGGCTGCGTGGGCTTTTCTATCACCTTCGCGGCGTCCTCCGCAACTTTTGCAAGATTTAAGTGGATAGCGGGGCGGACGTAAAGCGCGCTGGTAGGAATCCCGCCGGTATTACTGCCGTTAGCGGTAATTGCTTCCAGATTAGTTGAAGAAGTCTTGAACGCATATTGCCCGGAACGGGTCCAAGCGACTAGGTTGCTCATACCTGTGCCAAATGACATTTGATTAGCTGTCAAACTCCAAATGCTTAACGTGTTGCAAGCCACCTTCGGAATCATTTCCGTAAAGCTGGGAATCCAAATGTAATCGTCCTTCCAATCGGAATAATGCGCTTTATTTTGATAATTATAGCTCGGTTTTGTATAATTCGCATTCAGCGGCGTTCCCCAGGCGTCGTTCGCAACCGTGCCCCAACCATTCAATGCATTTGACGTCACGTCATACCCGAAGGGCCAATAGGTCATATTCTGCTGTTCCTGATACTTGATCTTGGCAGGCTGTACGAGGTAGGTCTGAGCCCAATCGCCCGAGGAAAATCCGGGATACAGGCTCGGCAGCGAGGTCTTGCGAAGCTCGCTCGTACTGTACATATTGGACGGGGCGGCAGTAGTCTGCCCGTGGCTGTTATCGCTGTGGAAGCGCTTGGTCTTCGTCGGGTTGGCGAGCATTAACGTTGCAATCGGGTTGCCGTCGTTATCGATGGTGAGGGAGGTAACCATCCAGTCCTCGCCCTTTAACTTTAACACGATACCGAAATTGGAATTGCCCGCATTGGCGTTGACCGTCGGCGCCGTAACTACTTTGGAACCGAAGATTTGCACGCCCTTAACAGGAGTAAAACTGGGGCTGGTATAACCTTCGAAATTGTTGTTGATGTAAGCCGTTACGTCGCTCAGATTGGCGGCGGAGTTGCCCGTAATCTTATGAAATAAATTTTCCACCGCTTCGGCAACAAAAATACCGTGCGTCGCGTCGTACAGGTCGGTTAACGTAGTTCCGTCTTTCTTTTCCCCGATCCGATACGCCGAATTCACGGTAGTATTGTTGAGCGCGCCCGCATTCCGCCCGCCGAAGGGCGCAGCAAGCAGCACACATGCGCACAGCAATATAAAACACAGCGGCAGAAGCGCCGCGCGCGTAATTTTCAACTTAAAACTATTAGAAGAGCGCCCCCCCCCCCGTCGTGTTATGAGGTTTGTAATTTCTTCTCATAAAATACAAGTCCTTTGCAATTTTTTCGCAGGGGCATACCCCTACAAGTTAAACTTACTTACTATAATATTATCACTTTCCTTTACAAGAATCAATCGTTTTGCGCGAAAAAACCGTTTTTTCGGCATTTTACGGCATATGAACGGGCGTTTTTTGCTCGAATCCATAAAAAAGCGCGCTTTTATCAAGCGCGCTTTTGCCCGTTTTTCGTTATTCCTCTTCCCCCGCAAGCAGGCGGAACAGCCGCTCTTCCGTTCGGGAACGACCGAAAAAATCCCGCAAGAAGGGTTCGGGAACGGAGATATCCGCCGCAACCTTCCCGCCGCCGAGCACGACGACGCGGTGCGCGAGCAGGGCGGCTTCGTGCACGTCGTGCGTAACAAAAACGACCGTGCCGCCGCGCTCTTTCCAAAGCCCGTAAACGAGCGGAAGGAGCGTTTTTTTTAAGCCGAGATCGAGCGAAGAAAACGGCTCGTCCATGAGGAGCAACTCGTGCGGGAACAGAAAAGCGCGCGCAATCGCCACCCGCTGCGCTTCCCCGCCCGAAAGCTCGCGCGGGTAACGATTTTCCTTGCCCGCAAGCCCGACGCGGGCGAGCATTTCCGAAATATCCCCCCAACGCTCTTTGGGGAGTACAAATTTTAGATTTCCTTCCGCCGTGAGATTGGGCAAAAGCTTGGGCGTTTGAAAAATATAAGAATATTGCTTCGCTTCCGTAAGTTCGCCTTCAAACGGTGTCAGGCGGGCAAGCACGTTCAAAAGCGTGGTTTTACCTGCGCCGCTCGCGCCCAAAATCGCGGTGATTTTACCTTCCTCGATTTCAAGGTTCAAATCCCGCAAGACTTGCGTTTTGCCGTAGGATTTATTTACGTTTACAAGTTTCATGCACGCTTCACCGCCTTTTTGGAAATCAACGCGCATGCGCCTTCGAGCAGGAAGCCGAGTAAAACGGCAAGCAGCGTTAAAGCGAGGAGCTCGGGCATCTCCACGGCGAGCTTGGCATTTTGCATCATATAGCCGAGACTGCGGTAGGTGGAGGCGAGCACCTCCGCAGATACGGTAATTTTAAGCCCCATGGAAAGTATCGCACCCGCCTGCGAAAGAAGCGCGGGCGCGGCGAGCGGTAAGTACATCTGTAAAACAAGGCGTTTTTTGCTTACGCCGTACGCCGCGGCAAGCTCTCCGTATTCCTCCCCCGCTCCGTCCAGCGCGGTAAGCGCGGCGGAATAGACGGCGGGCGCAAGCACGAGCGAGACCACGACGACGGGCGCGGCGGCGGGCGACGTCCAGAGCAGTAAAATCAGAATAACCGCCATCGTCGGGAGCGTGCGGAGCACGGAGACGACGGGAGCGAGAAAGGCGCGAAGGCGCGGAAACAGGCGCGCGGGCACGGCGCACAGCACTCCCACCGCAAAGGAAGCGAGAAACGCCCACAGCGTGCGCAGAAACGTGTTTCCGAACGCCGCCCAAAAATCCGCCCGCGCGAAGAGCAAGCCCGCCGCGCGAAGCGTTTCCCAAAAAGAAGGCAGGATATACGCGTTCCCGATTGCAAAGTAGGCGATAATCCACCCCACCCAAAGCAGCGCGAGCGCAAGAACGGAAAACAGAAGATTCTTTTTCAACGGTTACCCCATATAATAAAATTCTTCGGCGACGGCGTTTGCGAAATTTCCGTTTACCGCGATGAGTTTGGAAAGAAATCCGTCGATGCGCGCTTTGCACTCCCGCGCGGGCGTATAGCGCACCGAACAGCGAGCGACGACCTCCGCAGTGAGCGTAGCTTCCGTAAACGCGGGCGCAAGCCCCTCCGTGCGCTTTCCCGCAAGCAGGGAAAGAATTTCCTTCGGCTCCGCCTGCGCGAGATATTCCGCGCTCCCCTCGAAATAGGACACGAGCGCTTGCACCGCGCCTTTATCCCCTTCCGTTACCGATTTTTTTGCGACGAGCACCGCCTGCGGATAGCCCTCTCCCCCGCCGTACAGCTCCTGCAAGCTGCCCGCGTATTTCAGTTTTCCGTTCGTGCCCTTAATTTTCGCGCTGACGTCGGGCTCGGGGCAGAGGTAATAATCGGCGCCCGCAGGCGTGATATTCGCGGCTTCCACCCCTTTTAGATTGACTTTATCGGGAAGCGCCGCGCCGTCGTTGCCCATCAGAGAATAGGGAATGCCATTCTCGCCGAGTACCGACTGAAAGGTGAGCCCGGGTACGTTGCTGAGTTGGACGACGCCCACCGTTTTGCCAACGAGCGCCTGCGAAAGGTTATCGGGCGTGATGGAAACGCTCTCCGCCGCCGTGAGAAAGTAGAAATTTCCGTTCGTTACCGTGCCGAGCAACCGATAGTTTTCGCCCGTGCCGAGCAGTTTGCTCGCAAGATTGACGGGCATCACGCAAAAGTCTGCGGCGGGGTTATTCCCCGTAACTTGCGCGGCGATGGTAGATGCGTCAATGATGCGGTAATCGAAGGGATCGCCGCCCGCCGAAATGGCGTTTGCGAGCGCGAGCGCCGTCGCGCCGTCGGGCGCGTATACCGTATACTTCGCCTGTTCCGCCTTTCCGCACGAAGCCGCACCGAAGGCGAGCGCGCAGGAAAGCAGCGCGCAAGCCGAAAATAAACTCTTTTTCATGTTAATCTCCTTACATTTTTCCGAACAGCGTCTTTGCCGTTACGCCGTTCAAGCTACCGATTTTTCCCGTGAGCGCGTTAACCGCCGCCGCGGGCGCATCGAGCACCACGCACAGCACGGAAACGCCCCTCTCTCGGTAAGGAATCCCCATTCTTCCGACGATATATTCGCCGTATTCGGAGAGGTATTCGTTTAGTTTTCCCGCGCTTGACCTGTCCTCCACGACAGCGGACAACACGCACAATCTGTTTTCTTCCATAAAAAAACTCCCTTTGCCCGAATATACGGGCAAAGGGAAAAGCGCGGCACTCCCCGCGTAAAAATTCCGTTTCACCCCTTTACGGTCAGACCGTTCTTTCCGCTCAGGCGATTGTATTATATCAACTTTTTTGTTCTACTGCAAGCGTTTCAACTCAAAAAGCCCTTTATGATCTGCTCTTCCGCCTGCTGCTCGGTAAGTCCGAGCGTCATCAACTTAATAAGCTGCTCGCCCGCGATCTTGCCAATCGCCGCTTCGTGAATGAGTTCGGCGTCCACGCAGTTTGCCGTAAGCTCGGGCACGGCGGTTACCCTTGCGCCGTCCATGATGATGGCGTCGCACTCGGTGTGCCCGCTGCACTTGGCGTTGCCGTTGATGCGGGAGACAAATTCCTGCGAGGACTGCTCCGCCGCCACCGAGCGGGAAACGACGTCCGCGCCCGCGCCCTCTCCGTCGAGGTCTACGCAAAAATCCGTCTTTGCAAACTGCTTTCCGTGGGTGTAAATCTTCTCCCGCACGACGAGATTGGCGCCCTTTTTCAGCTTTGCGCGCGTGGTGCGCACGGTAGAGTCGATGCCCTTTATCTGCGTCGTCTCCATTTCCAGCCGCGCGCCCTCTTCCAGATAAACGACGGTGGAAGGGTTCATCACGTTTTCACCGTTGCCGTCGCCTTCGCCGTAGTGCTTTTCCACATAGCGCACTTTTGCGTCCTTCCCCAAATGAAAGGTATGCACGCCGCTGTGCTCCGCCTGCTCCACCCCGCAGTTGTGAATGCCGCACCCCGCGATGATGAGCACGTCCGCGCCCGCGCCGATATAGAAATCGTTATACACCGTTTCCTTGTAATCGCCCTTTGTGATAACGACGGGGATATGCACGCTCTCGTTCTTCGTGCCGGCCTTCACCGTAATATCGATTCCGGATTTCCCGTCCGTGCGGTTGGATATGACGATATTTTCCGTGCTCCGCCGCCCGCCGCTTCCGCCGTTGCTGCGAATATTGTAAGCGCCGTCGGGTACTTTGTGCAAATCGGCGACCTGCATTAAAAGCATTTTTTCCAGCTCGTCCACCTTACACCTCCATTTTGTCCGTCAGCGCGCGGCATGCGTTAGTCCCTAAGATAGAGGGAAGGATCTGCTCGCGCGCGCCTTCCTTCTCCACCCGTCCGTTCGCCACGACGACGATTTTATCGGCAATACTTAAAATGCGCTCCTGATGAGAGATGATGACGATGCTGCCCTTCGTGCGCTTGTACATCTTCTCGAATACGGAAATGAGGCTGTTGAAGCTCCAAAGGTCGATGCCCGCTTCCGGCTCGTCGAACACGGAAAGGCGCGTTCCCCTCGCGAGGACGGTTGCAATCTCGATACGCTTCAATTCCCCGCCCGAAAGAGAAGCGCTGACTTCCCTATCGATATAATCGCGCGCGCAAAGCCCTACCTCGGAAAGGTAAGAGCACGCCTCGGTTACCGTTATTTTTTTGCCCGCCGCGAGGGAAATCAAATCCTTTACGGTGATGCCCTTAAAGCGCACCGGCTGCTGAAAGGCGAACGAAATTCCCTTATTGGCGCGCTCGGTTACGGAGCATGCGGTAACGTCCTCGCCGTCCAGCAAAATACTCCCGCTCGTGGGGCGCAGGATCCCCGCGATGATTTTTGCGAGCGTGCTCTTTCCGCTCCCGTTCGGCCCGGTGATCGCCGCGAACCGCTCGTCTATTTTCAGCGACACGTCGCGCAGAATCTGCTTTTCCCGCCCCCCTTCGGTTACGGAATAACAGATATTTTTCAATTCCAGCATACCTACTCCTTGCGTAAAAACGTTTCCGCTTTTATATACCGCAGAAACGTGCTTATTATAGCACGTTTTGTAAAAAAAGTATACTGTTTTTTATATAAAAACGGACGACGCGAATCGCCGTCCGTTTTACGGAAATTATTTTTTCTCTTCCCCGCCGCCCCTCTTCCGTCCGCGACGGAAATGGCGAACCCCGAACACGATTGCAACCGCGGCGCACAAGACGACGATAACGCCCGCAATAACGAGCGCGGAGATCAGCTCTTCCGAAAGCCCTCCCCCGTAAGAAGAATTTCGGTTCCCTTCGTACAGCGTAAAGGTGAGCTCTCCCATCGGGAGGCTTCCGCGCGAAAAGGTATAAACGCCCTCCCCCTTTGTAAAATCGAGCGAGCTATCCGTCAGATTGTAGGGCGTTTCCACGGCGACGTCGATCCCCCTGAAATCCGCCCATTTCCGCGCAGGCGAAAGATAGTAGGTATAGCGGTAATCGGAATTCCCGCGCCCGTCGATCGTCGGGTAAAGGGGCGCGGTAACTTCGTTGACCGCTCTTCCCCCTGCGGATACGGTAAGCTCGTATTCGTACCAGCGCGTGAAATCGTACGGAGTCAGATAGGGCGTGAGGGCATAAAAATCCTCGCCCCGCCGCCGAGAGGATGAACGATAATATTCCATATAATCGAGCGCCGCGTTATACCAATCGGATTCCGACACGGCGCTGTCTGCTCCGCGCCTTGCGAGAATATAATTCCGAAAGGTGGTTTCCGCCCGCTTGCCTTGCGAAACCTCCGCTCCGCCGAGCTTTTCGCCGCCGCGTACGGCTTCCGCCGAATAGATAACCGGGTTCTCCCCCGCCGCCGCAAAGGAAAAATCGTAAACGCCGCCGCTTCCGCCGTAAACGGAATCGTGGCGGAGGGTAAGCGCAAGGCGCCCGTTTTCGATATTAGAGTAGGATACGGAGCTGCCGATAATTTTCGTCTTCTGCGGATTGAATTCAAACAGAATTTTGAGATCCGGGCGCTCTTCCGTACTATTTACGGTATAACGGTATTCCCGAACGGGCATATCGGGCGCGAAAAACCCGTCTTCCCGAAACCCGTCAAAAAGCTGCCCCATTTCCTCGTCCACGTCGAAGGAAGAGCCGCCGTATGCGGCAGTACGGCAAAAGGTATGGCGGAGCGTAAATTCGACGGGTGCGCCGTCCGCCGTAATCGTATAACGGGTAAAATCTTCTTCGTCCGAATATATGTACGAGGGCGCGCAACCGAAGGGAAACAACAGCTTCATCTTCACGTCCAGATCGGTCGGATTGTAAAAGATGTACTTCGCCGTAACTTCCGAACGGTAATTTTTCAAGTCGTCCTGCTCCATAAAGGTCGGAAGCTGCGGAACGCGGAAGGTAAGCGTTTCGTGCTCGACTTCCACGGGGCACTGTGCGCCCGAAACGACGATTCCCGAACCGTCCGTTCCCTCCCAATAGGGCGGGGCGGAATTGGCGTAAGCTTCCGTTGAAATTGCCGGCATGAGCGCGCCTGCCGCGAATAACCCCGCCGCAACGATAAATATTCTTCCTTTTTTCATATCCGTCTCCTTGCCCTTACAACGCATAAGAGCGGGCATTTGTCCCGCTCTTATCAAAAACAATCTTATTTACTTTTTTTCTTTTTTCTTGTAATCACAAATCCCGCCGCAGCCAAGCAGATCGCCCCCGCGCATAGCACGCCGAGAATAATGAGCGCCGTCAGGAGAGAAGCACTCATCCCCCCCGCTTCGGGCGGCAGAGCGGCATCCCCGTCCGAAAGCGTGAACGCAAGCTCGCCGTGCGGAAGTCCGTCTTTTTTGTAAACGTATTGCCCGTCTTCCCCATCTTCAAAGGCAAGCGTACTGTTGGAAAGTCGAAACGGCGTGCGCACGGTAACGGTAAACTCGCCGACGTCCGCAAAACAGCTCGCCGCGGACAGCAGATATTCGTAGCGGTAAGTAGGAACACGCGCCCCGCCCGCTTCCGTCGTTTCAATATCGGGATAGACGGGCGCAGTAACGGTATTCACCGAAGTACCGCCCGCAGGAATTTCCAGCGTATATTCGTACCAACGGGAAAGCATGCTTCCCTTTTTCAGTTCCTCGAAGGAGCCTACCACACAGGTATCCGTGCGGGCTTCGTTCAGCCTGTCGACGACGGCGTTATACCAATCCGTACAGGAAACGTCGCTCTCCTCTTTTCGCCCCGATTCGACGAGCGCGCCGAACGTCGTGTTTTTTTGAGAGAGAAGCGCGAAACGCTCCCCCGCCGCATCCCCGTTTTTCGTCTGCCACGCCGGCGCTTGCTCCGGCGGCGCGCCGATGGCGTACACGGTAAACGTTCTGTCTCTGAAATCGACGCAATCGAGAAATACCTTGCTGCTGCCGTTTTCGATGCGCAGATTGGCGGGAGAGGACAGAAGCACGCGCGTCTTCGCGCGGTTGTAATCGAAAGAGGATACGAAACCGTAACCCGAACCTTCGTCGGGGTCCGCTTCCGCGTTCTCTAATGTATAAGTGTAGGACGTTACGGGCGTTTCAAAGGAAAAAAAGTCGTCCTTGCGATATCCGTCAAACAAGCGTTCCTTTTCCTCTTGCGCGTCGAAGTAATAAAAATCACCGTGATAGGTATGCCGCACTTCGGGCACGATTTCCGCGCCGTCCGCCGCAACGCGGTAATGCGCGCCGTCCGCGAAAACGATTTTTCCGTTTTCTCCAAAACTGACGGCATATTCCGGCGGCGTGCCGAACGGGAACAGCAGCTTCACCCGCAGCGCTTGGTCCGTCGGATTGCGCAGACTGTACTCCGTTACGGCGTGCGCGCCGTATTTGCAGAACTGTTCTTCCCCGCCGTACGTTTCCTGAGGAAAGTGCTGGATGTCGAAAAAAACGGACACCTTTTCCGCTTCGATAAGACAAGCGCCGTCGGCACAAATAACGCCCGAAGCGCTTGTACCTTGCGTGAAATTACGATAAGCTTTTCCCGCATCGGCAGGACTCCTTCCCGGCCCCGCGCACACGAACGCGCCTGCGGCGACGGGCACCGCCAAAGCGGCAGCAAGTTTTTTATTCATTCTTTTTCGCTCCTTATCCCGACTTCTTCCTTGCTTCCGCCGTCCTGCGAATCCGTAACGGGAAAATTCACCCAAAAACAGCTTCCTTTCCCCACTTCGGATATTATTCCGAAAGGAAATCCGTGCTTTTGGAGCACCGTTTTACAAATCGAAAGCCCTAGCCCCGTTCCGCGCACGGGGCGCTTATGCGTTTCCGAAGAACGGTAATACCGCTCCCACACCCCGTCTAATTCGCTTTCAGGAATACCCTTACCCGTATCGATCACCTCGAAACGCGCATATTCTCCGCGCCGCAGCAGCCGCACCTTTACGCGCTTGTCTTCTCCCGTGTAATTGGCTGCGTTTCCGATGAGATTATAGAGCACCTGCTCCACGCGCTCGCGGCTGGCGCATACGTAGAGGTCGTCCTCGATCTCCGTTTCAAATTTATATCCCTGCGTTTCCGAAAGATAACCGAACCTGCCGACGACGCGGAATATCTCCTCGGAAAGGTTGAACACCGCCCTTTCCAATTCGGCGATATCCGCCCTTATTTTGGAAATATCCAGTAAATCGCTGACGAGCGCCGCAAGGCGGTCGGTTTCGTCGATAATGACCTGCGTGTGTTTTGTGCGCTTCTCTTTGTCGTCTCCCGAAATTTCCTGTATCATGAAAGCGTACGCCTTTATCATGGTGAGCGGCGTCTTGAAGTCATGCGAAACGTTGGCGATGAGCTCCTTTTGCATTCTGTCCGCCTTGGATATTTCCGAACTCGCATAACCGAGCGCGTCAGAAAGCTCCGCCATTTCGGCAAAGGAATATTCGGCGTCGTCGAATTTTACGTCGTAATTGCCGCGGGCAAGCTCCTTCGCCTTTTCGGCAACCTCGGTAACGGGTTTTGTGATAAGCATGGAAACGTATCCGCTCGCAACAAAGGCGAGCACGACGACGAATAATCCCATTGCCAGCATAGTCCAGCGCATATCGCCGATGACGAGGTCCATGGAATCGAGCGAGCGGGTCAGATAGATATAACAAGTTTTCCCCTGCGCGCTCCCCGATGCGGCATAGGCGAGCGAATCGCCGTTCGGCTGGTAGACGAGCGGAACGCGCCCGTCCTCGCCGAGCTTTTGGCTCAGCTCCTGCGCGAGCAACGGATAACTCTTGCGATTGTTGCGTTCGGGAAACACGCATTCCCCGCTGTCGTAAATGAAGTAAAGGCTCAGCCCGTAACGATTGGAAAGCTCGTACAGGCTATTTCCCGCTTGCTGCAAACCGATTTCCGATTCTCTGTCCAGCTCCGCCTTCATAAGATTTCCCGCTTCGTACAGCTCGCTCTTCACGCGTTCCTTATATTGATCGGAAACGAGAATGCTCTGCACGAGCGCCCACAAAAGAATGATGACGACGGCAAAAAGAGAAAATGCAAACCACAAAACAAGGCTCAGGTTTTTCCCCTTCCTGTCCTTGGAAAATGCGGCATGATTGCTTTTTACGGCTTTCCCGTGCGTCAAACCGGCCTCCTTATATCAGCGTTCGAATTTATAACCCAGTCCTCTGAGCGTAACGATAAACTTTCGGTATTCCTTCAAATTGCCGCGGAGCATCTTTACGTGCGTGTCTACCGTGCGGTCATCGCCGTAAAAATCATACCCCCACACCTTGTTGAGCAGCCGTTCGCGCGTGAGCGCAACCCCTTCGTTTTGAACGAAATAAAAGAGAAGCTCGTACTCCTTGGGCGTAAGTTCCGCCTTTTCTCCGTTCACGTACACGCTGCGCCCCACCATATCGATTTTGAGCCCCTCAAATTCGAGCACGTCCTTTTCCGCGCGCTCCTTCGCGTTCTTCGCGCGCCGCATGACGGCATGAATCCGCGCCATAACTTCCTTGGGGGAAAACGGTTTTGTAACGTAATCGTCCGATCCGATTTCGAATCCGAACAGTTTGTCGTATTCCTCCCCGCGCGCGGACAGCATGATGACGGGCGTCTGCTTGAATTTACGGATCTCCTTGACGGCGGAAAACCCGTCGAGGCGGGGCATCATCACGTCCATGAGCACCACGTCGTAATCATTCTCGCGGCACATTTTAACGGCTTCCATGCCGTCCTGCGCTTCGTCTGCTTCTCCGCCCTCGAATTCCACGTATTCGCGCAGCACCGCTCGGATCATCTCCTCGTCGTCTACAATCAGAACTTTCATGGTTTTCCTCCTGTATTCAGTATAAATGCGCTCTTTTAAGTTTGCTTTATAATTGCGTGAAAATTTTGTGAAAACGCCAACGGTTTCACCTTTAATCGCATTATACCATATTATACCCGCTTGCGCAAGCCCTCAAACTTTTTTCTAAAACGCAAACAAATGTTTGACATGTTACTGAAAGCGTGATATAATGAAAGCATGATTTCGGAATCAAAGCTGAAAATTTTGACGGAAGGCGCCAAATACGACGTGTCCTGCTCCTCTTCGGGAAGCAAGCGGCAAAATGCGGGAGGCATGGGAAACGGCTACGCAATGGGGTGCTGCCATACCTTTACGCCCGACGGGCGGTGCGTTTCCCTGCTTAAAATTCTGATGAGCAACGACTGCGTGTTCAACTGCAAATACTGCGTCAACCGCTGCGACGCCGACGTTCCGCGCGCGACAGCCACGCCCGACGAGCTGTGCGAACTTGTAATCGATTTTTACAAACGAAATTATATCGAAGGTCTTTTTCTTTCTTCCGCAGTGTGCAAAACGCCCAACTATACCATGGAACGGCTGTATCTCACCGTAAAAAAACTGCGCACGGAATACCGGTTTCACGGATACGTGCACGTAAAGGGAATCCCCCACGCAGACATGGCGCTTATCCGGGAAACGGCGAAATACGCCGACCGCATGAGCTACAATATCGAGCTCCCTTCCGAACGGAGCTTAAAATTGCTTGCCCCGCAAAAGAGTAAAGAAAGCCTGCTTCTCCCGATGCGCGCGCTCGCCGAAGAGAAGCTCGCTTTCAAAGAAGAAAAGAAACGCGGATTATTTCTGCCCGCGGGACAGACGACACAGATGATCGTTGGCGCAAGCCCCGAACCGGACGGACAGATTCTGCGCCTTTCCCAAAGCCTTTATCGCGCAAACGGGTTAAAGCGCGTATATTATTCTTCCTATATGCCCGTCGTGCACGACAGTCTATTGCCCGACTTGCCCGCGGGGCAGCTACGGGAACACCGCCTTTATCAAGCCGACTGGCTGCTCCGCTTTTACGGCTTTTCCGCCGAGGAAATCGCGCCCGAAGGGGAAAATCTTTCCTTGGAAATGGATCCGAAATGCGCCTGGGCGGTGCGGAACATGCACCTCTTCCCCGTAGAAATCAACCGCGCGCCGCTGGAAGTTCTGCTGCGCGTGCCGGGAATCGGCGGGCGCAGCGCCTATAAAATTACCGAAGCGCGGCGATATACCGCCCTTACGTTCGACGATTTGAAAAAGATGCGCGTCGTCTTGAAACGCGCGAAACACTTCATTACCTGCGGGGGGAAATTTTTCGGCGCAAAAAACCAATACGCCGTGCGCGGACTGCTTGCCGCGGGGGAGCGCAGCGCAAACGCCGAACAACTGAGCCTGTTTTCCGACCGCGCAAACGCGATCGCGGCGCTCACGGGGGAGTTATGATCTACCTTTACGACGGCACCAAGGAAGGCTTTTTTACCGCGTTCGTGTTAGCGTACGGCGACGGGAAAGCGCGGCTATGCTCGAAGCAAGCGCAGCTCGCACTGGGCGAAGAGGCGGTTTCCGTTTCGACGAACCCTGCGCGCGCAGAAAAAGCCGAGCGGCGCTTTTTGCAATTCGACCGAAGCTGCATCTCCGATTTGAATAAAATGCTGCGAAGCGGCGACTGCGACCGCGACGATACCGCGTTCGGATATTTCCGCCTGCTCGCCGCATTCAAGCGCCCCGTAAGGCAGATGCTCGCCCGCCGAGAAGCGCTCGCCGCGGACGAATGCATCCGCCGTGTGAATACGGAGATTCACCGCATGCACGGCTTTATCCGCTTTCTCGAATGCGAAAGCGGCGCGCTATACGCCCCATGTTCGCCCGATAACGATATTATCGATCTGCTCGTGCCGCATTTCCGCGGACGTTTCCCCGAATTCCCCTTTCTGATTCACGACGTAACCCGCAAAAAAGCGGCTGTATACGACGGAAAGAACACCTTTCTCGCGCCGCTCGACCGCGCCGAAATTATCCTTTCCGCCGACGAGGAACGCTGGCAGTCGCTCTGGAAAGAATACTACAAAGACGTAAATATTCCCGAACGCGAACGGTTAAAGCAAATGCGCGGATATATGCCCGCGCGCTATTGGAAGTTTATGCCCGAATTGCACCGATAATTGTTTTTCCCAACTTCTTGAATAATTCCGCAAAACGTGATACAATGCAAATATGACTAAGGCTGAATGGACGGACGTCCTGCAAGAGGAACTGAATCATTTTTGCGGCGTACTATTTCAGAATCCCGATTTTGAAAAGGGCGAATCTGCGCGCATTTCCTACCGATTCGACTGCGCCGAATTGGAACTTCTGAAACGAAAATACCGTATCGCGGAAATCGCGGGTAAAGGAAGCCCTTTTGAAAAAACGGCGCGCCTGACGGAATATTTTGCTCCCCGCCTTACCCACAAAGGCGATTTTTCCGAACACGTCGGCTGCAACGCGCTCGCACTGTTGGATTATGCGCTGAATAAACCCCATTGCGGGATCAACTGCGTAAATAAATCGAAAATATTGCAGGAGTGTTCTCTTGCTCTCGGCATTTATGCACGCAGAGTTTGGCTGATGCCCTGCTCGCCGTACGATACGGACAATCACGTCGTAACGGAGATCTTCGACGTCCGGGCAAACAAATGGATCATGCTCGACGTTACGAGCGGCGGATATTTCGCAGATAAAAACGGAACGCCCCTCTCCGTACTCGAGCTCCGAAAAATAATGTCGGACGGAGAAATTTGTCGCTTCGTAAAAATCGCACGCGGAATCGGAACGCCTTTTCCGAACGAAGAAACGGAAGCTCTGTATTATTGCAGATATTTTGCAAAAAATTTATTCTGGCTTGCGACGGAAGAAAACAACGGATTCGGAAACGACGGAAAACGGATTCTGTTTCTGCCCGAAAATTTTCGCATAAACGAATGGCTCCATAAAAATGCGGAAACACGCGGCGAAACCGTCCATTCCGAAACGGACAATCGGAAAATAAGCGGCGTTTCCGTTCTGACGGCAACCCCTTTCTCCTGAAAACAGAAAAAGCACGACCAATTGCCGTGCTCTTTTTATGTATTTTTTAGCAACATTGCTCCATTTCTCGGAGCATTCTTTCAAACGCTTGAAGGTGAACCTTTTCGTCCTCGATGATTCGCTCTATAACCGCCGCAACGCAAGGATTGTTCAACTTGCATAGCATGGAAGAATAGGCTGCAATTGCCTGCCGTTCGGCACGAATATCCGCCGAAATCATCATTTTCGGCGTCCGCGTATAATTGACGCAAGACGACGAATAGTACCCGACGGGATAAGGCGGACAAGCCGTATAAACGGGCGGCGCGCCTAACTTACAGATAAGCGTCGCAAGGATTTCCAAGTGATGCATTTCCGTAACGGCTATGTCAACAAGCGTTTTTGCCGCATCCTCCATACCGCATTCGGAAAGAACAACAGACTGGTAAACATACTGTAAAACGGCGGTAAGCTCCCCCTCCCGCCCCGCGTAAGCAGGAGAAACGACGCGCAGCGCACGGCAGTCCTCCCCGATTTCATCCATTGTAGGATAAGGCGTATCCGCTTTCATACCCATAACGCTTCCTCCCTGTTCATCACCTTACAGGCTATGCGGAAAACGACCCGCCGTGTGCACGTCCAACGGAAAAAAATAAAAACGCGCGCGAACCGCTTCGCACGCGTTTTTACACTTATCTTCGGTTTTTCTTAACATATTCCGTCTTCCGATCGGTTAATTTGCCGATTCGTAATGACAGTCGGAATACTGCGTGGGAGGCATCGATTCGCCTTCTCCCACGTAAATGGTATTGACGACGTTGCCTTTCCCGTCGATTACTTTGTAAGCACCCGTCTTAGGACAGGTATCTCCGCAATTTAATCTCATGAATTTCACCTCCGATACTCTTAATATGGGAGGATTTTTTCTTTTTATACAAAAAACCCCCGAAAAAATCGGGGGATTTTTTTACCGCAAGAGCGGCAGAATTTGCAGCACGTCCAACCAGATACAGGTGAGCGACAAAACGAGAAGATATGCCGCGAACCACTTGTAATTGGCTTTTCTTATCACTTTGAGCATGATTTTTACGGCGAAGAAGCCGGATACCGCCGCGCATACCACGCCCACGACGACACCGACCGCACCGCTCGCGCCGAGCGCCGTAACGCTTTCGGGGCTGCCGATTATGTCTTTTAAGCTGACGAGCGCGCTCCCGAGAATGACGGGAATGCTCATCAGAAAAGAAAATTTAGTAACGTCTTCCGCACGCGCGCCCGAAACCACGCCCGCAGTGATCGTAGAACCGCTCCTCGAAATTCCGGGGAATAAAGCGGCCGCCTGCATCAATCCCATCGGCACGGCGCTCCGCCAGCCGAGCATACGCACTTTTTTTCTTTTTTTGGCGACAAATTCGCAAACGAGCAAAAACGAAGCCGTTACCAAAAAACAGAGAGAAAGATACAAAAGCGCGTTTTCTCCGTTCATGACGCCGTCAATTTTATCGTTGAATAAAAGCCCTATAATTCCTGCGGGTATCGTGGCGACGATAAGCATGAGAAGCGTTTTGAACGGTTTTCGGAACAGTGCAATAATATCTTTCCGAAAAACAATCAAAACGGGAATCAGCGTTCCGAAATGCAGCATGATATCGAAAAAGAGCGCATTGCCGCCGAAATCTTCGCCCAAAAGCTTATGTAAAAACAGAAGATGCCCGCTTGAAGAAACGGGCAGGAACTCCGTGAGCCCCTGCACCGTACCCAATACGACCGATTTCCAAATTACGTTCCAAAATTCCATGCCGTATTCATATCCCGTTTTGATTTGTTTTAAGACGCAGTAATCGAAGTGAGATCCGCATAGCGGTCTTCGTAAATCTTTTTACTGCCCTGTTCGTAAGCGTTTACGATTTCCGTCCGCTTCGTCGTCGAATAGGAGGAAAGCGCAGTGCTCTTATTCGCCTCGTAATAAAGATTAGAGAAGGTGCCCTCTTTTTCGATCTCGTCCGCTTTGAAGGTATAAGGCGAACCGTTCGCGCCGTATTGCATGTCCTTATAAGAGAAGGTACAATACATGATATGCCAGCCATAATCGGACGGAACGACGGTATACGAACCCGCACCGCGGCTCACTGCAAGCTGCGCCGCATACTCGAACTCTTTCACAAAGTCCGTCGTGAACGGCGAAACGGCATATCCGAAATAGGTATTCAAGCCCGCCGTATCGGTATTATACGCGAAGGATAGCTCTCTTATGACGGACATCGCCTTATTTTCGTCCGATGTCGCGTCAAAAATCCTATTCGGATTAAAGCCGTCCGTAAACTCGACCTTGCCGCTGTAATACAGGAACTTTCCGTAATCGACAACCGTCTTTCCGTTTTCCTGCTTATAAAAGTCCGTCTGGTCGTAATAGTCAGGCGTCTTGGCGCCTTTTTGAACGGTAAGCCCCGCATATTCAAGATACGCTTCCATTTCTGCGAGGAAGCCGTCGATGGAAATTTCCGAAGGCTTCACCGTGTATTTATTTTCCTTCTCGTCGTAAGAAACCGTTCCGTTATACGTATATTTCCCGTAATAATTTTTCAGAGGCTCGTACTTTTCGTTTTCCCCTACGCCGATGCAATCTTCAAAGAAGAGATACTTCCGTTCGGCGTTGCCCGCGTTATACGCGTCGCCTTCCGCTTCAAAGGAATAGTCGTCCTCGCAGGTAAACCAGGTCTTTCTCTGATCGGTCGCCTTCACGTGCTGCAAGAGCTGCGCGCGGGGCAGAAATTTGTTTCCCTGCTTGTCCGCCGCCGAACCGTTAAGCTTAGTCGTCTGCGATTTGTTGAAGGGAAGCAGAATATTGATGACAAAACCGTAATTTTCGTTGGGAGCCGTGAGCACGAACACGCTGTCGGACACCTTGTCGAGCTCGCTTTCAAACGAAGTTCTGTCCGCCGCGAAAATGGCTTTCTGGCTGGCAAGCGTCTTATCGAATTTTTCCGCAAGAGATTCCGCCGTGATGGAATCTTCGATTTCCGCTTCAAACGCGTCGTATAATTTGGTTAAAAGCGCACTTTCGTATACGCTCTTCTTTTCCAGCGTGTAATAGGAAAGTGAGGTAATGTCGGTGGTCTTTTCTCCCTTTTTGAGGAGACTGTTGTCGCGCAGATTTTTAAGGAAATCTTTATATCCTTCGGCGCGGGTGTAGGGCGTGGAGCCTTCCACCGTTTCATACGCGCCGCAGGAAGCCGCCGTATTTCTGCCCGTGTAGATTTCGTACACTTCGGGAACATAATCCTCGTTCGCGGTGTTCATCCCCGTAGGCGTAGTACGCGCCGTGTCGTACTCGGCGTCATCTTCCTTCTCTTCGATATGCTTCTTTTCCGCGCTGTCGAGCGTGTTGTTGAACATGACTTTAAGGTCGTATTCCGCTTTTTTCTGCTCGTCTTCGGTGAGGAAATAGGAAATACCCGCGACAGCCTTTGCATTATCGTCGGCAAAATCTCCGCCGACCGCTTGGGAATATCCTTCCGTCGTATAAGCGGGGTCGTTCTCCAAAAAGTAAATTTTCGCGTATTGCAGGAGAATCTGCTGGTTTGTCAGGCTTTCCATGATCATGTTGAACGCCTGCGCGTAACCGCCCTGCTGCACGTACTGGTGCCCGACGCTCAAAAAGCTTGCGATCATATCGCGCTTATAGATTTCCGCCGTTTCGATCACTTCGCCGTAGCCCTTATCCGCATAATTTTCCGAAAAGGTCTGATTGTCGGTAATATTGACTTCCGCGACGACCTGCGCCATATCCTTTGCCGAATCCGTGGTGATAAGGTCGCACCCCGCGAACGCACCGCACAGAAGCGCAGCCGATACCGCGAGAGCCGCCGCCGATTTTTTCTTAAACTTCATACACAAATGCCCCAAAATGTAATTGTCGCCGCTCGGGAAAACACGTCCCGAGGCTATGTCTTTTTTATTATAACCTATTTCGCCGTTCAATGCAATTCTTTTTCGTGAAAATCATGCAAAAGTTGCGGCAAATTTCAAAAATTTCGTCATTCTGACCATCGTCTTTCCGCCGTCGGAGAGCGGACGGAAACGCAGGACGGGCGCGCTCGTCATATCGAGGCTGACCGCGTCGGCATATTTTTCCATAGCCCCGACCAGCTTTTTATCCCCCAGACGTTCGAGCGAGACAAATTCCAACGCGCCCCCCTTTTGGTTGACGGATATTTTCCTCACCCCGAAACGGACGGCGTAGCTCTTCATCATGGCGACGACGAGAAGGTTAAGCGCCTCGGGCGGAAGCGCGCCGTAGCTCTCTTCCATAGACGTGCAAACGCGCTTATAATCTTCGGGCGTGCGAATCTCCGCAATCTGTTTGTAACAGTCCATGCGCCCCGCGTTGGATTCGATATAGCTTTCGGGCAGAAACGCCGTCGCCTTGATGTCGAGGTCGATCGCTTCCTGTTTTTCGCCCGTGAGCTCCTCTTTCAGAATCTTTGCGTAAAGCTCGTACCCGACCTTATCCATGTGCCCGTGCTGTTCTGCGCCGAGCACATTACCCGCGCCGCGGATCTCCAAATCGCGCATGGCAATCTTGAAGCCGGAACCGAGCTCGGTAAACTGCATGATTGCTTTCAGTCGTTCGGCGGCGCTTTCCGTCATAACGCGCTCGGGCTTGTACGTGAAATAAGCGTGCGCCAGCCGCGCGCCCCGCCCCACTCTGCCGCGCAGCTGATAGAGCTGGGAAATTCCCAAACGGTCGGCGTCGACGACAATGAGCGTATTTGCGTTGGGCAGATCCACCCCGTTTTCGATGATGGTGGTGGTTACGAGAATATCGTATTCCCCGCGGTAAAACCCGAACACGTTGGCTTCCAGAACGGCTTTGTCCATTCTGCCGTGCGCCGCGCACACTCGCGCTTCGGGCACGATTTCGCTCACGCGCTTAGCAAAGGCGTGAATGCTCTCCACTTTATTGTACAGCAAAAATATCTGACCGCCGCGCGCGATTTCCCGCACGCACGCGTCGCGGATGAGCGTTTCCGTTTCCTCGGCGACGTACGTCTGCACGGGCAGACGGGCATGCGGCGGCGTCTGAATGGTGGAAATATCGCGGATCCCCGAAAGGGATAAATGCAGCGTGCGCGGAATGGGCGTTGCCGTCATGGTAAGGCAGTCCACATTGCGCTTGATATTCTTGATTTTTTCCTTGTGTTCCACGCCGAAGCGCTGCTCTTCGTCGAGGACGAGCAGCCCTAAATCGCGGAATTTCACGTCCTTGGAAAGTAGGCGGTGCGTGCCCACCACGAGATCGATATTACCCTTTTCGAGGTCGGACAATATTTTCGTCTGCTCCTTTTCCGTGCGGAAGCGATTGAGCGACGCGATGCGCACGCCGAAGTCCTTCATGCGCTCGGTCGCCGTGCGGAAGTGCTGTTCGCTCAAAACGGTACTCGGACACATGAGCGCGACCTGCCTTCCCGCTAGAATGCATAGATACGCGGCACGGAGAGCGACTTCCGTTTTTCCGAAGCCGACGTCGCCGCAGAGCAGCCTGTCCATGACCTTAGGCGAGCACATATCTTCCTTGATTTCCGCAATCGAAGAGAGTTGGTCGGGCGTTTCTTCGTACGGAAACGCCGCTTCAAACTCCTCCATAAGCTCGGTATATTCGGGAAACACGTATCCCTTTTGTTCCTGCCGTTCGGCATAGAGCTGCTTCAAGTCGAACGCCATTTTTTTGAGAGAGGCGCGCACGCGCGCCTTGACGCGCTCGAACTCGCCCCCGCCGATTTTGGAAAGAGAGGGATTATCTCCCCCCATATATTTGGAGAGCACGTCCATCTGCTCGACGGGAACATACAGGGTGTCGCCGTCCTTATATTGCAGGGCGACGTATTCCTTTGTCCCGTCCGTCGTCTCTATCTTTTTCGTGCCCGTGATTTTACCGACGCCGTAGGTTTCGTGCACGGCATAGTCGCCCACCTCGGGCGCGAGGAACAAGTCGCCCCGCTTCTTTCTGATGCGGCGCGCCTGCGCGCTCTTGGTGAACAGCTCGCCCGTTCCGACGACGGCGAGCTTGCACTCGTGGACTAGAAAACCCTTTTCGAGCGGCTCGTCCAGCACGGCAATTCCCTTGAAATGCGATAAATCTGCGGGGAGCGGAGATACAGGCAGATAATTTTCCGAAAGCTCCTCCCGCATTTTGCGCGCGCGTTCGGCGTTTCCGCACCAGAGCATGACGCGGTACCCCGTCTTGCTCCACGCCTTCAAATCGGTTAACAGATCGGGAAAGGAGTTGAGATACCGCCGCGCAGGCGCGGACTTGAAATTATAAATTTTGAGCGGATTGAAAAAATAGGTGTTTCCCGCGAACGTTTGAAGCGCAAGCGAGCGCAAGGCGCGCGCGGAAGCGAAAAACTCCTCCTGCGGAAGGTACTGCCCTGCGGAAAAGCTCATGGCTTCGCCCCCTTCCCGCAAGAGGGAAAGGCGGTCGAAATGTTCTTGATAGAGCCCTTCCAGTTTATCGCGCACGAGCTTACATTCGTCGTATACGACGAGCGTATCTTCGGGAAGCAGAGAAAACAACCCGCACGACGAACGAAGCAGGGGCATGACGTATTCCGAACGGCATCCTTCCGTTTGCAGCGAACTTATAACGGAAGCCATGCGAGCATACGCCTGCGACGAGGGAGCGCGCTTCAACTCTTGATCCAGCGCCGCGCGGATCTGCGCCTCTTCCCCGGCCTCAAAAACGACGTCCGTCGCTGCGGCAATTTCAATGCGATCGAGCTGCGGATAACGTTCGGCGGTAACTTCGTCGTACGGCTTAATGCTCTCTATCTCGTCGCCGAAAAAGTCGATTCGCACGGGGTGCTCGAAGTTAACGGGATAGATATCGAGAATGTCGCCGCGGACGGCGAACGCGCCCTTGCCTTCCACCGCGTATTCGCGCGTATATCCCGCTTCCGTCAACGCGGCAACGAGCGAGCGCATATCCGTGTCCGCGCCCCTGTTCAGTCGGAACACGGGAACCTTGCGGGGAACGAGCTGGACGGCTGCTTCGACGTCGCATACCAATACTTCCGCGCCCGCCTGCCATTCGTACAGCGCGGTAAGGCGGCGGAACAGCGCATCCTTCGAGAGCGCCTTACGGTACAAAAGCACCTCGTCCTTTGCGGCAAGTAAAGCGCACCGCTTACCCGAAAGCGCGCGCAGCGCTTCATAGGCGCGCTTTGCGGAGAGCGCGTCAGCCGCGAGATAGACGACCCGCCCGCGCACGGCGGAAGCGATCAGATATTTCTGCGCGTCGGACAAACCGAACACCGCCGTCGGAAGTCCGCTTTCCACGTCTCTGCCGATAAGCGCAAATTCCCCGCCCAAATTGTCAAAAGAAAAAAAGTCTTTCATCCGTTGAACTTACACATGACGTTATCCACCGATTCGCCCCTTGCGAGCGCGGCGGCGGCTTCTGCCGCCCGTCTGCACGCCGCGGCGAACAGTTCGTAGTCCTCTTTCTTCACGTCGGACAAAACGTAGTTAATGATAGGAATATTCACCTCCGCATCGCGGATACCGATGCGGATGCGCGCGAAATCGGAAGTCCCCGTTTCCGCGATGACGGAACGCATGCCGTTGTGCGTGCCCGCGCTGCCCGAAGGTCTTATCCTCACGTGCCCTTTGGGAAGATCGTAATCGTCATAGAGCACGACCGTTTCCGCGGGCGAAACTTTATACTTTTTCATGAGCTGCTTCACCGCCCTGCCCGAAGCGTTCATATAGGTGAGCGGACGGGCGATGATCACCCTTTCTCCACCGACGAAGGCTTCGGCTACGGACGCTTCGCATTCCTTCTTTTTGAACTTCGCGCCCAAAAGCTCCGCCGCGTCGCCCGCGGCGATGAAGCCCATGTTATGAAAGGTTTTCGCGTATTTTTCTTCGGGATTGCCGAGCCCCACAATAAGATACATAAAATTCCCCTTTCGCTTCCGCGCATAAAACAAACCGCCGCTTGCGCGGCGGCTTCCTCTTTCGTGAAAAACTCAATCGTAAATTTTGCTCATCGGCTTATCGAGATACACGTTTTCGATCGCCGCGGCGAAGATGTCCGCAACCGTAAGAATTTTCATCTTCGGGAGCATCTTTTCTTCGGGAAGCCGAACGGTGTCGAGCATAACGAGTTCGTTTATAGCGGATTTTTCCAAGCGCTCGATTGCGGGACCGGAGAGCACCGCATGCGTGCAGCAGGCGTGGATCTCCGTCGCGCCCTGATCGACGAGCGCCTGCGCGCCCTGAACGATGGTTCCCGCCGTGTCAATCATATCGTCCACGAGCAGGCACTTTTTACCCTCCACGTTGCCGATGATGTTCATGACTTCCATAACGTTCGCCTTGGGGCGGCGTTTGTCGATAATCGCCATCGGGCAATTGAGGCGCTCCGCCACCTTTCTCGCGCGGTTGACGCTGCCGATATCGGGAGAGACAACAACGTAGTTTTCGTCCAGCTTGTCCGCAAAATAATTATACAGCGTAGGTCCGCCGAGCAGATTGTCTACGGGAATGTTGAAGAACCCCTGAATTTGCGCCGCGTGCAAATCCATCGTAAGAACCCTGTCCGCGCCCGCGGAAGTGAGAAGATCGGCGACGAGCTTCGCCGTAATGGGATCGCGCGAACGCGCCTTTCTGTCCTGACGGGCATAGCCGAAATAGGGCATGACCGCCGTTACGCGCCCCGCCGACGCGCGCTTCGCCGCGTCGATCATGATGAGGAGCTCCATTAAATTATCGTTTACGGGATAGGAGGTAGACTGAATGATGAACAAATCGCGCCCGCGCACGGTTTCCCCGAGGTGAACGCTCGTTTCTCCGTCGGAAAATTTTCCCACTTCGATACTGCCGAGCGCCGTATTGAGTTTTGCCGCGATCGCCTCCGCAAGGGGGCGGTTGGAGTTACCTGCGAACAGCTTGATTTCGTTTCCGTGTGTGATCATACCCGATTCCTTCTCCGTATTCCTTCGTGCCTCTTTATTGTAATATTTTTTCAATTTTAAGTCAAACGTTTGGGCGAAGTTTTTCCGATTTGGAAAAATCTTTTTCCCGTACCAGCTGCCAACCTCAATCGAACACATCTGAGCGCGGCGCGACAAAATCCGCGGCGGTCGGCTTATGGGTTCGTTTCACATACGGCGAACAGCAATCAATAAAAATTTCCGTTCGGAATATACTAAAAGCGAAGAAAATATAAGAAGGAAAACGCTTTGAAACATATTCTGTTTACGGGAGGCGGGAGCGCGGGGCACGTCGTACCCAATCTCGCCGTTATGAATGAACTGAAATATTCGCACAAAATTTCCTACATGGGAACGGGCGGCATGGAATTCGGGCTGGTAAGCGGCGCAGGATACCGCTTTTTCCGTGTGGACTGCCCCAAACTTGTCCGCTCGTTCACCCTCGAAAACCTGAAAATCCCTTTCCGACTGAAGAGAGCGATAAAAAGCGCTGCGGAAATTCTGGAACGGGAACAACCCGACCTCGTATTTTCCAAGGGCGGATTCGCAAGCTACCCCGCGGTGAGGGCGGCGCAAAAACTGAAAATCCCCGTCATCACGCACGAAAGCGACCTATCGCCCGGACTGTGCACCAAACTGATCGCAAAAAAATGCAAGCACGTGCTCACGTCCTTTCCCGAAACGGCGAAGCTCTTCACAAACGGAATATGCACCGGTTCCCCCATCCGCAGGGAAATATTAAACGGCGAGCGTGCGCGCGCGCGGAGAAAATACGGTTTTACGGGGCAAAAGCCCGTTTTGCTCGTGCTCGGCGGCGGCAGCGGAAGCCGCGCGCTCAACGAAGCGGTGCGCGAGAATTTTCCCCTTCTGCTTTCGCGCTACGATGTCCTTCACCTGTGCGGCAAGGGAAACGCCGCGGAACATCCGCCCGAAGGATATGTGCAAAGGGAATACGAAACGGATATGGGGAGCGCGTACGCCTGCGCCGACGGCGTGCTTGCGCGGGCGGGAAGCAACACCGTTTTCGAACTGCTTGCGCTCAAAAAGCCCGCGCTGTTCGTGCCGCTCGAAAAGAGTTCCCGCGGCGATCAATTGGAAAATGCGCTCTATTTTCAGAAGCGCAGTCTCTGTAAAATATTAAGGGAAACGGAACTTGCCGACCTGCCCCACGCGTTAGAAGAACTTTTTACCGACCAATCCCTGCGAGAAGCTATTTCGGCTTCTTCCGTAAAAAACGGCACACCCTCCATCCTCGAAATCATCCGTCTGACGACAAAAGATTAACTCTTCGGCGCGAGCGGATAGCCGTTTCCGAAAATATCCGCCTGCAAATAGGTATCGGGCACTTTGCCGACGAGCACGCTCTCGCACACGAGCACGGGCGTGAGCGACGCAAAATTGCTCGTCCCAGACGGCATGATGATGGAAATATCGGCGACGATTTCCAAATAGATGGAATGCTTGGTTTGATTGATTCCCGCGCTCTCGAATTCGGAAACAAAGCGGCATTCCACATTGGAAATGGGGATAATTTTGATATTGATGCGCGGACCGAAGCCCGCCCAAGCCTCGATTCCCGAAAAGGCGCCGAGCGGGATCTCGATTCCGTCCTCGCTCATCTTTTTTAAGTTCTGCTGCGACATATACGCCGTGTCGCGCGCGATGCGGTTGATCTGAAAGGAGTTTGCCGAAATCGCCTGAATATTGCCGTCCGCGCCCCTATCTACCGTAACGAGATCTTCGTATCGAATCTGATCGGACAGCGTATAGTAAACGGCGTCGTTGACGGCGACGGTGGTAATGGAACGCATGCTCGCTTCGGAAATGGATTTGAGCACGTTGGTAACGTTTATTTGCACGAGGACGACGAGCCCGATCAAAAAGAACGCGACGAGCGCGAATACGACGCGCCGCCGCGTTTTTGTTTTTGGAGAGCGATAGCGTTTCACGCTCTATCGTATGCTTTGTCCTCGCCCGTTATGCGCCGCCCAAAGCGAGTAATTCGGCCAAAAAACGCACCGTTCCCGCAATCGACGGCGATACGTTGGCATCCAGCCAGACGGAAAGCGTTTGCAGGCAGGCATCTCGCTCCGCCGCCGTGGAACCGATCAAAAAGGTATGCGCTCCCCACGCCCGACTTTCCCCCACGGCGCACCATCCGAAAGCGGCATCGCCGAGCGCGAATTGCCCGACTGCAAGTCCGCCGAAGGCAAGATACCCCACGGAAAGCCCGCCGATTGCAAACACGCCGACGGCAATTCCCCCGAGCGCGAGAAGCCCCAGCGCGATCGCGCCGAGCGCAAGTCCGCCGAGGACGATTGCGCCGAAAGCAAGAAGTCCGACGGAGAGCGCGCCCAAAGATACGATGCCCGCGGAGAGGGCGCCGAAGGAAAAGATTCCCGTTGCGATATTCCCCACCGCGAAAAAACCGTGCGCGCGGCATATGCCGAGCCCCACGTTGATATGCACGAGCGGCATTCCGAAAATTTTCCGCTTCGAAACATATTCGTAGCGCCACGCTCCCGAAAAGAAGGGAACGGCATTCTCCTGCTTCTTCTCCGTCTCGCCGCCGAACAGCAGCTCGTCCGCGGAAACGGAAAAGATTTCGCACAGCGACTTTATTTTCTCCGTTTCGGGAAATGCCGCGTCCGATTCCCACTTGCTCACCGCCTGCCGCGATACGCCCAGCTTTTCAGCCAACTCCTCCTGCGTGATTCCCGCGCGTTTGCGGAATCCGTAAATTCTTTCTCCTAACGTCATATAATCTCCTCTCGAATGATTGCATTCTAACACACCGCCCGAGAAAAATCAACCGACTTTGCGTTGCGATTTGTCAACCGCAGGTTGCGTTTGCTTACCCCGCACCGTTTACGCAGGCAAGCACATACAATATACTATGATAAATCTCGTTTACGACAGGACTGCCGCCGTCATGTACGCAAAAAAATGGGCGTTCGGCAGAAATCCCGCTTTTTACGATTTCAGCGCCATAGGCGGCGATTGCACCAACTACGCTTCGCAATGCATTTACGCGGGCGCGGGCGTAATGAACTTTACCCCGACATTCGGCTGGTTCTACAAATCGGTCAACGACAGAACGCCTTCCTGGACGGGCGTGGAATATCTTTATAATTTTCTGGTAAACAACGAAGGTGTAGGTCCTTACGCCAAGGAAGTTACTTTAGACGAGCTGGAAATCGGCGACGTCGTACAACTCGGGCGGGCGACGGGAGATTTTTACCATACGCCCGTCGTTGTAGGATTTTCTCGCGGGCAAATCCTTGTGGCGGCACATTCGTATGACGCATATAACCGACCGCTTTCTTCATATTCCTTCGACCGCGTGCGCGGGATCCACATTCTCGGCGTACGGAAAGAAGAATAACACGCTTCCCTGACGATGCGATACATAAAAACGGAGCGGAAATCAACCGCTCCGTTTTTTATTCTTTGTCCGTTGACGATCGCGTTCTCCTTCTTACCCTTCCGCGAACGGGATATACGCTGTCGCCCGTTACGATCACTTCCCCTATTTCGTCCGCCTCGATATATCCCGAACGCGGATTTTTCACGCTGTCCACCGCGCCGACGATCTTCGCCTTTACGCCGCTGTATTCAAACGCGAGATCGCAGCTTTCCATCGTGCAATCGATAAGCGTTAAATTTTTACAATAGCAGAAGGGCTGCGTGCCCTTGATTTTACAACGAACGAGTTTAAGATTTTCCGAATACCAACCGAGATATTCCCCTTCGAGCGTGCAGTCGGTGAGCGTAACGTTCTTTGCATGCCAAAAGCCGTCCTTCGCGCAGACGACGGAATCGCATATACGCACCCGTTCCGTATACTGAAAGGAATATTTCCCCGAAAAATTCAGATTTTTTGCGTAAATGTTTTTACTCTCGAAAAAGGCGTACTGGGAAACAAGCCGCGTACGGAAAAGCGCTGTATTTTCGCATCGCCAACCGAATTCGGGAGAGTCGATTTCCGTATCGACGATCACCGTATCTCGGCATTCCCGCAGCGCTTTGATGCCGTTCATCCGGCAGCCGCTCACGGAAACGCCGCGGCAGTACCAAAGCGCGGCGCGACAGTTTTCCGTCATTTCCGACTGCGAAAGATTGAGCCCGTGCACGTGCCAAAGCGGATAACGCAAATCGAAAAAGCAATCCTTGACGGCAAGATCCGAACTTTCCTTGAAGGCGGACTCCCCGTCCTCCTCTCCCTCGAATCGGCAGGAGATCACGTCGGCGTGTTCCGTGCGGTATAAAGCGCGCTCTTCACCGAAGCGCATGTCTCGTATCATTGTTCTGTTCTTCATAAGTATCCCCGCAATGTTATTCCCGTTTCCTACACATTTGTATATACCGCGTTTTTTTCCGTTTATAACGGGATCGGAAAACAATTTTTTCTCAAACAAAAAAGAGCGGAAACCCGCCCTTTGACTATTTTACGAACTTTTCCAAACGAACGCTTAGTATCGCCGCAAGCGCGAGTTTAATGCCGTCGGGCAGCAAATAAGGAACGACGCACAGCGCGAGCGCGGCGGCAAAACCGGAGTGCGTAAGCTGCATGAACCAAAGCGTGCCGAAGAGGTAACAAACCGCCATGCCGACCGCGTTCGCTCCGAAGAGCATCGCCGCCCGAACGCCGCCCGCTTTCACGGGAATAAGTTTGAACAATCCCGTAATCAGAACGGCGAACACGAAACCGAAGATATAGCCGCCTGTCGCGCCGAAGAGCGCCGCAATCCCCGATTTGAATCCCGCAAATACGGGAATCCCGATCAGTCCCATCAAGATATAAACAGCGACCGCGAGCGCGCCCCGCTTCCAGCCGAGAAGCCCGCCCGCAAGCGTAACGGCAAAGGTCTGCAAGGTAAAAGGCACTTCCCCGAAGGGAAGGGAAATCCAGGCGCAAACGGTTATAAGCGCGACCGTTAGCGCGATATATGCAATCTCGCGCGAAGCGCTTTGAAGCCGCTTGCCGCGGCTCTTTTCGCCGCCCGTTCCGTTTTTTTTCTCCATGTTCTTCGCTCCGTTCAGTCGAGATATTTTTTCAGCGATTCCGCGCGGTCGGTCTTTTCCCAGGAAAAAATTTCTCTTCCGAAATGCCCGTACGCCGCCGTCGCCGAATAGATAGGACGGCGCAGGTCGAGCGCCTTGATGATAGCCGCGGGGCGGAGATCGAATTCCTTCGTAACGATCCGCGCGATTTCGTCATCCGGCAATTTGCCCGTGCCGAAGGTATTTACAAAGACGGAAACGGGGCGCGCCACGCCGATGGCGTAAGCGACCTGCAATTCCATTTCGTCGGCAATGCCCGCAGCCACGATATTTTTGCAGATATAGCGCGCCATATAAGCGGCGCTGCGGTCCACCTTGGTGGGATCTTTGCCCGAGAACGCGCCGCCGCCGTGCGCGCAGCGCCCACCGTACGTATCGACGACGATCTTTCTGCCCGTAAGTCCCGAATCGCCCTCGGGACCTCCGATTTCAAATCTGCCCGTGGGATTTATGTAATATTTCGTATCGCCGTCCAAAAGCCGCGCGGGAATGACGGCTTCCGCCGCCAATTTTTTCATATCCCGCTCGATCGTCTCGTGCGTAACTTTGCCGTCGTGCTGGGTGGAAATGACGACGGTATCCACGCGCACGGGCGTTCTCCCCTCGTATTCCACGGTAACCTGCGTCTTTCCGTCGGGACGGAGATAGTCTAAAACGCCCTCTCTGCGCAACTGCGTCAGTTTTTCCGCGAGCTTATGCGCCAGCATGACGGGCAGAGGCATCAACTCTTCCGTTTCGCGGCAAGCGTAACCGAACATCATGCCCTGATCGCCCGCGCCGAGCAAGTCTTCCGCATCTCCCCCCGCCTTGTTTTCCATCGAGGAATCCACGCCGAGGGCGATGTCCGCCGACTGACCGTGGATAAGCTCGACGATCCTGCATTTATCGTATGCGAATTCTCCGAAATCGTAACCGATTTCTCCAATCACCTTTCTTGCAATGCCCGCATAATCAACTGCTTTTTTGCAGGTAACTTCGCCCATAATCATAAGCGTATTGTAAGCCGCGCAGCATTCTACTGCGGCGCGCGCGTCCTCGTCCGCACGCAAAAGCCCGTCTAAAATCCCGTCGGATATGCGGTCGCAAACCTTGTCCGGATGCCCTTCCGTAACGCTCTCGCTCGTAAAAAATCTTCTCATGTCCGTTCTTCCTTTCGTCGGTTATTCATTATAATACCGAAGCAAAAAAAAGTCAACCGAAATCGGGTTGCATTTCGGCCGCTTCCGTGATATAATTCGGGTATGAAACAGTGTCGTCTCTGCCCCGTTTCCTGCGGGGCGGACAGAAACGAAAAGACGGGCGCGTGCGGCGTAAAGGGGCTTCGCGTCGCAAAATATTACCTGCACCCCTTCGAGGAGCCGCCCGTCTCGCACAAAAACGGAAGTGGAACCGTGTTCTTCTCCGGCTGCAACCTGCGGTGCGTATTCTGCCAGAATTACGAGGTTTCCCGCGCGCAGAGAGGCAAAGAAATTACCCCCGCGCAGCTGTGCGATATCTTCCGCGAGCTGGAAATGAAGGGTGCCGACAATATCAACCTCGTTACGCCCGACCACGTTTCCGACCTCATCGCCGAAGCGCTGGCGCTCTACCGCCCGAACGTTCCCGTTGTGTACAATTCGAGCGGATACTGCAAGGTATCAGCCCTCGAAGCAATCGACCCGTTTATCGACGTATATCTGCCTGACGTAAAATTTTACTCCCCCGCCCTTTCCGAACGCTATACGGGCAGGAAAGACTATTTCGACCGCGTCGCGGAAGCCGTCGCTTTTATGGCAAAAAAGCCCGTCCGTTGGAGCGACGACGGAAAACTGCTTTCGGGAATTCTCGCAAGGCACCTCGTGCTCCCGATGTGCGCGTCCGATTCCCTAAAAGTACTTTTCTTTTTGAAAGAAGCGCTTCCCGAAGACGCGCCTGTTTCCGTCATGCGGCAGTACGTGCCCATGGGCGATATTCAAAACTTTCCCGAACTTAATCGCAAAATTACCGAACGGGAATATACGCGCGTAACCGACTATGCCCTCTCGCTCGGCTTCCGCAACTTGTACGTTCAGGACAGGGAAAGCGCGGAAAAGCGCTTTATCCCCGCATGGGATTATTAACGCTTAGCCGTAAGGAAAACCAACTCGCAAGCCGCACGCGGCGGATTTTATCTCGTTACGAACTTCTCGGCTTCTTTGCCTTGCTCCCGATTAAACCGTCAACCGCTCGCATCGCGGTTTGTTTTACGGCTAACCGTTGAGCCAGTCATCTTTGAGCTTTACAAGCTCTTTCGTCAGTTTTTTACATTCCGACGGCGACGCGCTTTTCAACCGCTCTTCCAGCAGGCGCACCGCAAAAAGCTGTTTGCATTCCATATCCGCAGTATCTGTGTTTCAGGTGATTTTATGCTCATTCAATTGGACAACGTAACCTTTGGATACGACGGCGTTCCCGTGCTCAGGAACGTCTGTTTTGCGTTGAACGAAAACGAACGCGTCGGCTTTATCGGCGGAAACGGCGAGGGCAAGACGACGCTAATCAAGCTTGCCCTCGGACAGCTTTCTCCCGACGAGGGAAGCGTGTTCGTAAAAAACAGCGCGCGCATCGGCTATCTCGAACAGAGCGGCGGTTTCGAGAGCGCGCTCACCGTTTACGAGGCGATGAAAGAAGTATTCGCGCAGGATATCGAACTGATTGAAGCGCTGCGCGAAACAGAACGCCGCATGGCGGGCGCGGACGAAAAAGAGTTGCACGCCCTTTCTTCAAAGTGCGACAGTTTGAACGCGCGCATCGCCGCGCGCGACAGCTACAACTTTGACGTACGAATCCGTACCGTCCTGAACGGCATGGGCTTCGACAAGGTTTACGAACAGAAGATAAGCACCATGTCGGGCGGGGAAAAAACGCGCTTGAAACTGTGCAGACTGCTCTTGGAAGAGCCCGACCTTTTGATCCTCGACGAGCCGACCAACCACCTCGACGTAAAGACGCTCTTCTGGCTGGAGGATTATCTTTCGGCATACAAGGGCAGCCTGTTTATCGTCTCGCACGACAGGTATTTTTTGGACAGGCTCACCTCGCGCACGCTGGAATTGGAGCGCGGCGAGGTTACGGCGTACAAGGGAAATTACTCTAAATATAAGGTATTAAAAGCCGAGCGCGTGCTGAACATGCAGCGGGAGTACGAAAAACAGCAGGAGGAAATCGCGCATTTACAGGACTATGTAGACCGCAACCTCGTCCGCGCGACGACGGCGAAGAGTGCGCAGAGCCGCGTCAAGCAACTGCAAAAAATGGAGCGACTGGAAAAGCCCCTTCCGCCGCCAAAACCGCCGCGCTTTTGCTTTTCCTATTCCGAACAGCCGTACGAGCGCGTGCTTGCGGCGGAAGGCTTCGACTTAAAAGCGGAAGATAAGGTTTTGCTTCACAACGCCTCCTTTACCCTCATGCGCGGAGAGAAATGCGCGCTGACGGGAGATAACGGAACGGGAAAATCCACGCTGCTTAAATTCTTTTTATCGAGAAATCCGCAGGTCAAGCTCGGAAAATTTGTGAAAATTGCCTATTACGACCAGGAAAACGCCGACCTCGACCCCGAAGAAAACGTACTTTCCGCATTTTGGGGCAAAAACTCCCTGCTCTCGCAGACGGATGCGCGTAAAATTCTGGCGCAGTCGGGCTTAGGCGCGGACGACGTGCAAAAGAAGGTGAAGGAGCTTTCGGGCGGGCTGCGCGCCAAATTAGAACTTTCCCTCTTGCAGGCAAAGCGCGGCAACGTACTGTTTTTAGACGAACCGACCAACCACCTCGACCTGCCCGCGCGCGAAGCTTTGGAAGAGGCGCTCACGGCATTCGACGGCACGCTCCTCTTCGTTTCGCACGACCGCAGGTTTATCGAAGCGGTCGCGACGAAAATCGCGCTCATCGAAAACAGAAGCCTTTCCGTGTTCGACGGGAACTATTTGCAGTTCCTCGAACAGCGCAAACTTGCAGAAAAGCAAACGGCTCCGCCCGCGCGCAAAGCGGAAGCGGAGAAAGGGCAAAACGGCGGATTCCGCTCCAAGGAAGAGCGCGCGCGGGAAGCGCAAAAGCGCAACCGCACCAAGGAAATCGAAACGCGCCTTGCCGACGTGGAGCGGAAAACGGAAGAGCTGAACGCGCTGATCGCCGAAAACGCCGCCGACTATAAAAAAGTCGCCGAACTAAACGGACAATTGAATGCGCTCCGTGCGGAAGAGGATTTGCTTTACGCCGAATATGAAACGCTGATTTAATTGGAAAAGCCGCGGCTTGCCCGCCGCGGCTGTAAATTTTCATCAAGGAACGCCTCTGCCCTCCCCGACGCTTTCTGTTTATGATATACACGGAAACGAGTTCGGAGAAACGGAAATTCAATTTGTTTCATAAGACTTTCACAATACGTCCGCCCCGCGATAAATTTCGCGGGGCGGACGTATTTTATTTCCTCTTATTTTTCTCGCGCAGACGCATTTCCGTAAAAAAGGAAGTGAGCACGGCGGCGCATTCTTCCCGCAATACGCCCCCCGTTATCTCCGCCGTATGGTTGAGAAGATTCGCCCCCGCGATTTCAGCCGTCAAACTCCGCCCCTTCTGTTCGTACGCGCCGAAGTAAACCTTGTCGATACGGGCGTTTAAGATCGCGCCCATGCACATGGGGCAAGGCTCCAACGTTACGTAAATTTCCGCTTCAGGCAGCCGCCAGGAACGCAGTTTTTTGCAGGCGCTGTCGATGGCGCGGATTTCGGCATGCGCCGTCGCCCGTTGCAGGCGCGTGCGGAGATTATACCCCTTCCCGATAATTTTGCCGCGATAGACGACCACCGCACCGATGGGGACTTCTCCCTTTTTTTTTGCTTTTTCGGCAAGGCGGATCGCCTCGCGCATGAATTTTTCGTCCATTTCAGAATCCTTTGCTCAAATCATAAACCGCGTTTTTGTTCTTCCGCACGATTTCGGGAAGCGCTTCTTTCCCCAGCGGATGGGAAAGCGCGTCGCTGCCTGCCTCCACGGTAAAAGCGGGAATTTTCAGCTTTTCCACGCACCAATCCTTATATCCGCCCGCCGAGCGCGGCGCTTCCTTTAAGGGATAACCCGTGCTTTTTTGCAAAACGCGGACGTGCCGCTTATCCCGCAGGGCGCGGAAAGGCGGCTGATGGAACCGCCAATAAATTTCTTCCCCCTTGGTGTGATAGCTCACCGTATAAGCGGGGCGAACGGCGAGCGTAAAATCGCGTAAAGCGTGCGTTTCGGGCGCGCAGAGCGGCTCCGCGCCGATATAATTTTCGCCTGCGGGATAGGTTACATTGCGCCTTCCCGTACCCCACCGCGCGGGAAAATTAACGTTGAGATCGACGGCTTCCGCATTGGCTTTCCAAAGGGAAAAATCGGCGCCGCCGTTGATTTCCCGCAAAAAACTGCGGCGCGCCCCGCTTACGGAAGCCAACCCGTAAACGGACAGGAGCGCGCCGTCCGGATTCATGAGCGGAATAAACCAGGCTCCGCCGCCCCCAACGCCGCGTTCAATCTGTTCGAGCGCCAAAAAAGCGGTGATCCACTCCCGCGCGTGCATAGCGTACTGGCAGATTCCGACCGCGCCGCCCGCTTTTCCCACGAATAACGCATACAAATCGCGCCCTTCCGCACTTTTGCCGATCACGCGCTTTTCGCCCCGATAGCTTTGGTAAAACCGAGAAATTTCCGAATAGACGTCCACCGTTTATTCTATGAGCGCGGCGCTATTTATGATATTCCGCGCCGGCGTTGATCATAAAGGCGCGGTAGACCTGCTCGGCAAGGATAACCCGCATCATCTGATGCGGAAAAGTCATTTCCGAAAAGGACAACAACTCGTCGGCGCGCGCCTTCACGCTTCCGTGCAAGCCGCAGGAAGAGCCGATCACGAAAGTGATCTCCTCCCCTTTATCTCCGAGCGACTTTATTTTCCGCGCAAACTGCTCCGAAGAACAGCCCTTCCCCTCTACCGCGAGGGCAATGACATATCCCCTGCAATTGCGCAAAATATCCTCGGCTTCCTCTTTGAGCGTGGCGCGCTCGGGCAGCTCTCGCACTTCCGCCTTGCAAAAACGCGACAACCGCTTGACGTATTCGGCGACGGCTTCCCGCCAATAAGATTCTTTCAGTTTTCCCACGCATACGAAAAAAATTTTAACCACCGAGAAACCCCGCGACCAGAATTTCCACCCATTGCGCCGCGCAGACGGCAAGCCCCACCGCCGCCGCAAGGAAGAAGAATTTTCCGTTTTTCACTCCGCCCTTTGCGCCGTTGTTTTTATCGAAGAAAACGAGAAAGACGAGCACGCCCGCAAGGACGACGCCCGCAACGGAAAAGAGCGGAATCTTTACACCGATGGAGAACTCCCCCGCGCCTGCCGCTTCGAGAACGAGAATGACGGCATTATTCAGAAAATGCGCCGCCATCGTGGGAAACACGCTCCCCGAACGAAGAGCGACGAGCGCAAAGCACGCGCCGCAGACAAACTGGTAAACGGTCTGTTCGGGCTTGCCGTGAAAAAGAGCAAACATCGCGCCCGTAACGAGCACGGCAGCCGCCGTCCCCCAGCCGCCGTTTTTTACGTTTCGCACGAGAATTCCGCGAAAAACCGTTTCCTCGAATATAGCGGGAAGCACCGCGATGACGATCATTGCGGGAAGCAGCTTCCAGCCCGAAAGGTCGGGAACGGGCACGGGCGAAGGCCGATATCCGAATAGTCCCAAAAAGGAGAGAAACAGCGAATTCAGCTCCGTGAGCGACAGCAAACCGAATTGGAGCAATACGGCGAGCACAAAGTATTGCCATTTGCAGCCGCAATATGTGCGTTTGAGCGGCTCCTTCGTGCGGTAAAAATATACGCCCGCCGCCGCGGCAAAGCACAGCTGAGGCAGAATATAACAGAGATACAAATACGCCTGCGTGCTCTGAAACGCTTCGCCCGCAAACGCCGATACGACGCCGATGACGAGTAAGCTTAACAGTACGGGCAAAACGGCGGCGACCGAATAGGTAAGCCCCGCCTCCGTCAGACATTTTTTACGGAATTGCTCCCGCTGCTGCTCCGCGCTCTGTTCCATGTGCTCCATTATACAGGAATTTGCGGAAAACCTCAAACAAAAACTTTGCTTTTTCGTAAATTTGTAATATAATGAAAAAAAGGAAAACTGCAAATGCGAACGATAAACACAGAAGAAATCGAAAACTGCGTATATCGCCTTGCACGAAAAGCGGGGCTTACGCTTACGGACGCCTGTCGAACAGCGCTGGAAAAGGCGGAAAAAGCGGAAATCGGCGCGGCGAAATTCGCCCTTTCCGCCCTGCTCGAAAACGAGCGGACGGCTAAACGGGAGCAAATGCCCGTCTGTCAAGACACGGGCATGAGCGTCATCCTTCTCGAAATCGGGCAGGAAGTATTTTTAGAGGGAAAGCCTCTTTCGCACGCGGTAAACGAGGGGGTGAAGAGCGCCTATCGGGACGGACTTTTCCGCAAGAGTATTTGCGACCCGCTTACCCGCGCAAACACCGCCGACAACACGCCTGCGCACCTTCATACGGAAATCGTTCCGGGCGATAAAATCGCCGTAACCTATCTGCCGAAGGGGTTCGGAAGCGAAAATATGAGCAGACTCTATATGCTGACTCCCGCCGAAGGCAAGAGCGGCATTGTAAACGCGATCGTCGAGACGGTGAAGCGCGCGGGCTCTCGCCCCTGCCCGCCCGTATACGTGGGCGTCGGCATCGGCGGTGCGTTCGATTCGTGCGCGTATCTCGCCAAAAAAGCGCTCACGCGGGAGGTCGGAAGCAAAAACCCGCGGGAAGACGTCGCAGAACTCGAACGGGAAGCGCTTCAAAAAATCAACGCGCTCGGCATCGGCGCGCAGGGCTTCGGCGGAAAAGTTACGGCTATCGGCGTTTCCTGCGAAATCGCCCCCACGCATATAGCGGGGCTGCCCGTCGCCGTCAACATCCAGTGCCACTGCGTCCGCTGTGAAAAGGAGGTGCTGTAATGAAAAATCTGACCCTTCCCCTTTCCGAAGCACAAATATCCGAGCTGAACGCGGGCGATTGCGTGCTCCTTTCGGGCGAAATCTACACGGCGCGCGATTGCGCGCACAAGCGCATTTTTGAACTTCTGGACAAGGGAGAACCGCTCCCCTTTGACTTGCGCGGCGCAATCATATACTATGCGGGCCCCTGCCCCGCGCCCGAAGGCAAAGCTTGCGGAAGCTGCGGTCCGACGACTTCGGCGCGCATGAACGCCTTTGCGCCCCGCCTGCTCGATTTGGGGCTGGGAGGCATGATCGGCAAGGGAGAGATGAGCGCGGAAACGATCGCCGCACTGAAACGGAATAAAAAGGTCTACTTCGCCGCGATCGGCGGCGCGGGCGCGACGTACGGCAACGCCGTAAAGAAGAGCGAATGCATCGCCTTTCCCGATTTACTGAGCGAAGCCGTTTACCGATTGGAAGTGCACGATTTCCCCCTCGTCGTAGCAACGGACAGCGGTGGAAACAGCATTTATAAACAATAAAAAAATTCAAGCGCGGGTACTCCCGCGCTTTTTCTTTGTAAAAATAAAAAATTGTAGGATAAGTGTACTTTTCCTACAACGCCCGAAAAATAATTTTTTTGCAAATACATACCGTTTCCACCCTTTAAATTACCGTACGCGCCGAATTTTACCCAACTATTCGAACGGAGGAACGGTATACTTAATAAAATTCAGCTTACAAATCTCCGGCGACAATCGGTCTTATTCCGTCAGCGGGTTAGAGGATAGAACTATGACCTTACCGATGTCGGTGCTTATGCATTCAAGAGTTGCAGCGAGCTTACAAACATACCGTTACCGGACAGCGTTACAAGCATCGGATAGGATGCGTTCGACGGTTGGAACAATCTTACAAGTATCGTTTTCAATGGCACGCAATTGTAAAAACAACTTCTTGAAACGGCGACACAAACGGTTTTGTCGTTTGATACACCGACGGAAGTTTTTCCGAAGATGATACATGAAAGAAAACAAGGCGTTCACGAAAAACAGCATGAACGTCTTGTCTTCTCACTTTTGCGCAAAGGATTTTAATCCTTCACCTTGATATACAAATCGTAGGAGTTGGGATTCTTATCGTTCAAGAAGCGCTTTTCCGTCTTAAAGCCGTAAGCCGAAAGCTCTTCAAGCAGCGGCGATAATTTGGAATAACCGTAATTTCGGCTGTCGAAATCGGAATATTTGGTCTGCAATAACGACCCCACCCTTCCCGCAAAAATCCAACCGTCGTCTTCGGAATTTTCCACGGCGATCTTGCGTACCTTTTCGGCGAAATCCTTCATCTGCTCCCGCCGTTTCTTCTCTTCCGTCGACTTCTTCGCCGCCGCAGTCTTTGCGGTTGCCGCTTTCGCCGCCTTTTCCGTCTTTTCCGCCTTTTCCGCATCCCCTATGACGTCGAGATACTTAAACTGATTGCACGCTTTCACGAAGGGATTGGGCGTCTGTTTCCTACCCATGCCGACTACCATTTTCCCGCCCTCGCGCAGACGCTGGGCAAGGCGCGTGAAATCGCTGTCCGAGGATACGAGACAAAACCCGTCTACGTTGCCCGTATACAAAATATCCATCGCGTCGATGATCATCGCCGAATCGGTGCTGTTTTTGCCCGTCGTATAAGCAAACTGCTGCACGGGAACAATGGAATGTTCCAGCAAGGTCTCTTTCCAGGCGGAAAGATTGCCCGAATTCCAATCGCCGTAAATGCGGCGGTAGGTGGTAATTCCCATATTGGTAATTTCGTCTACGATCGTCTTGATATATTTGCTCGACGTATTATCGGCGTCGATCAAAAGCGCAAAATTCTTTTCTTCCATGGTTTACCTCTTTGCATCGTGCGGAATTATTGTAACAAAAAACGAAAAAATATTCAACAAAAATTCAACGCAATCGACGCTTTATTTTTCCGCAATAATAATCCACCCGCGTAGCGGGTGGTATTTCATTTTCGGGCATAGCCCTAAT
>CAJUJO010000011.1 GCA_910586675.1 uncultured Christensenellaceae bacterium | reverse complement strand
TGCGGCAAATGATAGTTTGTTTTGGTGGTTAAAATGCCTTCGCGTATTCCGAAACGCGGAGGTTTTTATGTTTTTTTAGGGGGGCTTTTTGCCCGCAAAGGTAAAAATTATCATAAGTATTCCGTCGATAGCTTTATTTTTCATTTTTTTCCTATCCTGCAATTACGAAAAACAAAGGTGGAGAAAAAGTATAAGCTCTGGTTAGCTGACGAAAATTCGGTCGAAGTATCGCAAGACCGTTTATCAGTTCCGACAATTACAACAGAGGTTCAAAATTTCATAGGTTCGGAGTTAAATTCAACGTTATGATGAAGTTTTGATTGTAGAAAACGAGTAACGAATAAAGTATTATAGGGAGAAGCGTAAATATGTATAAGAAAGTAGAAACTTCCCTCAGCTTCGTGGAGAGGGAAAAGGAAATCATTGAGTTCTGGAACGAGAACGGCGTTTTTGAAAAGAGCGTTGCAAAGAACGAGGGGGGCGAAGAATTTTCTTTCTTCGACGGTCCTCCCACGGCGAACGGAAAGCCGCATATCGGACATATTTTAACGCGCGTCATGAAGGACATCGTGCCCCGCTATCAGACGATGAAAGGAAAGCACGTTCTAAGAAAGGCGGGCTGGGATACGCACGGGCTTCCCGTGGAGCTGGAAGTGGAAAAGCTACTCGGCTTGGACGGAAAAAAACAGATAGAAGAGTACGGCATCGAGCCGTTCAACAAGCAGTGCAAGCAGTCGGTCTGGAAATACCAGAACGAATGGGAGAAGATGTCCGCCCGCGTCGGTTATTGGGTGGATATGGAAAAACCGTATGTTACCTACCACGACGATTATATCGAATCGGAGTGGTGGGCGCTCAAGGAAATCCACAAGAAAGGGCTTTTATATAAGGGGCATAAGATCGTGCCCTATTGCCCGCGCTGCGGTACGGCGATCTCCTCGCACGAGGTGGCGCAGGGATATAAGACGGTAAAGGAAACTTCCGCCGTCGCGCGGTTCAAGGTAAAGGGGAAAGAGAATACCTATATTCTCGCCTGGACGACGACGCCCTGGACGCTCCCGTCCAACGTCGCTCTTTGTATGAATCCCGAGGAAACGTACGTCGAAATCGAAGCGGACGGCGCGCGCTATATATTAGCGGAGGCGCTCGTCGAAAAGTTCTTCGAAGAATATACCGTCGCGGAAAAGAAGCGCGGCAAGGAGTACGAGGGCACGGCGTACGAGCCCCTCTTTGCATATGCCGAAAAGGATTTGCAGGCGACGAAGAACGAGTGGAAGCGCGTTTACGAGGTGGTGTGCGATCCTTACGTTACGCTCACCGACGGCACGGGCGTCGTTCATATCGCGCCCGCGTTCGGGCAGGACGACTACAATGTGGGCAGAAATTACGGGTTGCCCGTGATTTCCATGGTCAACGAACAGGGTAAGTTCGACGGACGCTGTCCCGAACTGAACGGTTTATTCATCAAAAAAGCGGATAAGGTCGTGCTCGACATGCTCAAAGCGCAGGGCAAGCTCTTCCGCGCCCTTCCCTTCGAGCACGATTACCCGCATTGCTGGCGGTGCGATACGCCGCTCATGTACTACGCGCGTTCCAGCTGGTTTATCAGGACGACGGCGGTAAAGGACAGGCTGATTGCCGCCAACCGCTCCGTCAATTGGATGCCGGATACCATCAAAGAAGGGCGGATGGGTAACTTCCTCGAAAACGTGATAGACTGGGGCTTATCGCGCGACCGCTATTGGGGAACGCCTCTTCCGGTGTGGATATGCGGATCGTGCGGAGAGATCGAAGTCATCGGCTCGCGGAAAGAACTTGCCGAAAAGTGCGGCGCGCCCGTAGATACCGAGTTGCACCGCCCGTATTTGGATAATCTTACGTGCAAGTGCCCCAAGTGCGGCGGCGTATGCAAGCGCACGCCCGAGGTCATCGATTGCTGGTTCGACTCCGGCTCCATGCCCTTCGCGCAGTACCATTATCCGTTCGAGAATAAGGATCTGTTTGAAAAGACCTTTCCCGCCGATTTTATCTCCGAAGCCGTCGATCAGACGCGCGGCTGGTTCTATACGCTGCTCGTTATCTCGACCATTCTCTTCGACAAAGCGCCGTTTAAGAACTGCATCGTGCTCGGACACGTAAACGACGCCAACGGCATCAAGATGAGCAAGCACAAGGGCAACGTGGTAGACCCGTGGAGCGTGCTTGACAAGCAGGGCGCCGACGCCGTTCGTTGGTACTTTTACACCAACAGCGCGCCCTGGATTCCTTCCCGCTTCGGCGAGGAAGCCGTTTCCGAGGTGCAGAGAAAGTTCCAGGGAACGCTGTGGAATACGTATGCGTTCTTCACCCTTTACGCCGAAATCGACGGTTATAACCCTGCGGAATTTGATTTGGAAAAGTGCAAGCTGTCGCTCATGGACAAGTGGGTTCTAAGTAAACTCAACACCCTCGTGAAGCGGGTGGACGGCATGCTCGCCGAATACAATATCACCGACAGCGCGCGGGAGATCCAGGACTTTTGCGACGTGCTCTCCAACTGGTACGTGCGCCGCGGGCGCGATCGCTATTGGGGCAGCAGCATGACGGAAGACAAGGCGGCGGCTTATACGACGCTTTATTCCGTCCTCGTAACGCTTGCAAAGCTCACCGCGCCCTATACGCCCTTCATGGCGGAAATGATTTACCGCAACCTCGTTCCAGCATTTTTCCCGAATGCACCGGTTTCCGTGCATTTGTGCGATTTTCCCGTTTGCGATGAGAGCGCAGTTGATCCCGCGCTCGAAAAAGGAATGGAGGACGTTTTAGATGTCGTTACGCTCGGCAGGGCGGCACGCAACGCGGGTGCGCTCAAAAACCGCCAGCCGCTTGCGGAAATGGTTGTCGCGTGCGAGCGGCCTTTGGCGCTTTCGGGCGAGCTGGAAGCGGTTACGCTCGACGAGCTGAACGTGAAAAAACTCCGCTTTGCGGGAAGTGCGGAAGCGCTCGTGCAATATACGCTCAAACCGCAGCTCAAAACGCTCGGACCTAAGTACGGCAAAAAACTCAAAGCAATTTCTGAATTTTTAAGCGGGTGCGATGCGGGAGAGGTGGTAAAAGCGGTAAAGGGCGGCGGAACGTATTCCGTCGATTTGGACGGGGAAGTCGTTCTTTCGGAAGAAGATTTACAAATCTTCACGCAGTCGGCGGAGGGGTACGTCTCGGCGTGCGACAAGGGGATCACCGTCGCGCTCGATACGGCGCTCACGTCCGAGCTGCTCGAAGAGGGCACGGAGCGGGAACTCGTTTCCAAAATTCAGACGATGCGGAAGGAAGCCGGCTTTGAAGTAACCGACCGTATCGAAGTTTGGTATAAAGCGGAAGGGCGCGCGGAAGTTGTGCTGAAAAAGGGCGCGTTCGCGCCCGACGTACTCGCCGAGTGCGTGAAAGAGGGCGATCCTGCGGGCTATTCCAAGCAGGCGGACGTCAACGGAGACAAGGTGAAAATCACCCTCGTGAAATTATAACGAAAGGAATTTCGACCCGCCGCGTTCGCGCGGCGGGTTTTTCTTGCGCCGAAAAGCGAAATATGTAAAATTTTGATGGATTTTGTAGAAAATATTCGTTGAAAGAGTGGTAATTCGGTGAAAGTTATGCTATAATTTTTTTATCAAAAATATGAGAGGAGATTCACTATGGAAGAAGAAAACAAAGAACAGCTTCCGGAAGCGGAACCCGTAACCGAAACGGCAACCCCGCCCGCAAAGAAGCTCAACCCGTTCGATAAGTTCTTCGGAATCACGGCGAGCGGATCCACGTTCAAGGCGGAGATCATCGCAGGTCTTACCACGTTCATGGCAATGGTTTACATTCTCATGGTCAACGCGGGTATTTTCACTTCGTTGACCCCCGTGCTCGACGCTGCGGGAAAACCCGTGCTTGACGCTGCGGGCGAAGCCGTCATGGCGCCCATCATTCCCGGACTTTCTTACGGCGCGATGTATATCGCCACGGCGATCGGTGCTATAGCGGGAACGCTACTCATGGCGCTGCTTGCAAGAATGCCGCTCGCGCAGGCTTCGGGAATGGGCGTTAACGCGTTTATCGTATTTTCGCTCGTTCAGGGCGCGGGGCTTACCTATGCGAACGCGATGGTGTTCACTTTGCTCGACGGCGTTATCTTTATTATTCTCACCGTAACGGGATTGAGAAAGAAGATTTTCGAGGCCATTCCCGCAGGCGTAAGGCACGCTATTCCCGTCGGTATCGGTTTGTTTATCGCCTTTATCGGTATGCAGAACGCGGGCATTATCGTCAACAGCGATTCCACGCTCGTAACCTTTACCTCCTTCAACGTGCTTGCGCAGGGCTTCTCGTACGGCGCGGTAGTTGGTCCCGTCCTTGCGCTCTTCGGCGTGCTTGCGATTGCAATTCTCGCGAAAAAGAACGTCAAGGGTTCCATTCTCTGGGGTATTCTCGGAACGGCTGTTGCGTACTATGCGCTCATGGGATTGGGCTGCGCCTGGAACGACGCCGTATGCGTAAAACTGTTCCAGGGAATCTCCATTCAGAATCCTTTCGACGCGTTCAAGGATTGGGGAACGCAGTCGGTCGGTCAGGTATTCGTGCAGGGTTTTAACTTTGCGGGGTACGAAGGCGGCACGGGTGCGCTTATTCTGCTCATCGTAACCACTGCGCTTTCCCTCTGCATGATCGATATGTTCGATACCATCGGAACGCTCTACGGCGCTTGCGCAAAGGGCAATCTGCTCGACGAGAACGGTGCTCCCCGCCGCATGAATCAGATGATGCTCTCCGACGCGATCGGAACGTGCGTCGGCGCGGTTGCGGGTACTTCCACCGTTACCACGTTCGTAGAATCTTCCGCGGGCGTTGCGGCGGGCGGCAAGACGGGCTTCACGGCGCTCGTTACGGCGATCTGCTTTACGCTTGCTATGTTCCTCAGCCCTATCGCGCAGCTTGTTCCCAACTGTGCGACGGCGACGGCGCTCATTTGGGTCGGCGTGCTCATGATGTCGTCCGTAACCAAGATAGATTGGGAGGACGCGGCGGAAGCCATCGTCGGCTTTGCGACGTTCATCATCATGGTGCTCGGTTACAGCATTTCCAAGGGCATCGGCGCGGGTATCATCGCGTACGTCGTCGTATCCCTTTGCACGGGCAAAATCAAGCAGATTTCCGTTGCGACCTGGGTACTTGCGGTCATCTACCTTCTTACGTTTATCTTGACGTAACAAATTAATATGGAAATCAAAAAGCGCGTCCGCATGTGCGGGCGCGCTTTTCTGTTTTATCAATCATTCGGTCAGGCGCTTTATCGCCTTTTTATAGATTTCCAGCAGCATTTCCATGCGTTCGACGGAAATATATTCGTTCGCCTGATGAATGGTTACTTCGTCGCCCGCGAGCTCGGGGCCGAATGCGGCGCCGTGCTTTAACGCCCGCGCATACGTTCCGCCGCCGATGGCGATGGGCTCGGCTTTTTTGCCCGTATACTCCTCGTAAACGGAAAGAAGGGTGGAAACGAGTTTTCCGTCCTTTTCGTTCATGAGCGGCGCCTGATGGTTTTCCGTTTCGTACTTTACGCCGAACTTGTCGAGAAGGGCGTATATTTTATCGACGGAAAAGGTCGCGGGATAGCGGATATCGCAGAGGAAGCAAAGGCAGCCGTCCTTATATTGCACGACGTCGGGCGAAAGGGTAAGGCTTCCCGTTTCGTCGCGCAGCGCTTTCAAACCGTATTGATCGGAAAAAAGGCAGTCGATCGCGTGGCGCACGCCTTCGTGCTCCCCGTAATATTCCAGCATGGGGAGACTGGCGTTGACGCCCTGTTCGGGCGTGGAGCCGTGCGCGCTCCTGCCGCGGGAAATCAGTTTGCCGCCATCGAATTGCAGATTCAACCGCGCTTCTCTTTCTTCGTTTCTTACGAGCGGCAGGGAGGTGCAGTAGTCGCACACCATATTGGCGCGTTCTCCGCCCTCGAAGGAGGAGAAGGGCGCGTTGTATACGGGAAAACGGAGCTGCGCGTGAAGAATGCCCTTTTCTGCATAGATGACGGGGAAATCGGCGTCGGGCGAAAATCCCTCTTCGGGCATATGCGCGACTTTGTTGTAGTGTTCGATGCACTTCCAACCGCATTCCTCGTTGCAGCCGAGAATGAGCTTGATTTTTTTCTTGGGGCGAAATCCTTCGTCTTTGAGCGCCTTCAAGGCGTAAAGGCAGGCGATAGCGGGTCCCTTGTCGTCCGTCGCGCCGCGCCCCCATATCTTGCCGCCTTCGACGGTTCCGCCGAACGGGTCTTTCGTCCAGCCCGCGCCCGCGGGCACCACGTCGAGATGGCAGAGCACGGCGAACTCTTCCGCGCCGTCCCCGAAAATCGCTTCGCCCGCAAAGTTATCGTAGTTGTGCGTTTCCAAACCCATGTTTTCCGCAAGCGCAAGAAAGTGCGCAAGGCATTTCGCCGCTCCTTCCCCGAAGGGCATTCCGTTCAAAGGCGCAGAAAGGGATGAATCGAACCGAATGCTTTCGCACAGGGCGTTCACCGCTTCGCCGAGATACCGTTTCATATAAAATCTCCCGTTTGAATTGTCCGAAGCATATCATAGCACGTTGACGGCGTTTTGTCAAGAAACGGCTTTTGCGCGGCTTTGAAAAAAATTTTTTAACCGCCGTGCCCGAATTTCGTGCAAAATTGCGCGGAATATGCTACAATATAAAAAAATCCGTATCGGGTAAGACTTGCAATGCACGAAGGACACAGAAAACGTATGTTGGAGCGGCTCGCGCAGGGCGGGGAAAATTTGCAGGAGCACGAGCTTTTGGAAATTTTGCTCTTTAATGCGATCCCGCGCAAGAATACCAACGAAATTGCGCATAATTTATTGAACGCGTTCGGCAATATCGACGGCGTGTTCGGCGCGGAGTTTTCTCAGCTTTCCGAAATCGAAGGCGTGGGGGAGAGTACTGCGGCATATCTGAAATGCATCGCGCTCTTTTACGAAAAAGTGAAATTCGGAAAAAAAGAGCTGCCCGCTCTCGTCAACGCGGGGGATTTCGCTTCGCTCGTAAAAGCTCGTTTTGAAGGGCTTTCCTGCGAGGTGCTGGATTTTTACTGTACCGACTCGCGCAACCGCGTTAAGCGTTTTCAACGCTTTTCTTCCAAAGAGACGGACCGGGTGCGCCTTGCGCCCGAGCAGGTGAGCAAGTTTATCGCAAAGGAACACCCTTACGGGCTCGTCGCCGCGCATAACCATCTTTCGGGCGGGTGCGATCCTTCGGAAGAGGACGATAACTTCACGGCGCAGATTCAAATGCTCTGCTCCATGAATAATATCCGCTTTTTGGATCATTGCATCGTCTGCGGAGATGGCTTTTACAGTTATTTTATGTCGGGCAGAATGGAGGATATCCGCCGCAATTTCAGCGTGGAAAATATCTTCGGGAAGAAAAAACCATGAGTAAATCGGAAAAGGAACAACGGGAACGCCTGAAAGTGTTGCAGGGCTCCGCCGAAGAACAGCCGCGTCTTGTGCGATTCGGCAGACTTGTCTTGTTCTGTCTGCTCGTCGTGATGGAAATCGTCGTCGCGGTGAGCAGCCTGAGTAAGTGGATGATCGTCGTTCCCGCAATCGCCGTCCTTACGGTAGAAAACGCCGTTAAAATGTGGGCTTTGAAATCGTATCGGCTTAAAATTATATGTTACGTTCTCGACACGCTTCTTTTAATGGTGCTTACCTTCTTTTCGGCGGGAACGTACATTTCCGTTCTTTATATTATTATTCTTTCGGAATTTTATCTCAACCAATCGCATCTGAGGAACAGCATTATTATGTGCGCGTGCAGCATCGTGCTCTTTCTCGTCATGTTTGCGTTAAAAGGGGTTATGAACAGGGAACAGCTCGACGTATGGCGGTTGCTCGTCGATATGTCGAACGATATTATCATTATTTCCCTGCACTTTCTCATTTTTAATTTCACCGTTCAGATTTATCGCAAGAACAGGGAAATTACGGCGGCTTTGAAGGAGTTGAACGAGAGCAACGAAAAGCTCCGCCAGGCGAACGAGAACTTGAAGGAGATCACGGCGCTCGAGGAGCGGCAGAGGATTGCAAAGGACATTCACGATACGGCGGGGCACTCCATCACGACGGTCATTATGCAGACGGAGGCGGCAAAGCTGGTTATCGACCAGGATCCTTCCGCCGCCAAGAAGAAGATCACCGCCGCTAATTTGCAGGCGAAGCACGCGCTGGAAGAGCTGCGCGAGAGCGTACATCTTTTATCGGGCTTGGGCGGAAAATCTACGCTCAAAGACGCCGTTATGGAAATCGTGCACGAGAGCACGGACGGAACGGACGTCGCTATCCGCAGCGACGTGGACGAAATAACCCTCTGCGACGCGAAGAGCCGCTTTCTCCTCAACACGCTCAAAGAGGGCATTTCCAACGGCTTGCGCCACGGCGGGGCTTCGGCATTCTGGTTCGAGCTGAAAGAGGAGGGCGGGCGCGTCAATTTCCTGCTTTCCGATAACGGCTCGGGCATGGAGCTTTCACAGCTCAAAGAGGGCTTCGGGCTTTCGGGTATGCACGAGCGCGCGGAGAGTCTGGGCGGAGACGTATGGTTCGTAACGGAGCCGGGCGAAGGGTTTGAAATTCACATGACGCTGCCCAAAGACGGCGCATGAAACGGTATAAGGAGAACGGCGTATGAAAATCAGAGTTTTACTTGCGGACGATCAGGCGATCCTCGCGGACGGAATCAAGAGCGTGCTTTCCACCTGCCCCGAAATCGAGGTGGTGGGAACGGCTTCGGACGGGTTCGAGGCGCTGAAACTTTTGGAAAAGACTTCGCCCGACGTGGTGCTCATGGATATCCGCATGCCCAACATGAACGGCGTGATCGCCACGCAGGAGATCAAGCGCAGAAGTCCCGATACCAAGGTGGTCATTTTAACGACCTTTGACGACAGCGATTATATTCTCAACGCCATTAACAACGGCGCGAGCGGGTATCTCTTAAAGGACACTTCCGCTTCGGCGCTCATCGACGCGGTGAAGAACGCCTATGCGGGCGACACCATTCTTCCCGCCAAAATTGCGCGCAGGATTGCCGACGCGGCTCGCCTCGTAAGCAACGACCGTGAAATCAAGATGAAGCGCGCTTACGGATTTTCCGATCGGGAGGTGGAAATCGCGCTCATGCTGTACGAAGGCTTTACCAATAAGCAGATTGCCTCGGCGCTCAAACTTTCGGACGGCACGGCGCGAAATTATATTTCGGCGATTTACGTTAAAATGGACAGTGCAAACCGCGCCGATGCGGTGGAGAAAATGAAAGCCGTCATAAACGGTTAAGGCTATTTGAATAGGAAAACGGCGCGCGCTCCTTTGATGGGAGCGCGCGCCGTTTTAATTTTTGTCAGTCGGTCAAGCCGAGCAAATAGTCCGCCGAAACGTCGAGATATCGGCAGATGAGAAAGAGCGTATCTATGCTCGGTTCGCTTTTGCCCGCTTTATAATCGCTGATGCACTGCTTGGAAACTTTTGCCGCTTTTGCAAGTTCCGTCTGTTTTATATTGGAATATTGCAGGCATTCGTTAAACCTTTTTTGAAATTCCGTTACCTTATCCATATCTTTTATTATAAAAAAAAGTACGCTTATACTTGACAAGTACGTTAATAACGTATTATAATACACAAAAAGTACGTTATTAGCGTACTAACACAAAGGAGAAGAATATGTTAAAGGCAAAAGATTTCAGGCAGGAGGCCTGGGGCAAGCTGAAGGGAAGATGGGGAACGATGGCTCTCGTTACGTTCGTTTATATGTTGATTACGGGCGTATGCAGCGCGCTCTCGTATATTTATATCGGTTGGGTTGTAAGCTTATTGATTACGGGCCCGTTTGCGCTCGGGTTTGCAGAGCTGGCGCTTAACGTTATCCGCAGGAAAGAGGTCGGCGTAAACGGTCTATTCGGCGGTTTTCGTAATTTCGGCGGAGCGTTTCTCGTCAATCTTCTGAACGGTATTTTTATTTTTCTCTGGAGTCTGCTTTTGGTTATTCCCGGAATTATCAAAAGTTATTCGTACAGCATGAGTTATTATATTCTCGCAGACCATCCTGAGCTTTCCGCAGGCGAGGTGCGCCGCCGTTCGATTGAGATAATGCGCGGCAATAAGTGGCGGCTTTTCTGTTTGCAATTCAGCTTTATCGGTTGGTCGATATTGTGCGTGCTCACACTCGGAATCCTGACGTTTTGGGTAACCCCTTATGAACAGGCGGCAACGGCGGCTTTCTATCAGAGCCTGCTTCCGGTTCAGGAAGAAGCGCTGCCGCCCGCCGAGGAAAGCGGCAACATGGCGTAATAAATATCCCCCGAGCGCAACCGCTCGGGGGATATGTTTCGTTTGATAGGATTATATCGTTTCGATGTTGATGAGGTTGGAGTTTCCGCTCTTGCCGTTGGGCGTTCCGCCCGTGATCACGATGGTATCGCCCTTGTTTACGATGCCCGAATCGCGCGCCGCGCACTTTGCAAAGTGAAAGAGCACGTCGACCGAGTGGTACTCTTCGCTCATCATGGGAATAACGCCCCAACTCAACGCGAGCTTTTGGTAGGAACGCGGGTCGGTCGTCATGCCGATGATGTCGATCATGGGGCGGAAGCGGGAAACCATCTTCGCCGTGCCGCCCGTGCGCGTGCATACGACGATAGCTTTCGCGTTCACGTCGCGCGCAAGCAGGCACGCCGAATGGGAGAGCGCGTCGGAAAGGTCGCGGATGAGATAATCTTTCTCCTTTACGGGCTGGATAAAGGTCTGTTTGCTTTCCGCCTGTACGGCGATTTTCGCCATCGCCTTGACCGCTTCCACGGGGTATGCGCCCGCCGCCGTTTCGCCCGAGAGCATAACGGCGCTCGAACCGTCGTATACGGCGTTTGCGACGTCGGAAATTTCCGCGCGCGTGGGGCGGGGCTGTTTTATCATGGATTCCAGCATCTCCGTCGCCGTAATGCAGCGCTTGCCCGCCTTGCGGCAGGCGGTGATGATGGTTTTCTGAATGTCGGGCAGTTCCTCGTAGGGAATCTCCACACCCATGTCGCCGCGGCCGATCATAATGCCGTCGGAAACGGCGAGAATGGCTTCGAGATTATTCACGCCCGCTCGGTTTTCGATCTTTGCGATAAGATCGATGTCGTCAGAGCCGTGCTCGCGGAGGAAGTTGCGCACGTCGACGATATCCTGCGCTTTGGATACGAAGGAACATGCGACGAAGTCCACGCCTTGCTCGATGCCGAACAGCAGGTCGGATTTATCCTGTTCGGAAAGATAGGTGAGTTTGAGCTCTTTTTCGGGAAAAAACATGCTCTTGCGATTGGAGAGCTCCCCGCCGATGACGACCTTGCATTCTACGCACGGTTTTTTTACGCCCGTAACCTCGAAAACCATCAGTCCGTTGTTGAGCAAAATTTTATCGCCCTTGTTCATTTCCTCGCATATGCCCTTGTAGGAAACGGAAACTTTGGTTTCGTCGCCTTCGATCTCTTCCGTCGTAAAAGAAAATTTATCACCTTCTTTTAAGTTGATTTTTCCGTTTTGGAAGGTCTTGATGCGGAATTCGGGCCCCTTGGTATCCAGCATAACGGGCAGAGCGATTGCTTTTTTTTCGCGTACGGCTTTGACGAGCGCGATTTTTTGCGCGTGTTCGGCGTGCGTACCGTGGGAAAAATTGATCCGCGCGACGTTCATGCCCGCATCCGCCATGGCGGAAATAATTTCTTCCGTTTCGGAAGCGGGTCCGAGCGTACATACGATTTTCGTCTTTTTCATATTAGCCTCCATAATTTAACGGTTTTATTTTATAATAAATACGCTGAAAAAACAAGCCTTTTTCGGGAAATTGTGTTATAATAAGAGCAATCCGAGTTGATTACGCGGTCGCGGCGTACCTTTGAGTACGATGAGGAAAGTCCGGGCATCGCAGGGCAGGACGCCTGATAACGTCAGGAGAAGGCGACTTCAAGGAAAGTGCAACAGAAATAAACCGCCTCACCCCTTTATTAGGGGACCCGCAATTTTTTTTTGCGGTAAGAGGTAAGGATGGAAAGGCGAGGTAAGAGCTCACCGACGGGACGGTAACGTTCCGTGCCATGTAAACCCCGTCCGATGCAAGTTTGGGCTTTGTTCACACAGGGTTGCCCGCCCGAACAAAGCCGTGAATAACGCTTGAGTTTACCGGCGACGGTAAACCTAGATAAATGGCCGCGCACGACAGAACCCGGCTTACAGATCATCTCGGAGAAATTGAACATTTATGTCTGCCAAACGGTAATTTTTGCCGCGCGGCGGACATTTTTCAAAATGTCCGTTTCTGAAACTTGACAATATAGCGGCGAAGTCGTAAAATAATAGAAAATATTTTGAAGGTCAGATATGTATTACAGAACGCACAATTGCGGCGAACTGCGAAAAGAGGACGCAGGCAAAAAAGTGAAGCTTTCGGGCTGGCTTGACAGCAAGCGCGACAAGGGAGGATTGCTGTTTGCGGTGCTCCGCGATTTTTACGGCACGACGCAGGTCGTGTGTTCGGAAGAACCCTGCCTTTCGCAGCTCCGCGACATTCCCACCGAATCCACCGTATCGGTAGAAGGGGAAGTCGTGCTTCGTTCGGCACCCAACGATAAGCTCCCCACGGGGCTCGTAGAAATCGTACCCGAAAAGGTAGAAGTCCTCGGGCGCCGCTATATGCCCGCGCTTCCCTTCGAGATTTCGCACTCCACCGAAGCGCGCGAAGACGCGCGCCTGCAATACCGTTACCTCGATTTGCGCAATGCCGAGGTACGCGATAAAATCATTCTCCGCTCCAAAATCATCGCCGATTTGCGCAAGCTCATGACGGAGCGCGGATTTTACGAGATTTCCACGCCCATTCTGACGAGCTCTTCGCCCGAAGGCGCGCGCGATTACATCGTGCCCAGCCGCCTCTATCCCGGCGAATTTTACGCGCTACCGCAAGCGCCCCAGCAGTACAAGCAGCTTCTCATGTGTTCGGGGTTCGATAAATATTTTCAGATCGCGCCCTGTTTCCGCGACGAGGACGCCCGCGCCGACCGTTCTCCCGGCGAATTTTATCAGCTGGATATCGAAATGGCGTTCGCCACGCAGGAGGACGTGTTCGCCGTGCTCGAAGAGGTGCTGCCGCCCGTATTTGCCAAATATTCGGGCTGGGATGCCGATAAGCCGCCTTTCAAGCGTATTCCTTATCGCGAGGCGCTGGAAGTGTACGGCACGGACAAGCCCGACCTGCGCAATCCTTTGACGATTGCCGATATTTCCGACCTCATGCAGGGGTGCGGCTTCAACGCGGTAGAGGGAAAGGTTGTGAAGGCGATCGCCGTCAACGGCGTAAATGCCGCGCGCAAGTGGATCGATAAGATTGCCGAGGAGTTCAAAATCAAGACGGAAGGCGGGGCGATGTTCTGGTTTAAGGTAGACGAGAACGGCGCGCCCGCAGGCGGTATCTCCAAATTTTTGACGGAAAAAATCGCTGTGCTGAAAGAGCGGTTATCGCTCGAAAACGGCGCGTTTGTCGCGCTCGTCGCCGAGGACAAACTCAGTCTTGCGCAAAAGCGTGCGGGGGTTCTCCGCACCATGCTCGGAACGGGGTTAGAGCTCCTCGAAAAGAACGTTTACCGTTTCTGCTGGATTGTCGATTTCCCCATGTACGAAATCGGGGAAGAGAGCGGAGAGCTGGAGTTTTGCCACAATCCTTTTTCCATGCCGCAGGGCGGATTAAAGGCGCTCGAAGCAAAAGATCCGCTCGATGTGCTCGCTTATCAGTACGATATCGTCTGCAACGGCGTGGAGCTTTCCTCGGGCGCAGTGCGCAATCATGACCCCGAAATCATGCTCAAAGCGTTTTCGCTCGTCGGAATGGACAAGAGCGCCGTCGAGAGCAAGTTTCCCGCGCTTTACCGCGCTTTCGAGTACGGCGCGCCGCCGCACGCCGGCGTTGCGCCCGGCGTGGACAGAATGGTCATGCTCATCTGCGACACCGTGAATATCCGCGAGGTCATCGCCTTCCCGATGAATAAAAACGCGCGCGATTTGATGATGAGCGCGCCCTCGTCCGTGGAGCAGAAACAGCTCGACGACGTGCATATCGCCATCGTAAAAGAAAAGAAATAAATAAAAGCATACGAGAAAAAGACGGCAATAAATTGCCGTCTTTTTCTATATTATCTTGGAGGTAAGCATGGGAAACATGCCCGGATAAATTATTTGATTCTTGCGTTATTACGTTCCGCCAGACGAGCGCGGGGATAAACGCGAAAGGGGAGATGACGAACGCCGCAAAGAAACAGAAAAAAAGGAGAAACACGAATACGATTGCCGCGACGATTGCAGGAAAAATTTTCGCAAAATCAGAAACAGCAATCCGTCGGGGCTCAGCAAGAAGATGATGCCGGGCAGGGTAATGATGTGTCCGCCTTCGGTGCGCACGCCGAGCATCTGCGCCGCTTCGTTTGCGGAAGTTCCCGCGGGCTCTGTGTGAGCGGGGAGCTGCCCTCCCCCTTCAAAGTAGCTGATGGGCACGTCAAAGAATTTAACGGTTTTCGACATGGTGTCGAAGTCGGGCTCGGACTCCCGGCGTTCCCGTTTAGAGACCGCCTGATAGGTAACGTTCATGGCGTTTCCGAGATCCGCCTGCGTCATGTTGCGCGACTTTCTCAACGCGGCGATTTTTTCTCCGCAATTCATTTGTATTCGCTCCTCCTGTAATTTACATAAAAATTATATCACAGGAACAAAAATTATTTTAAGGATATTTTCTCAACTGTTCGTTGAATTTTTCTAAAATCGGGCGAATAGACGGGTAAAATTGTACTGTGCGGCGTAATAGGACAACTTTGTTTTATCATACAATAACGCACGAGGTGAAGTATGATAGAAATGCTTTATGCCGTTTTAGGGCGGCTGTTTTTTTTCACGGGCGCGTTTTCGGGCGGAAGCTATCCGAAGCCGCTTTCCGCCGCCGAAGAGGAAAAATATCTGAAACTCGCCGCCGGGGGCGACGCTCACGCCAAGGATATGCTCGTCAAGCACAATATGCGCCTCGTCGCGCATATCGTAAAGAAGTACAACGGCGCGGCGGAAACGGACGACATGATTTCCGTCGGCAGCATCGGGCTCATCAAAGCCATCAATACCTATAAGCCGGGGCACGGTACGCGGCTTGCCACCTATACGGCGCGCTGTATCGAAAACGAAATTCTTATGCTCATCCGTTCGGGCAAAAAACACAAGAACAACGTTTCCCTTTCCGACCCCGTCGGAACGGACAAGGACGGCAATGAGCTTACCTTGATCGATCTTTTATTCGAAAAGGAGGATAAGGTGTTCGGGCGGGTGGAGCAGTCGCTCATGCAGGAAAAGTTTCTTGCAGCCGTCAAAAAGCTGCTCACCGAGCGTGAAACGCTCATCATCTGCATGCGCTATGCGCTCACGGGCGGCGCGCCGCTCGCGCAGAGGGAAGTCGCGCAGAAAATGAAAATTTCCCGCTCTTACGTTTCCCGCATCGAAAAGCGCGCGCTGGAAAAACTGAAAAAGGGCTTGAACAGGGAAGATTTTCTTTCCGAGTAAATTTGGATAAAAGAATAAAAAAACGAAATAATATGTATAATTTTCTTGACATTACATTATTTATTTGTTATTATAATTGAAAAGCGATGACGGAGAGGAGTATCGACGGATACGTCTTGTTCAGTGAGCGGGAGACAGTGGAAACCCCGCAGGCGCCCGACGGGAAAAACGCTCCCGAGCTGCAAACCGAAAGGAGACGAGTAGGGGAAGCCGTATCCGCGGCGTAAACGCGGAAGCCTTGGAAGAGGTAACGAGCGACCGTTTTATACGGTAATTTAGGTGGCACCGCGGATCATCGGCTATCCGTCCTAAGCAGCGAAGGACGGATAGCCGTATTTTTTTGCCCCGTAACTTCGGGAAAGGGAGGTCGTTATGTGTTCGATATTCTGCCTTACGGGAAAGAGCGTGCCGCTTTCGGAAGCGGAAAAGGCGTTTTATCAAACGGTATCGCGCGGGCCGGACATGAGCGCGTTTTCGGAAACGGAAGAGGGCTTCGTCGGGTTTCACCGCCTCGCCATTATGGGCTTGAACGCGGCGGGCATGCAGCCCTTTTTTAAGGGAAAAAACTTTCTCGTGTGCAACGGCGAACTGTTCGGATTCCGCAAGACGAAGGCGGAGCTGGAAGCGCGGGGCTATTGCTTTCAGTCCGAGTCCGACTGCGAAATACTGCTTCCGCTTTACGAGCTTTACGGCACGGAGATGTTCCGCATGCTGGACGCGGAGTTTGCTTGCGTTTTATACGACGGAGTGAAAAAGAGATACGTCGCCGCGCGCGACCCCATCGGAATCCGCCCGCTCTATTACGGTTATCTTTCGGGCGGGGAAATCGCATTTGCGAGCGAACCGAAAAATCTTGTCGGGATCGTGAAAGGAAAAATTTATCCCTTTCCGCCCGGGCACTATTATGCGGACGGAAAGTTTGTCTGCTACCGCGATATGGCGAAAGTCCTTCCGCGCGGAAAGGAGGATTTGGATACGGTCTGCAAAAATATCCGCGAAAAGCTGGTAAAGGGCGTCGAAAAGCGCATGGACGCCGACGCGCCGCTCGGCTTTCTTTTGTCGGGCGGGCTGGATTCCTCGCTCGTGTGCGCAATTGCGCAGAAGCGCACGTCCCGCCCCATCCGCACCTTTGCCGTCGGCATGAAGAAGGATGCCATCGACCTGAAATACGCGCGGGAGGTCGCCGACTATATCGGGAGCGACCATAGCGAAATTTTCATGACGCGCGACGAAGTGCTCGCATCTTTGGAAACGGTGATAAAGGCGCTCGCTACGTACGATATTACCACCGTCCGCGCGAGCATGGGAATGTACCTCATCTGCAAAAAAATCCATGAGAATACCGACGTGCGCGTGCTCATGACGGGGGAAATTTCAGACGAGCTGTTCGGCTATAAATATACCGACTTCGCGCCGAGCGCCCAAGCCTTTCAGCAGGAGGCGGAAAAGCGCGTGCGCGAGCTGCACATGTACGACGTGCTGCGCGCCGATCGCTGCATCTCCGTCAACTCTTTAGAAGCGCGCGTTCCCTTCGGCGACTTGGAGTTCGCGGAGTACGTTATGGGAATCGACCCCGAAATGAAGCGCAACCGCTACGGCATTGGAAAATACCTCCTTCGCCGCGCATTCGAGGGGGATTATCTTCCGAACCGTATTTTATACCGCGAAAAGGCGGCGTTTTCCGACGCCGTCGGGCATTCGATGGTGGACGATTTGAAGGAATACGCCGGGGGCATTTACGGGGAAGATTGGCAAAAAATTGCCGAAAAGTACGATTATCACGCAAAACCTTTTACCAAAGAAGCGCTTTTATACCGCGAGATTTTTGAAAAATACTATCCCGGGCAGGCGGAAATGATCGCGGGCTTCTGGATGCCCAACAAAGAATGGGAAGGGTGCGACGTGAACGACCCTTCCGCGCGCGTTCTTTCCAACTACGGCGGCAGCGGAACTTAATCAAAACAAAGCAAGTATACGGCGCGGCTCATTGAATAAGAGCCGCGCCGTTTTTATTCGTGGAAGTTATGCGAAATAAGCGGCTTTATCCGTAAAAATCACTTTACAAAAGACGGGAAATTTTATATAATTTTATCATGATTTTATTTCCCGAAGGCTGGAAGGATTTTTCCGTCGTCGCCACGGGCGACGGCTATAAATTGGAGCGCTGGAAGGACGTATACCTTCTCCGCCCCGATCCGCAGGTCATCTGGCGGGCGCAGACAGATTTATTTGCCTTTCCCGCGCTGAACGCCGTTTATCGCCGTAGCGAAAAGGGGGGCGGCGCGTGGGAATATCGAAAGCCCGTGCCGGACAGCTGGAACGTTTCTTATAAAGACCTAACCTTCAAAGTAAAGCCCATGGGGTTCAAGCATACCGGCTTGTTTCCCGAACAGGCGGCGCATTGGGATAAGACGGCTTCGCTCATCAAAAATGCGGGGCGCAAAATCAAGGTTCTCAACCTGTTTGCCTATACGGGCGGCGCTTCGGTCGCTTGCGCAAAGGCGGGCGCGGAGGTTACGCATGTCGACGCGGCGAAGGGCATGGTGGAGCGCGCGGGCGAAAACGCGAGACTTTCGGGGTTAACGGGCGGAATCCGCTATATCGTGGACGATTGCAAAAAATTCGTGCAGCGGGAGATCCGCCGCGGCAACAAGTATGACGCGGTCATCATGGACCCTCCCTCCTACGGGCGCGGCCCGAGTGGGGAAATGTGGAAAATAGAAAGCGAACTCTTTCCCTTCGTCGAGCTTTGCGCGGAGGTGCTGTCAAGCGACCCGCTCTTCTTTCTTATCAACAGCTATACCACGGGCTTGCAGCCTGCGGTTCTGAACAACATTCTTACCCTTTGCCTGAAAGGGCGCGGGGGCAGGATAGACGCGTACGAGGTGGGGCTTCCCACCGAAGAGGGAATCCCTCTTCCCTGCGGCGCGGGAGGTATTTACGTAAATGAGTGAAAAATCGCAGCGCGTGGACGGGCTTACCGTTCTGTATGAAGATAATCACGTGATCGTCGTATTCAAACCCCAGAACGTGGCTTCCTGTCCCGACGAGAGCGGGGACGGCAACCTGCTCGACGGGGTAAAAGCGTACCTGAAAGAGCGGTACGAAAAGCCCGGAAACGTATACGTCGGGCTCGTGCACCGTCTCGACCGTCCGACGGGCGGCGTCATGGTGTTCGCCAAGACGAGCAAGGCGGCGGGGCGCTTATGCGAGCAGATGAAGACGGGCGACTTCGATAAGCGCTATCTCGCCGTGCTCAACGGCGCGCCGCACGCGGAGAGCGGCACGCTCGTGAACTACCTGAAAAAGAACACCGTCAACAATATGGTCTATCTCTGCACGCAGGGAACGGACGGGGCGAAGCTGGCTTCCCTCGATTACCGCATCGTGCAGAAGGCGGACGGGCTCGCCCTCGCCGATATTAAACTGCACACGGGCAGAAGCCATCAGATCCGCGTGCAAACGGCGGGCATCGCGCATCCCGTTTACGGGGACATGCGCTACGGCGGGGAACGCGCGCAGAAGGGTAAGCTGGCGCTTTGGGCGTATTCGCTCGCGTTCACCCATCCCGTAACGCACGAGCGCATGAAATTCATTTGCGAACCGCCCGCGGACGAAATACCCTGGTCGAAATTCGACGTAGCCGCCGCCGTGAAGCCTATATGACTGTGCGGGTTGTGTGAAAAAGCGAAAAACTTTCCGCGAGCCGAACATTATCGCTTGACGGAAGAAGGATTTTTGTGTAAAATGAAAAGGATTATCGGGCAGATTGTCCGTGTGGAGCAGGATTACATGAACAAGGTTAAAATTCGTTTGATTACGCTCGCAGCGCTTATCGCCGCATTCGTCCTCGTATTGGGCGCGGCGTTCGGGCTTGCGGTGCCCTCAAAGGGAGTTTCCGCGGCGGATTACGCGCCGTCGGGTATATTTTCCGCGGGCGCGGGCGGAGAGGTAAAGGCGTTCAAGGCGCAGCAGGGGGAGGATGAGCCTGCGTATACCGCATTCGTGCTTTCCGACGAAGGCAAAATGTATTTCCGCCGCGACCTCGCGCTGAAATGGTACGTAAAATCGGAAGCGGAGAGCGGTTCGCTCGCCAATCCCGGCAAAGCGCAGTATTTCTCGATCGCCGTGAATTTTCCCGCGATCGAATTTGAGAAACTCACGCTCGCGTTCGAGAGCGCGGAGGAGAATATCAGCAAAGAGGGCAAGGCGACCAACTCACTCGTATTCGAAGCGACGGAAACGGGCGCGGAGGTTTATATAAAGGACGCCGCGCATCAAAAGGACGAAGAGTTTATACCGTCGAAAAAGATTGCCATCGCCGCCAAGCAGGACGTGAAAATCGCGTTCACGGGCGACAAGAACGGCGCCTTTGCCGTGGAAATCAACGGCGAAGAAGCGGGCTTGTTCACCAATATCGGCGGATACTTCCTCGAATATCTTTCCTCCGCGTCCTCTACGCCGAGGATTCCCATGACGTTTACGGCGGAGCTTCCCGAAGCGGAAGAGGGCGAAACGCAGGTTGCGCAGAAGATCCTCTTGAAGGAGCTGAACGGGCAGAGCTTCGCACTCAAAAACGGAACGGATGCGAAAAATCCCGACGGCACCGTTAAGGTGGAAGAGGACGGAACCGTGGCAGTTACGGGCGGAAGAGTGGAGGACGATACGCCCCCCGTGCTCGTATTTAATCAGAAAGTGTACGCGTTTACGCTCGGTCAGAAGTATAGCCTTACCTATGAGGCCATCGACGTATGCGATGAAACGGTGAGCGTAACCCGCCAATATTATATGTACAAATCGGACGTTACCGAGCCCGAGTACAAATCGCTCAACACCTCTACCTACTTCCTTCGTCAGAGCGACGACAGCACGCGCGAGTACGTGAGCGTCCGCTTCGAGCTTGACGACGGCAGAACCAAGGCGGAGGGCGCCGACCCCGATTACGTCTATCTCACCTGGTATGCGGCGGAGAGCGCCGTTGTCAAGCAGACGGAAGGGGAAACGAAGAAGGACTTCATGCTCGTCGATACCGAGCGCACGGGACCCGAATACTCCTGCATCGAGACGGACGCTTCGGACGCGGACAACCCCGTCAGCAAACTGACGAAGGACGCGCAGGACATGATCGAACCTTATCAGCAGGCGGTGGAAGAAGCCGCGAGCACGGCGAAAGCGGGCAAGGGCGCGTATTTCTATCTCCCTTCCCTGCGCGGGCTCATTTCCAGCGCGTGCGCCGATTACAGAGATTTAAGATTCAGCATTTATTATCATAAGCCGGGACAGTCGGAAAGCGCTTCCTACTCTTCTGCGACGACGCTCAACTACAACGCGCTCCGCTTCGAGATCGATAAGATGGGCACGTATTCCTTCCGCGTGATTGCGGCGGACAAGTCGGGCAACGAGATGAAGCTGTATATCGACGGCGAATGGGTAACCGTTACGAGCAGCAATATCGACGATACCGTCATTCCCGAATTTCATTTTACCGTCGGTTACGACGGCGCCGTCATCGAAGATCCCGGCGAAAAGTCCCTCGGTTACCGCGACAGCTCTTACACCATCGACAGCTTCGAGGTCATCGCGCTCGAAGGATATTTGCAGGACTACACGCTTTACCGCTTCGACGAGAGCAAGTATACGGCGGGAAACCTTTCCTATTCGGATATGGTGCTTCACCCCGAAAACTATCTCGATTACCTCACGGAAATCCAGAAGTACAACAGCGAGGTGAGCGAGGACGACGCGGCTTGGGACAGAACGGATAACGATTATAATTGGAATCCCGATAGCTCGCTTTCCTTCCGTCCGCAGGAGTCCGGGTTCTACTTCGTGAAGCTCGTCGTAACGGACGCGCAGTTGCCCAAGAACGAGGCGACGGCTTATCAGGTCATCGAAGTCCGCAACCCGATCGACGTAACGCCCGGCGAAACGTATTGGCTGGAAAACAACATTACGTCCATCGTGCTCTTCTCCGTCTCGGCGGTGCTCGCCATCGTGATCGTGGTGCTCTTCGTCGTGAAGCCTTCGGAAAAGAAGGTGGAGGAAGTAGACCTCGAAAAGCTGAAAGGCAGAAGAAAGAAATAATTCATTCAAAAATAAGAAACAGCCTGTGCAATTCGCACAGGCTGTTATTTTATGTGCGGTTACGAGAATTTTTCGTAACCGCACATATCTTTATCCAATGTGATAAAATAAAAGAAATTATAAAACGGTGGCAGAAATGGAAGATACCGAAAAATATTGTGTAAATTGCGCGTTCTATGTTCCGCATTACATTATTATGTCGGAGCGTTTGTGCATGACTTCGGGGCACTGTAAAAATACTTTGCGCACACGGAAAAAAATTTTGTATCCGGAAGAAACTTGTGCGGAATGGCGGGCAAAAACCGAGTCGAATAGAAGAGAGGGAATCGAGGGCGCGCTCGCAAGGGTGGAAAGACAGTTGCGCGATATAAAATATATCTTAAAATTATCCGAAGAATAAAAAAATAAGCATAATGCCCGATATTCCGCGCAAACTGTTTGCAGGAGGTAACACCGTGGTTATAGCAAACCTTATCGCCTACATTCTCGTCCTCGTCGGGGCGCTGAATTGGGGCATGTACGGAATTTTTAATTTCAATCTTGTTTCGGCTATTTTTATGGAACCCCGCAGCATCGGTTCGATCATCGTCTACTCGCTCATCGCGCTTGCGGCAATCTGGCTGATCATTTCGCCCATCATCACGAACGGCGCCTTGAAATTGCAGGGCGACAGAGAAGTGAAGGATACAAAAAAAGCGTAAATTCAGCGTATACGCGAAAAAATGCGGACAGGGCATAAATTGCCTCCTGTCCGCATTTTTTATATCATGAATATTTGTCAGTTAAAGCGGGGGGAAAGCGCCTTCGTCATGCGTGTGGACGTGGAAGCGCCCTTAAAGGAACGCTTGCGTTCGCTCAACGTTTACCCCAATTCCAAAATCACGCTGCTCAAAGTTTCCCCGTTCAAAAAGACCTATCTCTTGCAGGCGGGGAGCGCCGTCGTCGCTATGCGCCGGGAAATCGCGTCAGGCATCAGGGTATTCCGCACATGAACAGAATTTTACTTGTCGGAAACCCGAATGCGGGCAAAAGCACGCTCTTCAACGCGCTTACGGGTGGGCACGCAAAGGTGGGGAACTGGCACGGCGTAACCGTCGGCGCGCAGGAGCGGCAGGCAGTCATCGGCAAAGAGCGCTTCGTTGTATGCGACATTCCCGGCATTTACTCGCTCGACAGTATGAGCATGGAAGAGAAATTTGCGCGCGATTATATCTCTTCGCATGAAGACGCTTATCTTTTATTCGTCGCCGAATGCGCATCCTTGGAGCGCTCTCTGCCCCTCTTCTGCGGACTGCTGAACGCGGGAAGGCGGGGCGCGCTCGTCCTCACGAAATACCGCGCCTTTGCGCGCGCGGGCGGAAAGCTCGATCTTGCGGCGCTTTCAAAGCGGTTGGGGGTGCCCGTTTTCTCCGCCGAAGGGCTGCGCGGGCGCGCGCTGCGGCAAAAAACGGCGGAAGTTTTGTCGGCGGAACAGTCGGGCAAGCGCGCCGAAAGTCATCTTCCGTCCGAGGCGTATACGCCCGCAAGGGCGGGACTGTCGCGCGCCGATCGCATGCTGACCAACGGATTCTTCGGCATTCCGCTCTTCTTCCTTCTCCTGCTTGCGGCGTTTTATCTCACGTTTGCGCCCGCCATGCCGGGCGATATCATGAAGGGCGCGATAGACGGACTGTTTTCTCAAACGCTTGCGGGCTATGCGCAGGGCATTTCGTCGCCCGTTCTGCGCGGGCTCGTCGCCGACGGCATTTTGACGAGCTTGGGCGGCGTGCTCTGCTTTCTGCCGCAAATCGCCATGCTGTACTTCTTCCTCATTCTCATGGAAGAGAGCGGTTTTTTATCCCGACTCGCCTATTTGACGGACGGCTTCTTTTCCAAAGCGGGTTTGAACGGGCGGGCGGTGTTCTCCCTTCTGATGGGATTCGGTTGTACCGCCGCCGCCATTCTCACCACGCGCGGGCTGGACGATAAAAAGATACAAAAACGGGTGATTTTGTGTCTGCCTTACGTTTCGTGCAGTGCAAAGCTGCCCGTCTTTTTGGCGCTTTCCGCCTCCTTCTTTTCTAATCCGTTTCTCGCCGTTCTGCTGCTGTATGCGCTTGGCGTGGCGATCGCCGCAACTGTCGCGGTGGTTACCAAGGAGAAAATGCCCGCGCCCTTTTTAATGGAGATTTCTCCCTTGCAGCTTCCGCGCCCGCTTTTTGTGCTCAAAGCCTTGCTCTTTCAGGTAAAACAGTTTATAATAAAGACGGCGACGGTCATTCTCGCTTTCTTTCTGCTCTCCTGGATTTTATCGTCCTTCGATTTTACCTTCCGCTATTGCGCGATAGAGGAAAGTATGCTCGCCGTGATTTGCGGCGGATTGAAATTTCTGTTCGCACCCGTCGGAATGAACGATTGGAAAATCGCTTACGCCGCCCTCTCGGGCTTAGTCGCAAAGGAGAACGTGGCGGGAATGCTTGCCGTGTTTTACGGGCAGTTTCCCTATTCGGGCGCAAGCGCGTTCGCGCTCGCCGTGTTCGTTCTCACCTGCTCGCCCTGCGTTTCGGCGATCGCCGCTTCCGCACGGGAAGTGGGTTGGAAGCGCGCCGCACTGTATGCGCTCGTTCAGACGGCGAGCGCCCTGATTCTTTCTTATTTCGCCTATTTCGCCATGTGCGGGGGAGGGGTGTTCCTTGCCGTTGCGGCGGCGCCTCTTATCGCAATTTACCTTTTAGGAAAAAAACAAGTTGAAAAAGTTCGTCGTAAGCGGGGAAAGCTCGCTCAAAAACTTCACCGATAGCGTCTGCGCGCAGGCTTCCTTTTGCTTCCGCGCGTTGCTCAAAAACAAAGAGATCCGCGTCAACGGCAAAAAGGTCGGCGCGGATATGCCCGTTCACGCAGGCGACGAGGTGCAGTACTTCCTCACGCCCGCGCAGGAGGCGAAGCGCGCGTTCGAGATCGTGTACGAGGATGAAAACGTGCTCGTTGCCGATAAGGAGAGCGGGGTCAATTCCGAAGCGGTCTTTGCCGAACTTGCGGAAAAGGGCGAATGTTTTTTCATTCATAGGTTAGACAGGAACACGGCGGGGCTTATGATCTTCGCCAAAACGCCCGCCGCCGAAGAGGAATTGCTTTCCGCCTTTCGGGAGCGGAGAGCGGAAAAAATTTATCACGCGCTCGTGCTCGGGCATATGCCCGAGCGGCGCGCTTTGCTCGCCGCCTACCTTACCAAAGATGAGAAAAAATCGCTCGTGCGCGTTTCGGCGCAGCCGCAGGGTGAAAAAATCCTAACGGAATACGAGGTTCTGCGGGAGATGGGCAAAACCTCACTCTTGAAAATAACGCTCCACACGGGGAAAACGCACCAGATCCGCGCGCACCTCGCGTTCGTCGGGCATCCCGTAGCGGGCGATACCAAGTACGGCAACGGCGTGTTCAACCGCGCGCATAGCCTCACGCGGCAGCGGCTTGTGGCAAAGGAACTTAGTCTGCAAACGGAAGGCGTTCTGTCTTATTTGAGCGGAAAACGGTTTATTTCCCGTCGTGAAGCGAAAATTTAATTAAAAACCGCCGCAAAATACTTGACGGCGGTCTCTTATTGTGGTAATATATGAACAGTTATTCATATATTAATATATAGGAGAAAAATATATGGAAGGATGTAATCATGAAGACGAGCACGCTTTGACCGCAAGCCGCGCAAAACAAATGCTTCCCTCGGACGAGGAAGTCGCGCGCGTCTGCGCCGAGCTCAAAGCTGTTTCCGACCCTTCGCGGCTGAAAATTCTGCTTGCGCTTCGTCAGGGCGAAATGTGCGTGTTTCACGTCGTCGAAGCGGTGGGGGGGACGCAGAGCGCCGTCAGCCATCAACTCCGCATCCTGCGCGACAACCGTATCGTGAAGGCGCGTCGGGACGGGCAGAACATTGTCTATTCCTTGGCGGACGCGCACGTCGTCGCGCTGTTGGAGCTCGCCTGCGCGCATCTGAACTGTATTTTTAAGGAGAATGAAGATGCATAAAACCATACGGATCAAAAATCTCGATTGCGCGGCATGCGCCGCCGAATTGCAGGAAGAATTGGAACGGATAGAGGGGGTGGACGCCGCTTCGGTGGACTTCATCAATCAGCGCGTGTCGCTCGATTACGGCGCGGAAAAGGCGTTCGATAAAGCCGTTTACGCAATCTCTCATTTCGAAGAGGTGGAAATCATCGACGGCGCCGCACCCGTCAAAAAGGAGAGGCACTTAAAGCAGTTACTCTCCGTCATCCTGTCCGCCTGTCTGTTTGTTCCCGCCCTCGTCCTCGATCTTTTAGGTGCGGCGGGGGAATGGGTCCCCTTCGGGCTGTTCCTTGCGTCCGCCGTCGCGGCGGGCTGGACGGTAGTCGTGTCCGTCGTAAAGAGTGTCCCCAAGGCTTTCAAGGGCGGTTTTCACGGCGGCGTGCTGCTCGACGAAAACTTACTCATGCTCATCGCTTGTGCGGGCGCGTTTGCCATTCGTCAGAATATGGAGGGCGCGGCCGTCATGTTGCTGTATCAGTTGGGGGAATATCTTCAAGCGCTTGCCGTCGGTTCCTCCCGCGGGGCGATTTCCAAACTCATGCAGCTCAAAAGCGACTCGGCTATCGTGCTCGAAGGGGATTCCCGCCGAGAAGTTCCTCCCGAAGAACTTGCCGTCGGCGACGTCGTTTTAATTAGAAAGGGAGATAAGATCCCCGCCGACTGCGTTCTCATCGAGGGGGAAACCTCGCTCGACACGAAGTCTTTGACGGGTGAAGCGTACTTGAAAGAAGTCGCCGTCGGGAGCGAATTGCTTGCAGGGTGCGTGAACGAGGGTAGCGCCGTAAAGGCGCGCGTCGTCCGCCCTTCGTCGGAGAGCGCCGTGGCAAAAATTCTCGATATGGTGGAAAACGCTTCGGCGAAAAAGGCTGCGCCCGAAAAATTTATTACCCGTTTTGCACGCTGGTATACGCCCGTCGTCGTGCTCGCCGCGTTGATCGTCGCCGTAGTTCCGCCGCTGTTTCAGGGTTACAACTTCGGCGAATGGATTTCTCGCGCACTCAACTTCCTCGTCATTTCCTGCCCCTGCGCTCTTATTATTTCCGTTCCGCTCACTTATTTTTCGGGCGTAGGATCTTTGGCTCGCTGCGGCGTCTTGTCGAAGGGCGCGGTCTATCTCGATCAGCTCGCCAAAGTAAAGGTCGCCGCGTTCGACAAGACGGGCACGCTCACGGAAGGGAAGTTCTCCGTTTCCGCCGTACATGGGGAGGAGCGAACGCTTGCGCTTGCCTCCGCCGTAGAAGCCAATTCTTCGCACCCGCTCGCACAGGCGTTCGCAGGAGTTCCTACGGATTGTAAGGCGGAAGATTGCGAGGAGATAGCGGGCATGGGAATGTCCGCTAACGTGAACGGAAAACGCGTCCTCGTCGGAAGCGCGCGGCTTATGCGCGAGCGCGGCGTCGCTTTCAATCGGGCGGAAACGCTTGCCTCCGTCGTATACGTCGCCGAAGAGGGAGAAGTGATCGGTTACGTTGAAATCGAGGACGCCGTAAAAGAGGAAGCCGCGCAGGTGCTTGCCGATTTGAAGCGGGCGGGCGTTTCCGTAACGGCGGTGCTTACGGGCGATACGCGTGCCCGCGCCGAACAGGCGCTCAACGGGCTTCTCATAGACGAGATACACGCCGACCTTCTGCCTGAACAGAAGCCCGAATGCGCGAAGAAATTAAAGGCGCGCGGCACGCTTCTCTATGTGGGCGACGGGATCAACGATACACCCGTCATGGCGGAAAGCGACGTCGCCGTTTCGATGGGGGCTTTGGGTAGCGACGCGGCAATCGAAGCGAGCGATTTGGTGCTCGCGTCCGATCGGCTATCCGCTCTGCCCAAGGCGGTTAAGGGAGCGAAAAAAACGCGCAAAATCGTCGCGCAGAACATCGCCTTTTCCATTGCGGTGAAAATCGCGCTGATGATTTTATCTCTGTTCGGATTTATACCGCTGTGGGCGGCGGTGCTCGGCGACGTGGGCGTCATGCTCCTTGCCGTGCTCAACTCCATGCGCATGCGCGCGAAAATAAAATAAGGAAAAATGTCGAAAGCGGCTTGAAATACGGCCGCTTTTATGTTATAATTTTTTTATGAAACATTTCATCGATTGCGCTATGAAGCGCGAAAAATGCGACCTAGTCATCAAAGGGGCGCAAATATTCAATGTGTTTACGGGGCAAACGGAAGAGGGCGATATCGCCGTAGCGGACGGAAAAATCGTCGCAATCGGGCGGGGATATGAGGGAAAGCGGGTATACGACGCCAAAGGCTATACCGCAATCCCCGGACTGATCGACGCGCATATCCACGTGGAAAGCTCCCTGTTATCCCCCGAAGAGTTTGCATCTCTCGCCTGCGTGCACGGCACGACGGGCATCGTCGCCGACCCGCACGAAATCGTTAACGTGTGCGGGATAGAGGGCGCGGAGTATATGAAGGAAGCATTTTCCAAACTGCGCGTCGGAAAAGTGTGTCCGCTCGACGTGTATTTGCAGCTTCCCTCCTGCGTGCCCGCAACGCCGTTTGAGACGAGCGGCGCCGTCATCGACGGAACGGAGACGGAACGCGAGCTCGAACGCGACCTCTTCTACGGGCTGGGCGAGATGATGAACTATCCCGCCGTGCTCGCGGGGGAGGAGGATGCCATGCGCAAGCTCTCCGCGGCGAAAACGCTCGGAAAAATTGTGGATGGGCACGCGCCTTCTTTGACGGGGGACGAGCTGAACGCCTACCTCTGCGCGGAAATCAAGACCGATCACGAGCCTTTCTCGGTGGAAGAATGCAGGGAAAAGGTGGCGCGCGGCATGTATATCCAGCTCCGCAACGGGTCGTCGGCGCACAATATCGTCGAGAACGTAAAAGCGATGGACGAGTTCAATTTCCGCCGCTTTATCCTCTGCTCGGACGACAAAAACGCGCCCGATCTTTCCCGCAACGGACATTTGGACGACGCGCTCAGAAAGCTTATCTCCCTCGGCGTGCCCGCGAAATACGCCGTCGTGTGCGCTACGCTCAACACGGCGGAGTGTTACGGCATGAAGGGACGGGGCGCGCTCGCGCCGTCGTACTGCGCCGACGTCGTACTCGTGAATAATCTTTCCGAATTCCGCGTGCACGCCGTATTCAAGGACGGCGAACAGGTTGCGGAGAACGGTAAGGTGCTTTTCTCCCACGAAAAGCGTTATCTCACCGACGCGGTGAAGAGCACCGTCCGCATGAAGGACGTAACACCCGACAGCTTCAAGATCGATATTCCGAGCGGGAAGGCGCTTGCCATGTACGTGCGTCCGCGCGTGCTCGTAACGGAAAAAGAAACCGTTTCCGTCCGCTGCGAAGGGGGCGACGTCTGTTTGGAGAATACCGACCTCGTCAAGCTCGCCGTCATCGAACGGCACTTTGCGAGCGGAAATATCGGGCTTGCATTGGTGCGCGGCTACGGCTTGAAAGGGGGCGCGATAGGCGTATCCGTCGCGCACGACAGCCATAATCTCGTCGTGATGGGCGATAACAACGCCGATATGGCGCGCGTCGCCCGGTTGTTGAAAGAGGCAGGCGGAGGCATGGTTGCCGTCTGCAACGGGAAGGAGGACGTCTTCCCGCTCGACATTGCGGGGCTCATGAGCTCGGCTCCCGCGGAAGAGGTCATCGCGCGGGCGGCGGAGATCGGAGAAACGGCGCGCAGAATGGGCGTAAAAGAAGATTACGAGCCGTTCATGACGCTCGTATTCCTCTCGCTCGCCGTTATCCCTAAAATACGTTTGACGGACAGGGGACTCTTCGACGTGGAAAAATTTGCTTTTGCCGATTTGGAAATCAAGGGGTAAGAGGTGGAAAAAATCATCGTCGCGGCGACGGGCAACGCCCATAAATTAAAGGAGTTCCGCGAAATCTTAAAGGGATATTCCGTGCTTTCGCAAAAGGAAGCGGGATTTTGCGGCGAAGTGGAGGAAACGGGCGCGACTTTCGCGGAGAACGCCGAACTGAAAGCGCGCGCCGTATGTAAGGCGACGGGATGCCCCGCGCTCGCCGACGACAGCGGACTGTGCACGGAAGCGCTCGACGGCGCGCCCGGCGTGTACAGCGCCCGCTATTCGGGCGGGGGCGATAAGGAAAACCGTGAACTGCTCCTCAAAAATCTTGCGGGGAAAGAGAATCGGCGCGCGTACTTTGCCTGCGCGATCGCGCTTGCGTTTCCGAACGGAAGTTTGATTACGGCGGAAGGGCGCACGTACGGCGAAATCTTGTTTGAAGAGCGCGGCGTAAACGGCTTCGGATACGACAGTCTGTTTTTCAGCGAGGACTTGAAAAAGAGCTTCGGGGAAGCGACGGACGAAGAAAAAAATTCCGTATCCCACCGCGGACGGGCGCTCCGCGAATTGGAGAAAAAGATTTGAAAACCTTCGTCGTGCTCTCCGATTCGCACGGAAGAATGAACGTCGCCGAAAAATTCCGCGCGCTGTTTGCCGAAAACGATTACATTGTGCACCTCGGCGATGGTTCGACGGATATGCGCCCCGCGTTCGGAGAATATCCTGAAAAGACGTATCTTTGCAGGGGAAACTGTGATTTTTCTTACGGAGAGGACGAGCTTACCATTCAGACGGAGGGCGTTTCTGTCTTTTGCTGCCACGGACATAAATACGGCGTGAAGGGCGGGCTTTCCTGTCTTGCCGCCCGCGCGAAGGAGCAGGGGTGCGAAATTGCGCTGTACGGACATACGCATATCGCCGCGGCGGAAGAGGTCGACGGCGTGCTATGCATCAATCCCGGCGCGGCTGGCGCCTTTTCGGGCGGGAGTTATTGCTATCTCGTTCTGCATAATGGCAAAGCGACGCATACGATCGTGCCGATAAAATAATAAACGGAGCGGTAATTTCCGCTCCGTTTATTATTTTGTTTTTAATTTCCTTGCCGCGCGTTTGTTCCGCACGGCGTCGCGTATAATCTCGAAAATATTGATACCGATTCCCGAAACGATGTAAACGTAATAGGTTACGAGCCGCCATACCAGCACCACCCAGCCGATTACGGGCGCGATACCCGTAACGGTTACGAATACGAGCGAGGTCGTCATTTCCATCGCACCCGTGTTTCCGGGTGTGGGAATGAGATAAGCGGAATATTGCGAGATACAGTTGAGGACGACGATCTGCATGAGCAAATCGTACGTCGGCGCAATGTCCGCGACCGATATGACGACGAAGAAGGGAAGGGATACGTTGATTGCCGATTCCACGATGCACAGCAGAATGAGCGGCAGCAGCTTCCACCATTTGGAAAACAGTACTTTAATGGAATTGCAGTACTCCTGCACCTCGTACACGTATTTTTTGCTTACGGCGTATTTTCGCTTTACGATGCGGAATTTACTCAAAAGATTGACGAGCCACACGATCGCCTTTTTCCCTGCCTTCGGAAAGAAGGAAATCATGACGACGCCGATGGGAAACAGCAGATTGAGTACAATGGAAATCCAGGCGATAATGCGCGTCGTTTCGGTAACGGCGTTGCCCGTTTCACGGAGCACGAAGGAGGAAACCGCCATTAAAACGAGCGCGAAAAGCCCCCAGATAATCGTGCTTACGATAAACCGCGTGAGCGGAACCGCCGTCGCGGCGCCCGCGGGGATATCCTTTTTGTGCAGATAGTAGATTTGGAAGGGCTGTCCTCCCGAAGAGAAGGGTGTAATCCCGTCGTAATATCTGCCGAGGAACATCGCCTTGATGGAGTTGCGGAAGCGGAATTTCCCCGTCGAAATTTTGAGAAGATATGCGTACTTCGCGCTCTCGACAATCATGTGAAGGAGCAGCGCCGCGACCAAAAGCGCGAACAGCCCCCAATTGATGCCGAGGAGCATTTCGGAAAATTTCTTCGTCTTTCCGTCCGACACGTAGTGCGTGATCGTGAACATGATAAAGACAGAAGCGATAATGAGGACGAGCAGAAGGCTCGTTTTGATCCAGAACTTGCGCTTTTGTTTCTTGCTCTTGTTCTGCGCCTCAATCTGTTCCTGTAATTTTGCGATCTCGCGCTGCTTCGCTTGTTCGTAGCGCGCCGCAAATTCCGATCGGGATTCGGGCTTGTCCGAAGCGTCGTATTCCGTAGCGGAAAAGGCGTCCGCAGTGGTAGCGGGCGTCGGCTCCTGTTCGTCGGATTGCGGCGTTTCCGTGAAGTTCGGCTGCTGTTCGCCGTTTTCGGGATATTCTTCTTCGGACATATGATTCTCCAAGTTCTATCATAACATATTTTCTGCAAAAAAGCAATCAATCGCACGGAAAAATCATGCGGTGTTTTCGTCTGACGGGGGGATTTTCTTCTCTTCCTCCGTCGCTTCTTCGGAACGTTGTTTTTGCGCCTTTTTGGTCTGCGAAAGGTGGTACAGCCATTTTCCGATCGCGGCTCCTATGATGACGACGTATCCCGCCAGGCTCCACAGGTCGGGGAGCTGATTGAGAAAGAAGAATCCGAGAAGCGCCGCAAACGGCACCTGCGCGTAGTCGAATACGGCGATCTCTTTGGCGGGCGCCTTACGGTACGCGGCGGTGATAAAGAACTGACCGCCCGTCGCCGACGCGCCCGCGAGCAGCAGACAAAGCAGCTGATAGCCGCTCATGGGTGTAAATTGAATAATAAGGAAGGGGAGCGACACGAGCGTGGAAAAGGCGGAAAAGAAAAATACTGTCATTTCCCCGCGTTCGCCTTTAACGCCGAGGACGCGCACGCAGGTATAGGCAAATCCTGCGCACATACCGCTCGCAAATCCCGCCAGGGCGGGCAGCGCTTCGGCGCCGAAGGAGGGGCGCACGATGAGCATAGCGCCTGCAAAGGCAACGCCGACGAAGAGGACTTCGGGAAGCGAGGGACGCTCTTTCAGGAGAACGGCGGAGAACAGGATAGCGAAGAAGGGGGAAAGCTTGTTGAGGATGGAAGCGTCGGAAATGGCGATGCGGTCGATGGCGTAGAAATTGAGCACGACGCCGAGAAAGCCGACCGCAGCGCGCAGAAACAGCCATAAAAGGCAGCTTTTGTTCTTGATGCGAAACTTTTCCTTGCGGAAGAGGAGCAGGATAAAAACGGTGCCCGCCGCGATGAGGTTGCGGAAGAATACCTTTTGCATGAGCGGAAGCTCGCCCGCAAGACTGACGAACAAATTCATCAGCGCGAACATGAGCGCCGCGCCGAGAATATAAAGCACGCCTATGCTTTTTTGAAGTACTCCCGCTTTCATACGACCTATTATATGCGCCTTTGCAAAAAAAGTCAAACGCGGGGAGTGGACGGAAGCGCGCGTTTGTGCTATAATAGCCGCAAGAGGAAAGAGTTATGACGACGAAAGAGGAAATATTACGGCTTGCCCTGCGCTTTCCCGATAGCTATTCCGATATGCCGTTCGACGACAACTGGACGGTGGTGCGGCATCGGGACAATAAAAAAATATTCGCCTGGATTTTTGAACGGCAGGGGCGCGTTTGGGTCAACTTAAAAGCGCCGCCCGATTGGCGGGACTTATGGCGGGAGGCGTACGATTCGGTGATTCCCGCGTATCACCTCAACAAGGAACATTGGAATTCCGTCATTTTAGACGACTCCGTGCCCGAGCACGAGATCGCGCATATGCTTGATTTAAGCTATACCCTTACCGAAAAGAAGCGGAAAAAAGTACGAACGCGGTGAATATCGCGCCCGTATTTTTCTTCGCTTCCGATTCGGTTTTTGGTTTTTAATTTAGATTGAAAACGGAATAAATTCCGAAAAGCGATTGATTCGTTACCGAAATATTGCCCGATCGGTTCTGTTTTTAACGAATATCTTATGATGGTGTTCGATTATTGAAACCCGTACTTCTTCTTTTATTTTCGGCATCCTATGAGCGCGTAGCAAAAGTACAATTCTCCTACAATTTTTCTATGTTTCGCGTTAAGATAAGACTACCCCCCCCCGCAAATGCGGGGGGGGTTATCGTATGTCCTTTATATTCTCTTATTCTCTTTATAGGTCGTGTGCAGGATTTCGTGCGCTTTATGGCTGTTGGGGAAACCGAAATAATCGTCGTATATGACGTCCATCACGGGCGAGTCGGCGCTGCGGCGGAGCTTATTCGCCGTGTCGCAGGAGTAAAGCGCCTTTGCGCGCGCTTCTTTGAGCTCGGTCGTGTTGCGCACGCTGTCGGAAAGGGTGGGCTGTCCGCCGCCGTTCACACATCCGCCCGGGCAAGCCATAATTTCGATGAAGTCGTATTGCTTTTCCCCCGACTTGATTTGATTGATGATTGTTTCCGCATTGGCGAGCCCCGAAGCGACCGCCACCCGAACCGTGTTTCCCGCAACGAGGTAGGTCGCTTCCTTAATGGGCTCGGTGCCGCGCACGGCGGGAAAATCAATTACATCGAAGCCGCCGTCCATCATATGAGCCGCCGTTCTGAGCGCCGCTTCCATCACACCGCCCGTCGCGCCGAAGATCGCACCGCCGCCCGTCGCCGTTGCAAACGGGTTGTCGAACGCTTCGTCGGGGAGCTCGGTGAACTTGATGCCCGCCGTCTTGATCATGCGCGCAAGCTCGCGCGTGGTGAGCGCGACGTCCACGTCTTCGACCATCTCCTCGCGCGTGCATTCGTATTTTTTCGCCGTGCAGGGGATCACGCTAACGACGAAGAGGTTTTTCGGGTCGATGTTGTTCTTCTCGCACCAATAGCTTTTCAGGAGCGCCCCGAACATTTGCTGGGGAGACTTGCAGGTAGAAAGGTGGGGGATCATTTCGGGATATTTCTGCTCCACGAATTTGATCCAGCCGGGGCAGCAGGAGGTAAACATGGGCATGGGTTTACCCGTCTTGATGCGGTTGATGAGCTCGCTCGCCTCTTCCATGATGGTGAGGTCGGCGGTAACGTCCATGTTGAACACCGCGTCAGGGCCGAGTCTCCGGATCGCTGCGACCATCTTGCCTTCAGCGTTGGTGCCGACGGGCAAATCGAACGCTTCGCCGATCGTCGCGCGGACGGAAGGCGCCGTGAAGAATACAACCTTTTTCGCGGGGTCGGAAATGGCGTTCCAAACCTCTTCGATAGAGCTGCGCTCGGAGAGCGCGCCCACGGGGCAGGCGACGATGCACTGCCCGCAGCCCACGCAAACCGATTCGGAAAGGGGCATGTCGAAGGCGCTGCCCACATGGACGTGGAAGCCTCTGCCGATGGGGCCTATGGCGTTGACGTGTTGTTTTTGGCATGCCGCCACGCAGCGCATACAGTTGATGCACTTATCGTTGTCGCGCACGACGTAGGGGGTGGAAGTGTCGATGGGGAGCACGAAGTCCTCGCCCTTGAAGCGGTCTTCGTCCACGCTGTAACCGAGCGAGAGTTTCTGTAATTCGCAGTTGTGGTTGCGCTCGCAGGAGAGACATTTTTTCTTGTGCTTGCTGAGAATGAGTTCCAACGTCATCTTGCGGCTCTGGCGGCACTTTTCCGTGTTGGTGCGCACTTCCATGCCATCGGCGACGGGATAGACGCAGGCGGCGACCAAGCCCCGCGCGCCCGTCGCTTCCACCACGCACATTCTGCACGAGCCGACGCAGCTTACGTCTTTCAGATAGCAGAGGGTAGGGATTTCCACGTGTGCTTTGCGCGCCGCTTCCAGAATGGTCGTTCCTTCGGGAACGGTTACGGGGATGTTGTTTATTTTAAGCGTTACATTTTTCTGTTGCATCTTGTTACCTCACTTCCTTTCGATTGCGCCGAATTTGCAGTTGCTCATGCACAACCCGCATTTTACGCACTTCTCCGTGTCGATGACGTGCGCCTGCTTGACCGTTCCGCTGATTGCCTGCACGGGGCAGTTTCTCGCGCACAGCGTGCAGCCCTTGCATTTGACGGGGTCTATGGTGAAGTTGAGCAGCGCCTTGCACACGCCCGCGTCGCACTTCTTTTGGTTGATGTGCTCTTCGTATTCGTTGCGGAAATAGCGCAGGGTAGAGAGGACGGGGTTGGGCGCGCTCTGCCCGAGGGCGCACAGCGAGGACTGCTTCATGTGCGAGGCAAGCTCTTCTATTTTAATAATGTCCTCCGGTTCGCCCTTGCCGTCGGTGATTTTGGTCAGAAGCTGTAACAGACGCTTGGTGCCGATGCGGCAGGGCGTGCACTTTCCGCAGCTCTCGTCCGCCGTAAATTCAAGATAGAATTTGGAAATATCCACCATGCAGTCGTCCTCGTCGAGGATGATCATGCCGCCGGAGCCCATCATCGAGCCGATGGCAATCAGGCTGTCGTAGTCGATAGGGGTGTCGATGCACGAAGCGGGAATACAGCCGCCCGAAGGACCGCCCGTCTGCGCCGCTTTGAATTTCTTTCCGTTTGGAATTCCGCCGCCGATCTCTTCCACGATCTCGCGCAGGGTGGTGCCCATGGGCACTTCCACGAGTCCGACGTTGGTGATTTTTCCGCCGAGCGCGAACACCTTCGTGCCCGAGGAGGTCTCCGTTCCGATGGAGGAGAACCACTTCGCGCCCTTCATGATGATGGGGTTGACGTTCGCCCAGGTCTCCACGTTGTTCAAAATGGTGGGCTTTCCGAACAGGCCCTTCACGGCAGGGAAGGGCGGACGGGGGCGGGGTTCGCCGCGATGCCCTTCGATAGAGGTCATGAGCGCCGTTTCCTCTCCGCACACGAACGCGCCCGCGCCGAGGCGGATCTCTACGTCGAAGTCGAAGCCGGTGCCGAGGATGTTTTTGCCCAGAAGTCCGTATTCGTGCGCCTGGTCGATGGCGATTCTCAATCGCTGTACGGCGACGGGGTATTCGGCACGCACGTAGATAAAGCCGTTATGGGAGCCGATCGCATATCCCGCGATCGCCATTGCTTCCAGCACGCTGTGCGGGTCGCCTTCCAGCACGGAGCGATCCATAAACGCGCCTGGATCGCCCTCGTCGGCGTTGCAGCATACGTATTTTACCTCCCCCTGCGAGGCTTTGGCAAACGCCCATTTTCTGCCCGTGGGGAAGCCCGCGCCGCCCCGTCCGCGCAGGCCGGAGGCGAGCATTTCGTTGATGACGTCGTCGGGCGTCATGGTCGTGAGCGCCTTTTCGAGCGCGGCATAGTCGCCCGCGGCGATCGCCTCTTCGATGTCCTCGGGCGCGATGACGCCGCAGTTGCGCAGCGCGATGCGCATTTGTTTTTTATAGAAAGGCGTTTCAGAGAAGGGGATAATGCTTCCGTCCGCCGTAACGGTGCCCTGGTAGAGCAGCTCCTTTACGATTTCGCCGCCCTTTACGAGGTGCTTTTCCGCTACCGTTTTTGCGTGCTCGGGCGTCATCTGTGCATAGAATGCGCCTTCGGGGTATACGATCATGATGGGGCCGAGCGCGCAAAGCCCGAAGCAGCCCGTCTTGACGAGGAGCACGTCGTCGATTCCCAGTTCTTTGAGCGATTTTTCCAGCTGCTCGATAACTGCCATGGAGTGCGAGGAGGTGCAGCCCGTTCCGCCGCATACGAGCACCTGTTTGCGGTAACCCGTTTCCTTCGCCAGCTTTTCGCCTTCTTCTTTGATGACGCGGCGCACCTCGATGAGGTTCTTTTTCTTGCCGCGGACAGTATCCAATTCCTGAATGGTCATTTCTTTGCGTCCTCCTTATATCCGTCGAGGATCCATTTTACTCTGTCGGTCGTGAGTTTGCCGAACACTTCGTCGTTTACCATAATGACGGGCGCGAGTCCGCACGCACCCACGCAGCGGCAGCTGTCGAGGGAGAAAAGTCCGTCGGGCGTGCATTCGCCGCACTTGATGTCCAATTCCTTTTCGATCTCTTCCAGAATTTTATCCGCGCCCTTAACGTAACACGCCGTGCCGAGACATACGCTGATGCGGTATTTGCCCTTCGGTTTGAGGGAGAACTGCGAATAGAAGGTTACGACGCCGTAAACTTCGGAAAGGGAGATGCCCAATCCCTCCGCAATTACCTTTTGCACTTCGATGGGCAGAAATCCGTAAATTTCCTGCGCCTCCTGCAAGATGTGCATCAGGCACCCGGGAGTATCCTTCGACTCCGCGATTACGGCTTTCAGCTTCGCGGCTTGTTCCGCCGTTCCGCAAAAACCTGTACAATTTTCCATTTATTGCCTCCTTGTCCATTGCGCCGCGCGCTTTTTTATCTGCCACATTTTATTATATCATATATTTTACAATTAATCAATAAAATTTTATCGATTAATTGCAGGGGGTTTGGGAAAAATTTTCCTTCGGCGGGCACGAAAAAACGCCCCCGCGGAGTGCGGGGGCGCCGTGCGTTGTATTCGGAAAAACTCAATCTCTTCTGCGCAGATAGGAAAGCGCGACGAGCGCAAAGCGCAGGAAGTAGAATAGGGAAACGAGGAGGGAGGCTACGTAGGTGAGCGCGGCGGCGGAAAGCACCTTCTTCGCGCCGGGGAGCTCCTCTTCCGTTAAAATGCCATCCCGTATCAGCATGGATTTCGCGCGGCGGCTGGCGTTGTACTCCACGGGGAGGGTTACTAACGTGAACAGCGTGGAAAGTCCGTACAGCGCGATTCCCGCATAGACCGCCCACTGACCGTAGGGCTGCGGAGAAGAGAGCCAGAAAAAGTCGAGCAGGATGCCGACGAGGACGAGCGGGAGCGCGAGGCGGGAGCCGAGATTGGCGAGCGGCACGAGCGCACTCCGGATTTTATAGGGAACGTAGCCCGCCTTTTTTTGCATGACGTGCCCGACCTCGTGCGCGGCGACCGCGACGGCGGCGACGGAGGAGCTTCCGAACGTGCTCATGGAAAGGTTGACCTGTTTTTTCTTGGGGTGGTAATGGTCGGTCAGCTTGCCGTTCACGCGGTTGACGGAAATATCGGTAACGCCGCGGTTGCGCATGAGGTGCACGGCGGTGTCGTATCCCGTCATGCAGGCGCGGTTGGGCACCTTATCGAACGCGCTGAAAGCGGAATTGACCTTGGCGCTCGCCCATCCCGAAAAGGCGAGTATGGGGAGAAGAACCAAAAGAGAAAGCAGATAAAAATACATGTTAGTGTCTCCTGTATTTTATTGTACCACATACGGCGCGTTTTGCAACGCGTTTTTAACAATTTGCAGTTAAATTTTTCCGCCGCGCGGCGATTGTCAGCGGAAACTCCTTGTTTTTTTTTCGGGGATTTGTTATACTGTTGCCATGGATAATAAGGTATTTACCGACAGAGTAAAAATAACCGTGAAAGCGGGCGACGGCGGCGACGGCATGAATTCCTTCAAAGCTTATAAGGGAAAGCCTGCCTGCGGGCCGGACGGCGGCGACGGCGGCGACGGCGGCGACGTGTATTTTCTCGGCGACAAGGATATGAACGATTTGCTTCCCTTCCGCTTTACTTCCAAATACTTTGCCGAAAACGGCGAGCGCGGCGGGAGCAATCAGTGCTTCGGCAAAAGAGGGGAAGATATTGTCGTCAAGGTGCCTTGCGGGACGCTCGTGCGGGACGCGGAGAGCGGCAAGATCATTTGCGACGTCTACGAGGACGGCGAGAAGGTGCGCATTCTCCAGGGCGGGCGGGGCGGAAAGGGCAACGTGCGCTTTACGACGGCGCGCCGCCATGCGCCCAATTTTGCGCAGAAAGGCGTGAAAACGCTTCCGCATACGCTTATTCTCGAAATGAAGGTCATTGCCGACGTAGGGCTCGTCGGTTTTCCCAACGTGGGCAAGAGCACGCTGCTTTCCAAAATTTCCGCGGCAAAGCCCAAGATCGCGGACTATCATTTCACGACGCTTTCGCCCAACCTCGGCGTAGTGCGGTGCTTTGAAAAATCCTTCGTGGCGGCGGACATTCCGGGGCTCATCGAGGGCGCTTCCGAGGGCGCGGGGTTAGGGCACGATTTTTTGCGCCATATCGAACGCACGCGCATGATCTGCCACGTGGTGGATATTTCCGGCATGGAAGGGCGGGATCCGCTCGAAGATTTCGTGAAGATCAACGCCGAACTCGAATCGTACTCTGAAACGCTTGCGGCGCTCCCGCAGATCGTTGCGCTTAACAAGTGCGATTGCTTCGGCGCGGAGGAAAATCTCGCGCGGTTCAAAAGGAAATACGGTAAAAAATACAAACTGTTCCCTATCGCTGCAATCAAAGGGGAAGGCACGGCGGAGCTCGTTACGGCGATTTCCGAGCTGCTCGATACGCTGCCCCGCGCCGAACGCATTCCCGCGGACGAAGATTTCGAGTTTGCCGCCGCCGATAATACGCAGTTTGAAATTTTCAAGGACGAGAACGGCGCGTTCGTCGTCGAAGGCGGGCTTGTCGACATGCTCTGCCGCAACGTCGTGCTCAACAATCCCGATTCCATGGCGTATTTTCAGCGCGTGCTGCGCAGCCGCGGGGTAATCAAGCAATTGCAGAAAATGGGTTGCGTTCAGGGCGATATCGTCGTCGTGGGCGACGTGGAATTTGACTTTATCGTATAACGTGCGTAAAACTACGAGGGGAAAAATTTATATGGAAAAGCAAATAAAAGCCTTTTTTTACGATTATAAATATTATCTCTTCCCCGAGGACTGTCCTTCTTTGGAGGAGCTGAAAAAGCGGAGCTCCGTTACGGCGACGCGCCTGAAAGAAGAACTTTGCATGGCGCCCGACTTTATTTACGAGAGTATGTCGGAAGAGACGGTGCAAATCGAAAACCCCGAGCGCCTGTTTGAAATTACGGGCACGCTTCGCTCGCACGAGGAGTACGATGCTGTGCTCCGCAGACAGGTGGACAGGGTCTGCCCCGGCTGCGAGCGGTATATCGAGGACGGCAAGCCCGAGCTCAACGGGCACCATCGGGAAATCTCGCTCGACGGCGCGTGCTACGAGCGGCGTGGCGAGGACGAAACGTGGGACTTTGCGACGTGCGTAAACGTGTTCTGGTACCGCATTTCGTTGCAGCTCGACGCGCTCGGAAGCTGTATTGACAAGGGCAATCAGAAGAAGATTAACGATATTATCAATAAAGAGCTGAGTAAATTCTTTTTGCCCGTCAAACTGTACGGAGGTGTGGACGAGGGAAGGTATTGCCTGCTGTTTGCACCCGATTATAACCATACGCACATATTCCGCAAAATACTCTGTTACCTCGCGGAAGCGGCTTCGCGGGAAGTGAGCGAGATAAAGCGGGCGGGCTGGGAAGTGCTGCCTTACCGCAAAAAGGGCGTGTTCCGTTACGGCGGAAAGCACGATTTTAGCAAAATCAAGGCGCGCATCGCCGAAACGGAAAACGGGATCGGCATCGGTGTGGAATTTTATTGCAAAAAGCAGTTGAGCGATAAAAAAACGGAAGCGCTCTTTCAGGATTTTTTCGATTATCTTGCCGAAAGCTTGGGGGAAAATTACGCGCAGGGGCTTGTTACGGAATGCTCTGTATCTTCCGACGAGAAGGGCATGATGCCCGTTTGCTCCCTTTTGCCCGTTTTGGAAGAGAAAAGCGCGGAAAACGGGCGGGAGGACAAGGGGTATCCCGCATCCTTATGCTTCGGCGACGTCCGTACGGAAGAGAGCGGGGATTGTCTGCCCTTCCGCGATAAGATTACGGAGGGCGTTACAAACTGTCCCGAAATGACCTTTCTTACGCGCGGAGAAATCGAAACGGCTTGGTGGATGGACGCAGTGCAGTTCTTTTATCTTTATGTTCCGCACTCCATGGACGACGGCACGGCGGTGAGTTGGTATCTCGCCAACGGCGATCTCGTACCCGAACCCTTGCGCGATCCCGAGGACGGCAGGGTCGTCGGCGGCGGGCTGGGAGTGAGCTTCTGCGGCGAAGAAGCGTTTATAATAGACTGTTTTGTGGCGAGTGAACAGGCGTTTTACCGCAATATGCGCGTCATTGCACCCGTTTTGAGCTGCTTGGGCGCGAAGCTCGTAACGGTCAAACGCGAGGGCGTCGCCGTCTATTCGTGCGGATATGAATTTACGCTGATTGAAAACGTATAAATACGGAAGGAAGTAATTATGACAAGCAAACAGAGAAGCAACTTAAAAGCGCTTGCGGCAAAGGAAAAGCCGATCGCGCAGATAGGCAAAGAGGGAATAAGCGAAAATCTCGTCGCGGGGCTTTCGGACGCGCTGGAAGCGAGGGAGCTAATCAAAGTGAATATTCTTCCCGCCGCGGACGATGCGGACAATCTCGCCGCCAACGTCGCCGACCTGCTCCGCGCGGAGGTGGTCGCCGTCATCGGCAGAAAGGCGATATTCTACCGCCGTTCTTCCCGCAAGGATTTCCAGCATATCGAGTTTTGAAAAAGAGAATGAATTATGAATATGATTGGAGAAAAGGTAAAACATAAGAATTTCGGTGAAGGAGATATTTTGCGCATCGAAGAGAATAAGATTACAGTTCGATTTTCTGTCGGAGAAAAAACTTTCTCTTATCCAAAGTCCTTTGAACATTTTTTAACTGTTGTCGACGGCGAAGTACAGAAAACAATTAAGGTGCTTCTTGAAAAACAAAAGGAAGAGGAAGAGATAGTAAAACTTCAACAAGAGCGGGAAGAAAAAGAAAAGGAGAGAAAGGAAGATTTTACGACGCTGAGAACTGTCTGCCCGAAGAATAACGTAAAAATAGGGAGTCAATTGGTTTGCAACCTCAATATGAGTTATGGAACCAATTCGCGGGACATTTATTTGGAATGTTGTGAAAGATTTAATTGGCATAAAGATTCGCAGTATAAATTCGGCAAACAAGGTTGTCCCTTGTTTGCTTGGAATGCGACGCCGGAAAATTATCATGTTTGGTTTCTTTGCAATAACAATTGGAGCGGAACCAAAGCGACATCGTGGGAAAATATCATTAGTCATGATTTACAATATATTTATGAAATTTGGGAAAAGCACCTTCCGGACGATAGAGAAAAAGGTTGTCGCGTCGTATTTGCAAAAACAAGTGATAATCAATATGTTTTTCTTGGCGTATATCGCTTATCTGATATAAAAATCGAGGAGCGGGAGGAGATGATAGGCTTAAATAGAGTATTTGAAAAGATAAGTTCTGTTTATCCGTTTGACGAAGAATGATTTTTCATAAAAAGTTCAAGTATATTAAATATAACAAGTATTGAACGCGATGAGAAATGCGGTATACTTCAAGCTGCAAGCGGGCGCGGCGGAATTTACCAAAGCGTTGCAAGACGGAGGAATTGCCGTAGAGAACTTATCTTAAAAGGTATGTTGATAGTTTATAAATAAACTCCCGCCCGCGCCAATATTGGCGCGGGCGGGAGTTGTTTCATTTATTTTTTTACGACGGGAAAAAGACGGGTCAACAAGCTCTTTTTCGGCGGGTTATCGCAACAGGATTGACCGCGTTTGTAAGCATGATAAGAAGCCTCTTCGTCGTGATCCTGTATGATATCGGAGCGCAATTTGAAATTCTGTTGTTGCGGCGTCATGAAGCCGTCCGCATAATAAGTTTTCTGCCGATTATTCATGCTTTCATTCATAAAAGCGATATGCGGAAATGTCAATGTTTTTGTAAAAATTTAAGGACAAGCCCTTGTTTTTTTTGCGTAAATATGATACAATACAGTGCGGAAAATAATTATGGAGGATATAAAATGCAATATTCACGCGAAGTAGAAGAGATGTGTTGCGTTGCCAAGGGTCCCAAGCACGACCCCGCGCCCATTCCCGAAGAGGGAAAATGGGTCTGCGCAAAACAGATCACGGACATCAGCGGCTTCACGCACGGCGTGGGTTGGTGCGCTCCCCAGCAGGGCGCGTGCAAGCT
>CAJUJO010000010.1 GCA_910586675.1 uncultured Christensenellaceae bacterium | reverse complement strand
ATTAGGGCTATGCCCGAAAATGAAATACCACCCGCTACGCGGGTGGATTATTATTAATTCAAGTCGATTACCGATAATCCCGTTCGCCGAAAATCGCCGTGCCGAGGCGTATCATGTTCGCCCCGCGCGAAAGGCACAGCTTCCAATCGCCGCTCATACCCATGGAAAGATAGGATATATTTTTATCCGTTTGCGATGCGCGCTCGTATAGGGCGCGCATCGCGTCGCACTGCTCCGTTAAAATTCGTTCGTCGCTTAATAGGGGAAGCATTGCCATAAAGCCGCGCACGCGCAAGCCGTCCGCCTCTTTCAGCCTTTCGTACGCTTGAAAGGCGCCGGATAGGGGATAGCCGCCCTTGCTCTCTTCGTTGCCGATATTGACCTGCAAGAGAATATCGGAAACGATTCCCGCCTTTTGCGAACGCTTTGCGAGCGCTTCGGCGAGTTCGTTGCGGTCAACCGAGTGATACAGATAGGTTTTGCCGACGAGGTATTTTACTTTATTGGTCTGCAAATGTCCGATAAAGTGCCGGTTTCCGCCCGTAACCGCGTCGTATTTGTCGCGGAATTCCTGCACTTTATTTTCGCCGATGTCGGTGATTCCCGCTTTTATCGCGCGGTTGATTTCCTCCGCCGTCCGCGTCTTGGTCGCGGCGACGAGCGTAACCTTTTCCCCGAACGCGTTTCCCTTTTCCAGCGCGGCAAGCAGCTCTTTTACGTTTTGCTCTATCATACGTGCTCCGCAATCAGCCGCGCCATTTCGCGGCAGCCGATCTGTTTCATGCCGTCCGACATGATGTCCGCCGTGCGGTATCCCTCTTCCAATACGCGCTCCACGGCGCGTTCCACGGCATAACATTCCTCCGTCAAGCCGAAGGAATCGCGCAGCATCATCGCCGCGGAAAGAACGGTCGCAACGGGGTTTGCGATATCCTGCCCCGCAATATCGGGCGCAGAGCCGTGAATGGGTTCGTACAGCCCGCGCGTGCCGTCGCCGAGCGAAGAGGAAGCGAGCATTCCGATGGAGCCCGTAACCTGCGCCGCCTCGTCGGCGAGAATGTCGCCGAACATGTTGGACGTGAGGAGCACGTCGAACTGCGCGGGGTTCTTTACGATCTGCATGGCGGCGTTATCGACTAACATGTCGGTTACGGTAACGTCGGGGTAGTGCTTCTCGGCGTATGCGTGCACCGTCCTGCGCCACAGGCGGGAGCTTTCGAGTACGTTGGCTTTATCCACGGAAATAACCTTCTTCGTCCGCTTTTGCGCCAGCTTGCATGCAATTTCCGTAATGCGCTCGATTTCTTTTACCGAATATTTTTCCGTATCCCAAGCCGTTTCGCCCGTTTCATTATCATGATAAGAGCCGCGTTCGCCGAAGTAAATCCCGCCCGTAAGCTCGCGCACGACGATGATCTCTATGCCGTTTTCCACGAGCGGTTTTTTAAGGGGGGAAGCGTCCGAAAGCGCCTTCCAGAGCCGAGCAGGGCGAATATTGGAGTACAGCCCGAGCGCCTTTCTGATTTGAAGCAACCCCTTTTCGGGGCGCTTGTCGCCGGGTAGATTATCCCAGCGGGGGTCGCCCACCATGCCGCCGACCGCGCCCAGCAGTACGGAGTCGGACGCAAGGCAGCGCTCTACGGTGTGCGCGGGGAGGGGCTCGCCGCACGCTTCGATCGCGCAGCAGCCCATAAGCAGGGGCTCGAAGGTAAATTCGTGCCCGAATTTTTCGGCGACTTTTTTGAGGACGGCGACCGCGCCGTCGGTAATTTCCGGCCCGATTCCGTCGCCCGCAAGAACTGCGATATGCTTTTTCATGCCTGTTCTCCGTTTTCTTCTTCGGAATTTTCCCGATAGAGGTAAAATTTATTCTGTTTGATAAACTGTTCGTATTCGGGCAGCGGTTTGATCGCTTCATAAAGCTCGCTTGCGCAGATTATCTTTTTGCCGCGGATTCCCGCAATTACCGCAAAGGAAACGGCGTATGCGCCCGTGCACGCTTCTTCTATCGCGCGACTCACTTCTTCGGAAAGCTTGCCCGCGTAGTGCGCCGTTAATTGTTCCGCGTCGCTTGAAGAATGCGTTTCGATATAATAATCGCGCGTGCCCGCGCGCGGCTTTAAGGCGCGTTTCATGCTGTATACAGAAAAGAAAACGCTTCTCACGCTTTCGCTTGCGAGCAGTTCGTGCATGTCGCCGAGTTCGGCGGAAATGCCCTGCGCGCTCTTTTTGTTTTCTTTCAGCGCGAGCACGAGAAAGAGGATATAAAAAACGAATAGCCCCAGCATGAGAAAGAGGGGAAGATCGTTTTTCGTGAATGACCAAGCGGCGAAACAGCCGATGATCGCCGCCGTTAAAAGGGCGAGAACGCTGTAAAATACGATTCCGCGCTTTCTCATGATTTTTTTACGGCGTTCATCAGTCCGCCCGCGTCGATGATCTTCTGAATAAACGGGGGAAAGGGCTGCGCGCGGAATTGCATTCCCGTCGTTTCGTTTACGATAACACCCGTCGAAAGGTCGCAGGAAACGGTGTCGCCTGCATTGATGTTTTTTACCGCTTCGGGACATTCCAGAATGGGCAGCCCGATATTGATGGCGTTGCGGTAAAAGATGCGCGCGAAGGTGTTGGCAATGACGAGGGAAACGCCGCTCGCCTTGATCGAAATGGGCGCGTGCTCGCGCGAGGAGCCGCAGCCGAAGTTGTCTTCCGCGACGATAATATCACCCTCTTTTACATTTTTGACGAACTCCGCGTCGATGTCCTCCATGCAGTGGAGGGCAAGCTCCCGTTCCGAACTTGTATTAAGGTAACGCGCGGGGATAATGACGTCGGTATCCACGTCGCTGCCGAACTTGTGTACGGTGCCTTTTACGTTCATATTATTTCACCTCGTAAGCGGTGGCAAGTTTGCCGAGCACGGCGCTCGCCGCCGCGGTATAGGGGGAAGCGAGGTATATCTCGCTCGTTACGTGCCCCATTCTTCCCACAAAGTTGCGGTTGGTGGTGGAAACGCACCGTTCGCCGTCGGCGAGAATGCCCATATGCCCGCCGAGGCAGGGGCCGCACGTGGGCGTGGATACGACCGCGCCCGCTTCGATAAAGGTTTCGAGCAGTCCCTCTTTCAGTGCCTGCAAGTAAATTTCTTGCGTGGCGGGAATGACGATGGCGCGGACGTTTCTTTGTACCTTTCTGCCCTTAAAGATTTCCGCCGCTTGGCGCAGATCGGAAATTCTTCCGTTGGTGCACGATCCGATGACGACTTGCTGAACGGGGATGCTCTCCCACTCCGTTTTCGTGTTTTCGGGAAGGTGGGGGAAAGCGACGGTCGGCTTCAATGCGGAAAGGTCGATTTCGTATGTTTTCTCGTATGCCGCGTCTTCGTCCGCCGCGTAAATCTTCGGCGCACGTTTGAACCGATTTTTCATATAATCGAGCGTTTTTTTGTCAACGGGGAAAATCCCGTTTTTCGCGCCCGCTTCGATTGCCATATTGCATACGGTGAATCTGTCGTCCATAGAAAGGCTTGTAACGCCTTCGCCCGTAAATTCCATGGATTTGTAAAGCGCGCCGTCCACGCCGATTTTTCCGATGATATGAAGAATCAAATCTTTTCCCGTAACGAAGGGGGGAAGCGTTCCTTTTATTTCGAAGCGGAGGGCGGCGGGCACTTTGAACCAGCATTTGCCCGTCATCATCGCCGCCGCAAGGTCGGTGGAGCCAACCCCCGTCGAAAAGGCGCCCAGCGCACCGTACGTGCACGTATGGCTGTCCGCTCCGATAATGCAGTCTCCCGCGCCGACGATGCCCTGTTCGGGCAAGAGCGCGTGTTCGATGCCCATTTGCCCGACGTCGTAAAAGTGTTCCACGCCTTCGCGCCGTGCGAACTCCCGCGTACACTTTACCTGACAGGCGGCTTTGATGTCCTTATTCGGGGTAAAGTGATCCATGACAAACGCGACTTTTTCTTTGTGCTTTACGTATCCGCCCGCTTTTTCCAGCTCTTTGATTGCGACGGGTGCCGTAATATCGTTGGCGAGCGCCATATCCAGCTCGGCTTCGATCAGTTGCCCCGCTTCCACGCGTTCGAGTCCCGCGTGAGAAGCGAGTATTTTCTGCGTCATGGTCATGCCCATAACATACCTCCGTAATGTGTTTACAAAAACTCAATTTGCCGCATACTTGCGGCTAGTTGTCGGATAACACGGTTAAGCGGGTGGGGCTATCGGTAAATTAAAAGACAAAAGTTCTCCGCTCATGAGAATTTTCCGTTCAGGAAAATTTTGTGAACCTATTGTGCGCTTTCGCAAAATCGCACTTATGCGAAAGTGTTCTCAATTTGACGCATGCTTGCGGCTTGTTGTCGGATAACGCGACTGCGCGGGTGCGGCTAAGAATTTGTTACAATTCGACGGTTCTCCGCTCACGAGAATGTTCCGTTCAGGAAAATTTTTGAACTCTTTCGTGAACTATCGTAACACCGCTCCGTCGGAAGCACTCGCAACCAGCGCGCGGTAACGCTTCAGATAGCCTTCCGCGGGCTTTTCCTTAGGGGTAAACGTAGCGAGCCGTTTTGCGATTTCTTCATCCGGCACGCGCAGGTTAATCTCGCCCTTTTCGATGTCGATTTCGATCATATCTCCCTCTTGTACGACGCCGATGACGCCGCCCGCCGCCGCTTCGGGGCAGACGTGCCCGATCGCCGCGCCGCGCGTCGCACCCGAAAATCTTCCGTCGGTGATGAGCGCGACGGTATCGCCCAAGCCCGCGCCGACGATGGACGAGGTGGGGGAGAGCATTTCCCGCATGCCCGGCCCGCCCTTGGGCCCTTCGTAGCGGATGACGACCACGTCGCCCGCCTTTATCCTGTTGCCCGATATTGCGAGCATGGCTTCCTCTTCCGAATCGAATACGCGCGCGGGACCGCTGTGGCAATACATTTTAGGATCGACCGCGCTCTTTTTTACGACGGCGCCCTCTTTTGCGAGGTTGCCTTTGAGCACCGCAAGTCCGCCGTAACCGGAATAAGGCGCGGATACGGGGCGAATAATTTCCGAATCGAGCACGCGTGCGTTTTTCGTGAGCTCCTCCTGCGTGAGTGCGGCGGCGGTCATTGCCGAGCCGTCGAACAGGTTTGCATCGATGAGCGTTCTGATTACGGCGGAGATGCCGCCCGCTTCGTTCAGCTCTTCGATATAGTGTTCCCCCGCCGGCGCAAGGCGGCAGAGATTGGGCGTTTCAGCCGATATGGCGTTCATGGTGTCGAGGGAAATCTGTTCTTTGGAAAATCCGAGCTCACTCGCAAGTGCGAGCAGGTGCAAAACGGAGTTGGAGCTCGCGCCGATCGCCATATCCAGTCGTTCGGCGTTTTTGAGCGCCGTCGGCGTTAAAATGTCGCGCGGGCGGAGATTCCGTTCTATCAGCTTCATAACGGCTTCGCCCGTGCGCTTTGCGAGGGCGATGCGCGCCGAATAGACGGCGGGAACCGTGCCGTTGCCGGGGAGCGCCATGCCGAGCGCTTCCAATAAACAGTTCATGGAATTTGCCGTAAACATGCCCGAGCAGGAGCCGCAGGAAGGGCAGGCGGTGCATTCGTATGCGGAAAGCTCCTTTTCGTCGATTTTGCCCGACGTGTACGCGCCGACCGCTTCAAACATGGAGGAGAGGGACAGCTTTTTGCCTTCCTTGCGCCCCGCGAGCATGGGGCCGCCCGAAACGAAGACGGCGGGTACGTTGACGCGCACGGCTCCCATGAGCATGCCGGGAATGATTTTGTCGCAGTTGCCGACGAACACGATTGCATCGAAGGCGTGCGCCGTCGCGAGAATTTCCGCGCTGTCGGCGATGATCTCGCGCGAAGGCAGGGAATAGCGCATGCCCTTATGCCCCATTGCGATGCCGTCGCATACGCCGATCGAGGGCACGACGACGGGCTTTCCGCCCGCCGCGAGCACGCCTTCGGACACGGCGCGCGCGATTTCACTAAGGTGCGTGTGTCCGGGGATAATATCGCTCTGTGCGCAGATAATGCCGACGAGCGGTTTGGAAATTTCGCTTTCCGTCCAGCCGAGCGCCCGCAAAAGCGAACGCTGCGCCGCCATATTGCTGCCGTTTGTAAATATCATATCCATACTCCGAATTTATTAATTTTAGTGCGGGAGGGGGTAGCGTGCTATAATTTTTAGCCGAGCGGAAAACCACACTTTTCCGCTGCGGGACAACATTTGCGCAATGCCTTGCGCTTGTTGTCGGACAAGGCGATACCGTCCGTGCGGCTATCGGTAAATTATAATTCGCAAGCTCTCCGTTCGTTCAATTCCTTTGCAAAGGAATTGAACGAAACCCTTTATATTTTCTCTTTATAATCGGCTTCGTCCTTGATGCACCGTTTTCCGCGGGAAATGGCGGTAACGCCCGTGCGCGCCAGCTCGACGATGCCGTAGGGCAGGAGCATATTGACGAATCCGTCCAGCTTTACGGGCTTCCCCGTGAGCTCTAAGACGAGCGTTTCGGGAGAAATGTCGATGACGTTGGCGCGGAAAATCTGGCAGAGCTCGATGACGGCGCTCCGCGTCGAAGCGTCCGTCTTTACCTTTGCGAGCAGAAGCTCGCGGTATACCGCGCCTTCTTCCACCCTTTTGATCTTCTTTACGTCGATGAGTTTATCCATCTGCTTCATCATCTGCGAGAGGATATACTCGTCGCCGTTCAATACGATGGTCATGCGGGAGAGCGCGGGGTCTTCCGTCGTGCAGACGGAGAGGGAGTGTATGTTGTACCCGCGCCGCGCGAACAGAGCCGCAACGCGCGTCAAAACGCCGCTTTTGTTGGAAACGAGCGCGCTTATCGTATACTGGTTCATATCAGGATTCCTCCCATTCGGTCATGATGGTGTCGTACGTCTGCCCCGGCTTTATCATGGGGAGCACGTTTTCGTCCTCGCTCACGCGGCAGTCCACCAGCACGGGGGAGGAGATGGAAAACGCCCTTTGCAATACGGGCGCGATTTCTTCCTCCTTTTCGATGCGCAGTCCCGTTGCGCCGAAGCTTTCGGCAAATTTTACGTAATCCGTTTTTTTATGAACGTTGGTCTGCGAGAAGCGGTTTTTGTAGAACAGCTTCTGCCACTGGCGCACCATGCCGAGCGCGCGGTTATTCATGAGCAGAATGGTAATCGGTAAGTTATTGGTAACCGCCGTGGAAAGCTCGTTGAGATTCATATTGAAGGAGCCGTCTCCCGTAACGAGCACGACGTGCTTTTTCGTGCCGAACGCCGCGCCGATCGCGGCGCCCATGCCGTATCCCATGGTGCCCAGCCCTCCGCTCGTGCAGAGTGCGCGGGGGCGTTCCACGGGGAAGTATTGCGCCGTCCACATCTGGTGCTGCCCGACGTCCGTCGCCACGACGCTCCCTTCGGGCGCGAGCTTCGCCGCCTCGATGAGGATCTTATGCCCGAGTTCGGGCGCTTTCGCTCCGGCTTTTTCTTCGGCTTTATACGCCTGCGCCGTTTGGGCAAAGGCACGGTTTTTCACGGGTTCAAGCATGGGCAAAAGCGTTTTCAGGGCTTCTTTGATATCGCCGAGCACGGAATGCGTCGCCGTTACGTTTTTATCGATTTCCGCGTCGTCGATGTCGATTTGCACGACGGACTTTCCTTCCGCGAATTTGTCGCGGTTGAGCGCCACGCGGTCGGAAAAGCGCGTGCCGAGGGCGATGATACAGTCGCTCTCCATGCATAGCTTCGCCGCGGTATGCGTGCCGTGCATGCCCATCATTCCGCAGAACAGGGGATGGGAAGCAGGGAACGCGCCCAAGCCCATCAGCGTGCACGCGGCGGGCGCGCCGATTTTTTCCGCCAAGGCAAGAATTTCTGCGGAGGCTTCGGAAGCGATGGCGCCGCCGCCGATCATGAGGAGCGGTTTTTTCGCGGAGTTTATCGCTTCCGCCGCACCCGTAAGCGCGCCTTTTCGCACGGGCTTGTGCGCGGGAAGAAGGGGCTTTTGCGGTTCGTATTCCGCTTCCGCCGTCTGCACGTTTTTGAGAATATCGATGAGGACGGGACCCTTCCTTCCCGAATTTGCGATGCGGAAGGCTTCCCGCACGGTGTCGGCGAGCTCGTTTACGTCCTTTACGATGTAATTATGTTTGGTAACGGGCAGGGTGATGCCCGTGATGTCGATTTCCTGGAAGGAGTCGCGTCCCAAAAAGTTGATGCCGACGTTTCCCGTTACGGCGACGAGTGGAACGGAGTCCATAAACGCCGTCGCGATCCCCGTAACCAGGTTGGTTGCGCCCGGACCGCTCGTCGCTATCACGACGCCCGTCTTTCCCGTGCTGCGCGCGTAGCCGTCCGCCGCGTGCGCTGCGCCCTGTTCGTGCGCGGTGATCACGTGGTTGAGCGTGCCGTCGCGGTAGAGCGCGTCGTAAATGTCGAGCACCGCGCCGCCCGGATAACCGAATACGGTGTCCGCGCCCTGTTCTTTCAGACATTCGATCAAGATTTCAGCTCCGATCTTTTTCATGGGAATGTCGGCTCCTTTTGCAGGTTTTCTGATAATTGTATAATATTATTTATATTTTGTCAAGCAATAGGGGTATAATCATGAGAAAAATCAAAATTTATGCAAAATATTTTTTGTATTTTTCAAGCGAAGAAAATAGAAAAATGCCGACGGAGCAATAAGCTCCGCCGAAATTCTCTCTTTTATTTTACCAATCTATTCCTTTATCGCGCAAGTATTTTTTACATTTTTCGTCGATGAATGCGTTTAAGTCCGAATCAATCGTCTCGTCGGAGATGGGGTCAATCACTCCATTCGTAAGGGCCCCGTTGTAATAAACGTCCGTAAGATTGGCTGCATTGTCTTCATTCATAATCAAAATATCGATGTCTCATGTCGTAACGCTGGATGGAATCGTAAAATTCCAGGTGATTTTGTCGCAGTTGCAAAAGGCGTAATCGTTTACTTTTTCGATTCCTTCGGAAAAGGGAGGCGAATGCATCGGTTCTCCTTCCGGGTAAAGGTCGTGCGCATAATATACGGGGGGCATAAGCGTTTTCGATTTTCACAGAGGGGAGCTTACCGATGCCATGTTATATTCCGATTGACGACCGCAGCAGCCGGGGATTATGAACGGATATGAAGAATTGCGCGACCGCTCGTCCGACGATGTATATTCGGATCGCTTTATAAACGACAAAAAAAGCGGAAGTTTACTCCCGCTTTTTTTTGTTTGCGATCAATATTTTTTCAGTCGCTTGCGGATGGAGGAAATCCCTTTTCTTGCCGCTTTGCGGGAAGAACCGCCCACCGAATCGCGCGCTTCCGCGGAGGATCGCGTCGTAACGGCGGCGAGCACGTCCCGCTCGAAGATTTCGCTCGCGCTCTTGAACTCTTCGAGCGAAAGGTCGGTGAGCGCTTTGTTTTTTTCGATGCAGTACCGCACGATTTTGCCCGTAACGGCGTGCGCGTCCCGAAAGGGTATTCCCTTTTTGGCGAGGTAGTCGGCGACGTCCGTCGCGGTAGCGTATCCGCCGCCCGCCGCTTCAAACATGGCGCGCGGGTTGATTTTGATTTTTCCGACGATCGACGTATAGATGGAAAGGCAGGAAAAGAGGGTGGTTTCCGTATCGAAAAATCCCTCCTTATCCTCTTGTAAATCCTTATTGTAAGCGAGGGGCAAGCCCTTAATTGCCGTGAGAATGGCGGCCAGATGACCGTAAACTCTGCCCGTTTTACCGCGCACGAGTTCGGGAATATCGGGGTTCTTTTTCTGCGGCATGATGGAAGAGCCCGTGGAATATTCGTCGGGAATTTCCCAATACCCGAATTCGTCGGAGGTGTATAAGATCGTGTCCTCGCAAAGGCGGGAGAGATGCGCCATGGCAAGGGACGCGCAGAAGATATATTCGGCGACGAAATCGCGGTCGGATACGGCGTCGAGCGAGTTCTGCGAAATATCGTCGAAGCCGAGCAGCCCCTTCGTGATTTCACGGTCGATGGGGTAAGAGGTGCCCGCCAGCGCAGCGCTCCCCAAGGGCATTACGTTGAGCCGCTTGCGGCAAGCGGAAAAGCGGTCGATATCGCGCAGGAACATTTCAGAGTACGCGTTGAAGTACTGCGCGCAGTTGACGGGCTGCGCCTTTCTCAGGTGCGTAAATCCGGGCATAAGATACCCGATCGTTTCAGAAGCGCGGTTTGTGAGCGCTTCCGTGAGTCCGCACAGAAGCTTTATCGCATTATCGGCGCTCTCCCTTACGTAAAGGCGCATGTCCGTCGCAACCTGGTCGTTGCGGGAGCGGGCGGTGTGCAGCTTTTTGCCGACCTGCCCGATGCGGGAAACAAGTTGGTTTTCGACGAAGGAGTGAATATCCTCCGCGCCTTCGACTGCGAGCGTGCCCGTTTCGACGTCGGAGAGAATGGATTGCAATCCCGCGCATATGCGTTCCGCCTCATCCGTAGCGATAATGCCGCATGTTCCGAGCATCGTCGCGTGCGCGACGGAGGCGGTAACGTCCGCGCGGTAGAGCTTTTTGTCGAACGAGAGCGATTCGTTGAATACGTCCGCGTCGGCGGCGGTGGGTTTGTCGAACCGTCCTTCCCATAATTTCATAAGGCAACCTCTTGTATTTCGGTAATTATTATCATACACGCTTTTCTTGTAAAAGGCAACCGTTTACGGGAGCGGATATTCGAAAAATAACTTGACGGGGTTTTAGCGATTGTAATAATATTTTTCCGAAGGATTATTATGAAAAAATTTTTCAAATCAAAGCAATAAACATTACTACGACGTATATTCAAACGGAGAAGATACGTCGTACGTCATAAGCAGCGACGGTAAAAACGCGACGTTCGAGTTCGGAAATCCCGGAGACGATTATTGGTATCGTATTTCCTACTCTAAAAAATAAATTAAAAACGTCGCCGATGCGGCTTCTTTCCTTAAAGAAGAAGCATTTTTCTTGATTTCAAATCCGTTCTTCTTGACAGGAAATCGGAAATAGTATAAAATTACGATATGATTATTTTGGGCTTGGACCCCGGAATCGGCACGATGGGATACGGCGTAATCGAAAAGGACGCGCGCGGCAATTGTTCCGCGGTGGACTTCGGCGTCGTGAAAACGCCGAAGGACGAAAATCTCGCCGTGCGGTTGTGTATTCTCGAAGAGGGCGTCAACAAGATTTTCGACAAATTCAAGCCCGACGAAGCGGCGATGGAAGAGCTCTTCTTTTCCAAAAATATTACGACGGGCATCGCCGTGGCGCATGCGCGCGGCGTTATGCTCATGACGTGCTGCAAACGCTGCGGGCGCATCTTTGAATATACGCCCAATCAAATCAAACAGGCGCTGACCGGTTACGGTAAGGCGGATAAGGGACAGATGCAGAGGGTCGTCGCATCTCACTTGCGGCTTACTTCCATTCCCCGCCCCGACGACGCGGCGGACGCTTTGGGCGTCGCGCTCTGTCATGCCTTTACGAGCAGATTTGCAAATTTGTTCGGAATACGGTAGTTCACGAAATTCTTTTCACAGAAAAGAATTTCCGTGAGCGGACGGCTTGTTTGTTTGAAGTCGCTTGTGCCTGCGCCCGCTTGGTCGCCCTGTCGGACAAGAAGCCGCAAGTATGCGGCAAATAGAGTCCCGCAGCGGAGGGGAACCCTCCTCGCGGCATGGGGTAGAAATAGTTCACAAAATTTGCTTGCGAAAAATTTCCGTGAGCGGAGAATTTGGTGGTTTTTATGATAGGTTATCTCAAAGGAAAGGTAATATATCTTTCGCCCGATTTCGTGCTTCTGGAAGTGAACGGCGTGGGATATGAAATCATATGTTCGGGCGCGGCGTTTTCCAAGCTTTCGGGGGCGAGCGAGGGCGAAATTTATACCTATTTGCAGGTAAAAGAGGATGGCGTTTCGCTGTTCGGATTTGCCGATATGCAGGAAAAGGGGCTCTTTCTCAAGCTCACGTCCGTGCAGGGCGTGGGGGCGAAAATGGCGATTTCCCTTCTTTCCTCCATGCGCCCTTCCGATATTTCCGAAGCTATCGCCACAGCGGATTCCAAGCGGCTTTCCGCGGTGAAGGGGCTCGGCAAAAAGACGGCGGAGCGCATTATCCTCGAACTGCACGGCAAGATTTCCGCGGACGAGTTGCTCGGCGGGGAGAATGTCGGCGGAAAAGTTTCCGCGCTTCCGACGGAGCAGGACGACGACGCGGTGTCCGCGCTCATGGGGCTGGGCTTTACCAAGCAGGAGAGCGCGCGCGCCGTAGAGCGCGCGAAGAGCGCGGGGGCGCGCTCGGTGGAAGAAATTCTCGCCATGGCGCTCCGCGGTATGTAAAGGAAGTAAATTTTTTTCCGCACAATATGTGAATGACGTGGAGTACGAAGGAGGAAACGCAATCATGATCCATAGTGAATCGTCGATCGCGAACATATTCGTAATTGAAATTGCGGAAGTCTTAAAGCGGCACGGAATCACGCTGAGCGGCGAGATAGAGAACGAATTGTTTCAGGTATTGCTGGATAAAATATTTTTTTATATCGATTAGAGCGTCGTGATCGGCGGATATCAACCTAATATGGGCAAACGACAACAAACGGATAAGGACAAGTATGTTTGAAGACGATTTCGGCGAGGACAGGCTTCTCGCCAGCACAAAGAGCGAATACGACGCGGAGGAAAACGTCCTCCGCCCTAAAACGATGGAGGACTACGTCGGGCAGGATAAGGTAAAGGAAAACCTTTCCGTGTATATGTCCGCCGCCAAGAGCCGAGGGGAAGCGCTCGACCACGTTTTGTTGTACGGCCCGCCGGGGCTGGGTAAGACGACGCTTGCGCATATCATCGCCAATACAATGGGCACGCAGATCAAGCTCACTTCGGGGCCCGCCATCGAGCGTTCGGGCGACCTTGCCGCCATTCTTACCAACCTCAACGAGGGGGATATTCTGTTTATCGACGAAATACACCGTCTCAATCATGCCGTGGAAGAAATTCTATATTCGGCGATGGAGGACTACGCGCTTGACATTATCGTGGGGAAGGGCCCCTCTGCGCGCAATATCCGTTTTTCGTTGAAGCGCTTTACGCTCATCGGCGCGACGACGCGCGCGGGCATGCTCTCCTCGCCGCTGCGCGATCGCTTCGGCATTCTGTGCAGGCTGGACATGTATACGCCCGTCGAATTGCAGAAAATCGTCTCGCGGTCGGCACGGACGCTCGGCATCGCCGTCGAAGAAGAGGGAAGCTATGAAATTGCCCGCCGTTCCCGCGGAACGCCGCGAATCGCAAACAGACTGTTGAAGCGCGTGCGCGACTTTTCCGCCGTTTCGGGTAGCCGTACGGTGAGCAAGGCGGACGCACGTCTCGCGCTCCGTAAAATGGAGATCGACGAGCTGGGGCTGGACGAGACCGACCGCAATCTCTTGCGCGCGATCATCGAAAAATTCGGCGGAGGGCCTGCGGGTTTGGATACGCTTGCCGCGACGGTCAACGAGGACGTGAACACGATAGAGGACGTGTACGAGCCCTATCTCATGCAGCTCGGCTTTATTGCCCGCACGCCGCGCGGAAGAATTTGTTTGAAGGGCGCCTACGAGCATATGGGAATTTCCGTTCCCGAAAGCGCGAAAAAGCAGATTTCCCTCTTCGGAGACGAATAAATGTCGGAACGGATTTTGCGGATAGCGAAGGAGCAATCGGCGATAGACTGCGCTTGTTCGCCCGAGGACTTCGATAAAACGGAAAGCGTGTTTGTTCGTTCGGAAAAGCGAAGCGCCGCGCGGAAGTATCTGAATTTGCCTTTTTTCTGCCAGCTGGTAACTTACGGAAACAACGTCGTTGCGAGCGTGCGCAACGGAGAAATCGAAAAAATCGTGCGGGATTACTGCGGGAAATTTTCAGCCGAACACTGTTTTGAAACGCCCGCGCTTCACGAATTGGACGCGGCGCTCGCGCCGTTCGGCGCGCGTTCCCGTAATATGGCGGAATATTTTCTGCCGAAGAGCGAAAAGATAGAAATTCCCTTTTGTCCGTATCCCGTAAAAATTCTCAAAAAAGAGGATTTTTCCGCGCTCTATCTTCCTCAATGGAGCAACGCGCTTTGCGGGAAGAGGGCTGAAGACGACGCGCTGTGCGCGGCAGCGTACGACGGCGAGCAAATCGTCGGACTCGCGGGCGCTTCCGCCGATTGCGAAAGCATGTGGCAGATTGGAATAGACGTGCTTCCCGCATACAGACGGCGGGGGATTGCCGCCGCGCTTACCTCCCGCCTTGCGCGCGAAGTCTTTCTGCGCGGAAAGATTCCCTTTTACTGTGCCGCATGGAGCAATATAAAATCAGTGCGGAACGCATTGAAGTGCGGATTTTACCCTGCATGGGCGGAACTCACCTGCTTTGAGAGAGAGCTTATATGAACACAGGTTTGAAAACAAGCGATTATTTTTACGAGCTGCCCGAAGCGCTGATCGCGCAGACGCCCGCCGAGCCGCGCGATTCTTCGCGGTTGCTCGTTTACGACAGAAAGAGCAAGTCAATAGAGCATAGGATTTTCCGCGACATCGTCGATTACCTTAAAAAGGGCGACGTGCTCGTCGTCAATCGTACCAAAGTTCTGCCCGCGCGGCTGTTCGCGCGCACGGAAAACGGTGGAAGAGTGGAAGTGCTCCTGTTGAAGCGGCTTTGCCTCGACGAATGGGAGGTGCTCGTTCGCCCGGGCAAAAAGTGCAAAATCGGCGCGCGCCTTGCGGTCAATGAAGAACTTTCCCTTGAGGTTACGGGAATCACCGAATCGGGCGAGCGGCACGTAAAATTTTTTTACGGCGGCGCGTTCGAGGAAGTGCTCTCCCGCGCGGGGAGTATGCCGCTCCCGCCGTACATTCACGAAAAGTTAAAGGATCCCGACCGATACCAGACGGTGTACTGTAAAGAGGACGGCTCGGCTGCTGCGCCCACGGCGGGACTTCATTTCACGCCCGAATTGTTGGAACGTTTGAAGGAAAAGGGTGTGGAAATCGCCGAAGTTCTCCTTCACGTGGGGCTCGGTACCTTCCGCCCCGTCAAGGAAGAAAACATTTTAGACCATAAAATGCATTCGGAATATTACGAGGTGAGCGAGGAAGCGGCGGAAACCGTCAACCGCGCCAAGCGGGAGGGGCGGCGGATCGTCGCCGTCGGAACGACTTCCGTGCGCACGCTGGAAACGGTCGCGGGCGACGACGGTATGCTGAAAGCGTGCAGCGGGAATACGGAAATATTTATTTATCCGCCCTATCGCTTCAAGTGCGTGGACGCGCTGATCACCAACTTTCACCTGCCCGAAAGTACGCTTTTAATGCTGGTATCCGCACTGTGTTCGCGCGAGGAGATTTTAAGCGCGTACGAGACGGCGGTAAAAAAGGGGTATCGGTTCTTCTCTTTCGGCGACGCAATGATGGTTGTATAAGCGGCGCAATCCTTTGTCGCATCCGGCACTTACGAAGAAATGTATTCCAATTGGAGAAACAAGACCGAGGAAGCGGCAAAGCAGAATAACGTTTTCGCGTCTCTCATGAATATGTGCGGTTGCACTATATGTTCGCGGAGCTTTCTTCCGAGGTCGACATAGGAACTTACAATATTATGGAAGCATACGATCCCGACTGCTTACAGGACAACGTCAGATTGTTCGACGCGTGTCTGCAAAAGTACGAAGAAGTATATAAAGCGGCGGGAATCGCCGTTCGGCGTTAGACCGATGCGGACGAATTTGTCGCAGATTATTTGAGAAAATAAGGATTCCGTCTTAAAATTACGGTTGCTTTGAATTATGAATAACGAATATTTTTCCTTTGAACTGCAAAAGACAGATCCCGAAACGGGCGCGCGGGCGGGCGTTCTGCATACCCCGCACGGCGATATTTTAACGCCCGTCTATATGCCCGTCGGAACACAGGCGTCCGTTAAGGGCGTATTTCCGCGCGACTTGAAAGAGGCGGGATCTCAAATCATTCTATCCAACACCTATCACCTCTATATGCGTCCCGGCGACGAGCTCATCGCGCAGGCGGGCGGACTGCATAAATTCATGAATTGGGACAAGCCCATTCTCACCGACAGCGGCGGATTTCAGGTGTTTTCGCTCGCTTCGCTCAACAATATCACCGACGAGGGCGTGCGCTTTTCCTCCCACGTAGACGGGAGCTATCACATGTTTACGCCCGAAAAGGCGATGGAGATCCAGCACAATCTCGGTTCGGACATCATCATGGCGTTCGATCAGTGCTCGGAATACGGCTACACGCACGAACAGGCGCAAAAGGCGATGGAGCGCACCTCGGCTTGGCTGGAACGGTGCTATAAGGCGCACGATAATCCCGCGCAGGCGCTCTTCCCCATCGTGCAGGGCAATATGTACGAGGATCTGCGGGCAGAGAGCCTTAATCGTTGCCTGCCCTTCGTGAAGCACGGCATCGCTATCGGCGGGCTTTCGGTGGGCGAGCCGAAGCCGCGCATGTACGAATTGCTCGATTTTTTGCAGCCCAAGCTGCCGACCGACGTGCCCCGCTACCTCATGGGCGTCGGTTCGCCCGACTGTCTCGTCGAGGGAACGCTTCGCGGCGTGGATATGTTCGACTGCGTGCTCGCCACAAGGGTGGCGCGCAACGGCACGGCGCTCACCTCGCGCGGAAAAATCGTCGTGCGGAACGGGAAATATAAAGAGGATTTTACTCCGCTCGACCCCGATTGCGGTTGCTATTGCTGCCGCAACTACACGAAGGCGTATCTCCGCCACATGATAAACGTGGGCGAAATGGCGGGCGCGATGCTCCTTTCTCTGCACAATATTACCTATCTGCACAATTTGATGAAGGGCTTGCGCGAAAGCATTCTCGGCGGTTACGTGCGCGACTTTGCGCGGGAATTTTATAAACAGCAGGAAAACGTTTCGCCGTAAATCTTTCTTTTTCGCACTTTTCAGCGAATGAAAAGTTTGTGAAATGGAAATTATTACCGAAAAACGCTTGCCAAAAGCGGGCAAAAAAAGTATCATGAAAGGGATTGAAAAAGGAGAATATTATGTTATCGAATTTATTGGTTGATACGCAGCAAGTCGTCATGTGGATCGTCGTCGGCGTGCTTGCCGTTTTGCTCGTGGTGTGGTTCGTATTTTCCAACAAGAAGAACAAACAGCGCCAGACGGAATATACCGAGCAATTGCAGGCGCTCCGCCCCGGACACAAGGTCAAAACGGCGGGCGGCATCTGCGGCGTGATCGTGGAAGTCTGCGACGACAATACTGTCATTATCGAAACGGGCAGCGAACAGTCGGGAAAATCTTATGTGAAGATGGATAAAGAACTGATTGCGCAGACGGATGCGAAGGGTCCCACGCAGATCGCGCGCGAACAGGCGGAAGCGGCAAAGAAGGCGGCGAAGGAAGTGCCCGCCCCGGCTCCCTCGGCTTCTGCGGAAGAGAGCGCTCCCGTACAGGAAGAACCTGCGGAAGAACCCGTCGAAGCGCCCGCGGAAGAAAAAGAAAACTGAAAGAACAGAATATTCGGGCTTGTCTCCGCATACGTTGTAAAAAGCGTATGCGGAGGTTTTATTTATGGGCGGATTTTTGAAGGATGCGGCGAAGCAGACGCTCCGCGCGGCGGTTTTGTGCACGGTGTTTTGTCTTTTGGCGACGGCTTTGTTCGCCGTGTTCGTGCGCGCGTTTTCGCCGTCCGATTCGTTGATCACGGCAATCAATTGGTTTTTGCGCCTTACGGGGGTGTTTCTCTTTTCCCTTTTGTTCGTTCGCAGGGAACGCGCTCTCTTCAAGGGCATGGCGGCGGGTATCCTTTCCGTGCTCCTCACGATGCTGATCTTCGGCTTTATCGGCGGCTTTCACGTAACGGCTTGGTTCCTGCTCGAATTGCTCGCGGGGGCGGCGTTCGGCGGCGCGGGAGGATTGCTCGGCGCAAAAATCGGGAAAGAATAAAAAAACAGTTGCCTTTTTTTGCGGAATATTGTATAATCGAAAAAAACCATCCGGAGTTTTATTATGATCAAGACAATCGCAAAACCTGCCGAAAAGAAGATTACGGGCTGCGGAGAATGCAGAAGCACCTGTCAGTCCGCCTGCAAAACGAGCTGCACCGTCGGGAACCAATCGTGCGAGCGCGTAACGAGAGAGCAGAAAATCGAACGCAAATAATTGCGAAAAAAACCGAGCAGGGAGCAGCGGAATCCGTTGCTCCTTGTTGGTGTTTTCCGGCCTGCTCCCATGCGGGCGGCACGATGAAAGAGAGAAGAAATAATGATTCACGTTTTTGCATATCACGATAAGAGATATATTTACGATACGGGGAGCGGCTCCCTTCACGAATGCGACGAAAAGACGGCGCAGGCGCTTTGCGGCGATTATACCCGCTTGACGGACGAAGAGGTGAAAAGCGCCCTCGCCGAAGCGGAAGCGCTCAAAGAACAGGGGCTTTTGTACAAAGAGGAGGTTACCGCTTACCCCGTCAAGAGTGGCGAAGTTAAGGCGCTCTGCCTGCATATCTGCCACGACTGTAATCTGCGCTGCGGCTACTGTTTTGCCGACGAGGGCGCCTATCATTCCGCGCGCGAGATGATGAGCCTCGATACGGCGAAGGCGGCGATCGATTTTCTCATCGAAAACAGCGGAAACCGCAAGGTGCTGGAAACGGACTTTTTCGGCGGCGAACCGCTCATGAATTTCGAGGTCGTGAAAAAGACGGTGGAATACGCCAAGGCGGAAGCGGAAAAGCGGGGCAAGAAATTTCTTTTTACGACGACGACAAACGGGCTTTTGCTCGATGACGAAAAAATCGCCTTTCTCAATGCCGAAATGGAAAACGTCGTCCTCTCGCTCGACGGAAGAAGGGAGGTGCACGACGCCGTCCGCAAGACGGTTACGGGCAAGGGCAGCTTCGATCTCGTCATCGATAAAATCAAAAAATTCGTCCGTTCGCGCGGAGACAAGCACTATTACGTCCGCGGCACGTTCACGGCGAAGAATCTCGATTTTTCCAAGGACGTTCTGTTCCTTGCCGATAACGGATTCGACAGTATCTCCATGGAGCCTGTCGTAACCGAAGTGCCCGGGCTCGAAATCAGGGAAGAGCATCTTCCCGTAATCGAACGCGAATACGAGAATCTGTGCGAAGAGTACTTAAAGCGCGAGGAAAGGGGGGAAGGCTTTAATTTCTTCCATTTCAACGTCGATTTGGAGGGCGGGCCGTGTTTAAGCAAGCGCGTTTCCGCGTGCGGTGCGGGCAACGAGTACTTTTCCGTCGTGCCGAACGGCGATATTTATCCTTGCCACCAGTTCGCGGGGGATGCGAAATGGAAGATGGGTAACGTGTACGAAGGCAAGCTGAATGCGGAAATCCGAAACAAATTCGCTTCTTCCTGCCTGTTTACGCGCAAAAAATGCGGCGACTGTTTTGCAAAATTTATCTGTTCGGGCGGGTGCAGCGCAAACAACTATCACTATAACGGCGACATCGAAGAGCCTTATGCCATGACCTGCGCGATGATGAAAAAGCGCGTGGAATGCGCCATGCATATTCTTGCCGAGCGCAAAAGCCGCGAAGCGGCGGCAAGCGAAGGTTAAACGGAGGTGGGGAAAGTTTGCCTTTTCTCCGTGCAATCGGCGTTCGGGGCGAGAAAAAGCGGGCGGGAAATTGCCCGTAAATCGCTAAAAATTTCAAATTGCGGCGCGTTTCGGCTTGACGGGCGCGCCCGTTTTATATATAATGGTGAGAGCGGGAATTTTTTCCGTACAGGATTTTAACGGAAAATTTTTTTCCGATACGGCAGGAGGCAGCGATGAACAAGACGAAATCGGCAATATGTCTGGTCTTAATAACGATATTAATTGCCGTTTTATGCGTGGCGAGCACGGTTTCCTTTTCATACGGAACGGACGGCATGCATACCTATAATTCTTTCATTCGCGTTATGGACAAAGACGCAGGCATGGGCGGCGGATATACCGCGGTCTATTATCCCGAGGGCGTGATTTCGGCGGAAGAGTACGAAACCAACGTCAAGAAGGAACCGGACGAGGAGAAGCGCGCGGAATACGAGGACAAATATACGTCTTACGCAAACGGCGCGATTTATCTGGAAAAGGAAAAGGTGTTCGGCAAAGATACGCAGGAAGCGAGCGAGGAATTCAAGACCTCGTTTGCAAACGGCGTTTCGGCAATCACCCGCAGATTCGAGCGCAAATGCATTCCCGGCGCGCGCGTGGAGGTGAGCGACGGATTTACCGTCCGCGTAACGCTTCCCGCTCTTGCGGAAAATCCCGGCACGGCGCTTTCCTTCTTCGGCTATTCGGGCGAGTTCTCCGTTGCGTACGGTTCCGACCTCGACAGCGCATCTACGATCATGCCCAAAAAGCCGAGCGAATCAATCAAAGAATACGTCAAGGGCGCATATTCCCGCGTTTCGCAGGATACCGCGTTCGTTATCATCGATTTCACCGATAAGGGCAGGGAGGCTATCAAGAGCGCGACGGCGTCGGCGACGAGCAGCTCCTCTTCCACCATGTTCTTCAAGGTAGGGGACGATCAGGTGATAGGGCTCACCGTTTCCGAGGCCATCGACCAGAGCACGCTCGGCATCAGCGGAAGTTATACTGCGGATTCGGCAGATACCGTAGCCGTTCTCATCGACGAAGCGCTCAACGGCGTTCAGACCGACCTTGCAATGAGCGTCGGCGAAGTGAAGATATACGAATCGGGCTTCGGCGGCATGTCGCTTACCTTCCTGTATATCGCAATCGGCGTAGCAATGCTCGCAATGGCGGCGTTCTTCCTCATAAGATACGGCTTGCTCGGATTTTCGCATATTTATTCTTACCTGTCGTTTGCACTCTGCATGATTTTGTGTGTGGCGTTCGTGCCCTTCCTCTATCTGAGCGCGGGTACCGTTGCGGCGTTTGCGCTGACGTCCGTGCTTCTGTGCATGAGCAATATCGTTTGCTATGAATACGCGCGGAAGGAGTATGCGCTCGGCAAGACGATGACCTCTTCGGTAAAGACGGGTTACAAAAAATGCTTCTGGCATATCTTCGACCTGCATATCGCCGTCGCGCTCCTTGCATTCCTTATTTATGCGATCGCGCTTACGGAATTGCAGACGTTCGCGTTCGTGCTCGGCATCGGCGCCGTGTTCTCGGGCGTTTGCTCGCTCGCCGTCAACCGCTTCTGCTGGGCGATCACGATGATTTTCAATAAGAATAAGGGCGCCTTCTGCCGCTTTAAGAGAGAGGAGGTGGAAACCGATGACTAAGCGTTTTCACACCGTAAAACTTCTGCCTGCATGGCTTTCCGTTTCGGCGGTCGTCATCGTTGCTGGGATTATCCTGTTTGCATTGCTCGGATTTAATTTTTCGGCAGATCGCCCCGTTTCCAAGACGTTCGAGGTCATTTACGATACCCCCGTTCTGATCGAAGAGGACGAGAACGGAACCCTTAAAACGGAGCTTTTGAAGTCGTATTGCGAGGAATCTTTCAAAAAAGCGGGGCTTTCGGCGGAAAGCTCTCAAACGTACGAAATCACCAACGGCGGCGTGCTGGAATTCACCTTTGCGGGAAGCACTTCCGACGAAGCGCTTACGGCGGCGAAGACGGCGCTCGCCGATAGAATGACTGCGGCAACGGAAAACGGCTTGCTTCCTTTCGAGGACAGCGAAATTTTCGTTTCCGTTCATACGCTGGAATTGCAGACCTTCGGGGACGCGCAGTGGCGCGGCGCGGTCGCGCTCGCCGTGGGCGCAATCGTGGCGCTCGTATATATCGGAGTTCGTTTCGGAATCGGCGGCGCGCTCACGGGGCTTGCCGTCTGCGCGCACGACGCGCTGTTCACGCTCGCTCTGCTTGCGATTTGCCGCATTCCGCTCACCTTTTATGCGCCCTTGCTGTACGCGGCGCTCGCGGCGGCGCTGTCCCTCGTTCTGTGGGGCGTTCAGCTCTTCAAGATGCGCGAAAACTTTAAGGATCCCGCTTACCGCGAACTTTCTGCGGCGGAAGCCGTGGAAGAATCGGGCGCTTCCGCATGGAAGATCATTATCGGAATTTCCGCTTCGCTTGCCGTCGTCCTTGCGCTGACGGGCGGGCTCGCCGCGGCGGGCGTGAGATCCGTTCTTCTTCCCGCGTTGATTGCGGTTGCCGCGTGCACCTATTCGTCGTTGCTGCTCGCGCCCGCGATTCACGCGCACGTCAAAAAGGCGTTCGACCGCGCGGCGGTCAAGCGCAAGCGTTACGACAGAGCGAAGGGCAAGAAGGAAAAAGTTTCCGAATAAAACAAATCAGAAAACGGCGGGAAACCGCCGTTATTTTTTCCTAATGACAGGCGCGAAGCATATCGCGCGGGAGAAAACCATGAAAAAGATCGTCCGTGAATTTGAATTTGCGCCCGAACAGTCGGCAATCGTCGGGCGGCTTTCGCGCGCGCTCGGTATTACCGAAACGACGGCGGGCATTCTCTTCGCGCGCGGAACGGACACGGAAGAAAAAATGCGCCGCTTTCTGAACCCTTCCGCGGAAAATTTTCTGTCTCCCTTTTTGATGAGCGGCATGAAGGAAGCCGCGGAGCTGTTGCACAGGGCGCGGGAAGAGGGCTGGAACGTCGCTGTGTTCGGCGACTACGACGCCGACGGCATCGGTGCGAGCGCGATTATGTACCGCGCGCTCAAAGAATTCGGCATTGAGCCCTATCTCTACGTGCCCGAACGCACGGAAGGGTACGGCATGAGCATTCGGGCGATCGATCAGATTTTCGACGAATTTCTGCCCGATCTCGTTATCACGGTAGACTGCGGCATCTCCAACTACGAAGAGGTGGAGTACATCAAGGAGCAGGGCGCGCTCGTCGTCGTAACCGATCACCACGAGCTGCCCGAAAGGCTCCCCGACTGCGTGTGCGTCAATCCGAAAATAGACGACGATTATCCCTATGATAATCTGTGCGGCGCGGGGGTCGCCTTCAAGCTGGCGCAGGCACTCATAGGCGAGCGGGCATATCGGTTTCTCGATTTTGCGGCGCTTTCTACGGTTGCGGACAGTGTGCCCCTCTTGGGCGAAAACCGCGACATCGTTGCCGAAGGGTTGCGCATCGTCAATCAAAATCCGCGCCCCGCGTTTTCCGCTCTGCTCGGAAAGAATGCGGACGGCGTTACGGCGCAGACGCTTGCCTTTACGGTCGCTCCCCGCATCAACGCCGCGGGGAGAATGGGCGACGCGCGCGCGGCGCTCCGCCTGTTCACGACGGACGACGAGGGGGAGATATTCGATCTCGCGGCAAAGCTGAATGCATACAACATCGAGCGGCAGAAGTGCTGCGACGATTTGTACGCGCAGGCGCGCGCGCAGATCGCCGAAAAGGGCGCGTACGGCAACGTCATCATGCTCGCCGCAGAGGAGTGGAACGCGGGGTTCGTCGGCATCGTCGCGGCGCGCGTGGCGGAGGAATTCGCCCGTCCCGCGCTGCTGTTCGTTAAGCGCGGAGATATGCTCAAAGGCAGCGCGCGCAGCATCGAGAGCGTGAATATTTTCCAGGCGCTGAAGCACTGTTCGGAATACATCGAAGAATTCGGCGGGCACGCGCAGGCGGCGGGAATCAACGTGAAGGCGGAGAATTTCGCGGCGCTGGAACGCGCGCTCGACGAATATATCGCCGCGCACTACACGCGCGAGGATTTCACGCAGCGGCTGATCGTCAGCGGCGAAGTTACGGGCGCCTTTCCCAAAAAGCTGGCAAGGGAGCTGGATGCGCTCGAACCCTACGGCGTGGGCAACCGCCGTCCGCTGTTCGTGCTGCGCGCGGGTAAAATGAACGCCGCGCCCTTAAAGCCGCTTTCTCCGCATATTTCCGTTTCCGGCGAAGCGCTCGATTTTATGTATTTCGGCGGCGGAAAGGATCTGCGTATTTTGCGGAGCGATCTTAATAAGCAGGTCGTATTCGAATGCAATCTTTCCAAATTCCGCGGGAAAGAGAATCTCAAAGGGTTTATCCGCGCGCTCGTGTACGACGGCGCGAGCGGCAGGGAAGCGGACGAGGATGCGTTCGAGCACGCGCTCCTCTCCGTAAAGCTGGGCGGAAAGCCGAAAGCAGAGCTTTCGGACACCGCTTCGCTAAACAAATTGCTTTCCGAACATATGAATGCCTGCGCATACGGGCTGTGCGCCGTCGCTTCCGAGCGCAAGACGCTGGAAAGCTTTCCTTCGCTCTGCGGCTTGGACGCCGACGTGTTCTATCTCTCTTCGGGCAGCGTGGCGAACGCCGTTCTTGTCGCGCCCGCGCCCGATTGCGATTTATCCGCCTTCCGCGAAATCGTATTTCTCGATAAGCCTGCGGCGGTGTCCGTAAAGACGGGTAAGGCGCGCGTTTACGTAAACGGGGAAATCAGCGGCGCGAAGCGGTTCCGCGGCGTTTCCGCCGTTCGGGAGGACCTGCTCCCCGTGTTTGCTGCGATCAGGAACGCCGAAAATACGCTTTCGGGGTGCACCTATTCGGAAGTCGCGCGTGCCTGCGGCAGTCTCGGTTTTGCGGAAGAGCAGTTTGTATTCGCGCTTTCCGTATTCGACGAGTTGGGACTCATCGCGCTCGAAAACGGGCGCGTAAAGGTGTTCCGCGGCAAAAAGACGGAGCTTTCCGATTCGGTCATATTCACCGCCTGCGCGCGCATGGCGGAGGAGGGTTGCTGATATGGATAACATACTCATGCGCATTTACGAAAATTATGCGGGCGAGGGGCGGGAGATGCTCCTGCGCGCATACGACTTTGCAAAAGAGGCGCACGCCAACCAGAAGCGCGCTTCGGGCGAGCCCTATTTCATTCACCCTTGCGCCGTCGCGGAAATTCTCATTGACTTGGGGCTGGACACCGCCACCGTCGCGGGGGCGCTTCTGCACGACGTCATAGAGGATACGCCCTGCACGGCGGAAGATATAAAGAAAGAGTTTGGCGACGAGGTGCTCTCCCTCGTTTCCGGCGTAACCAAGCTGGACAAAATCGTATTCAAATCGCAGGAAGAGGAGGAGGCGGAAAATTTCCGCAAAATCTTCATTGCGATGGCGAAGGATATCCGCGTCATCATCATCAAGCTTGCCGACCGTTTGCACAACATGCGCTCGCTCAATTTTCTCTCCTACGAACGCCAGCAGAAAATGGCGAAGGAAACACTGGACGTATACGCGCCCATTGCGGGCAGGCTGGGTATTTCGCAGATCAAGTGCGAGCTGGAAGATCTCTGTCTGAAATATCTCGACCCCGCCGCGTTTGAATTTCTCGTGGAAAACATTCATCAGAAATTGGAAGAACGCAATCGCTTCGTGGACTTCGTAGTGGACGAGATCAAGGGCATCCTTACCGAATGCGGGATCAAGGGCGAAGTGTTCGGAAGACCCAAGCATTTCTATTCCATTTATAAGAAGATGACGACCAAGCAAAAGACGCTCGAACAGATTTACGATTTGACTGCGGTGCGCGTCGTCGTCGGCACGGTGGACGAATGTTACGAAGTGTTCGGCAAAATACACAAAAAGTGGAAGCCCGTTCCCGGGCGCATTAAAGATTATATCGCAACGCCCAAGCCCAATCTCTATCAGTCGCTGCATACGACGGTCGTAACCAACTTCGGTCAGCCGTTCGAGATTCAGATTCGGACGGAGGAGATGCACCGCACGGCGGAGTACGGTATCGCGGCGCACTGGAAGTACAAGGAGCAGCGCAGCACGGAGACCTCGCTCGATCAGCGCATTGCCTGGGTGCGCGAGGTGATGGAACTGGAAGGCGGTTTGAAGGACTCCAAGGAATTTATGGATACCGTCAAAGGCGACTTGTACAGCACCGAGCTTCTCGTATTTACGCCGCACGGCAAGGTCATTTCCCTGCCCAAGGACGCGACTCCCGTCGATTTCGCTTACGCCATTCACTCCGAGGTCGGGAATAAGTGCACGGGCGCGAAGGTAAACGGAAAGATCGTGCCGCTCAATTCCTGCCTCGAAATAGGCGACGTGGTGGAGATTATCACCTCTCCGAACGGAAAAGGTCCTTCCTGGGATTGGCTTAAATTCGTGAAATCCTCTTCGGCGCGCGCAAAAATCAAGGCGTTCTATAAAAAGGTGATGAAAGAGGACAATATCCGCCTCGGCAAGAGCATGCTCGAAGAGGCGGCGAAGCGCAAGGGATATGCGCTCTCCGACATTCTCACCGAAGAGAGCTTCAAAAAAGTTGCGGAAAAGCTGGCGTTCGCTTCGCAGGAAGAAATGTTTTCTTCCGTCGGATACGGTGCCGTAACCGTCAATCAGGTATTTTTCAAGCTCGTCGATTACTTCCGCAAGGAAGTTCCGCAGCCCGCTTTGCAGGCGCAGCCATTCAAGGGCAAACACGTCAAGGGCTCGGTTACCATTAAGGGAATGTCGGGCTTGCTCGTTTCCTTTGCGGGGTGCTGTTCGCCGGTACCGGGAGATGAGATCGTGGGATTCGTTACGCGCGGACGGGGTATCGTCGTGCATCGCAAGGATTGTCCCAATCTCAAAAACGCCGATCCGGAGCGGTTGCAGGCGGCGGAATGGCTGGCGGATGAGGGCGGCGCGCGATTCAAGGCGGCGCTCGTCGTTACGGCGGCGGAGCAGGGGAGCGCGCTCGCGGCGATTTCGGGAAGCGTTGCCGAGATGAAGCTGGAAATTACATCTATAAACGGCAGGTATGATAAAAATAATTCGGCTATCGTGGAGGTTTCCGTAAGCCTTACCAACTTAAAGGACGTGGAAGTACTCATCAAAAAAATCAAATCCCATGCAAAAATCATCGACGTGAGAAGAACGTCCAATTGAGTTCACGAAATTCTTTTCATAGAAAAGAATTTCCGTGATACGAACAGGTGCTTTCGTTTTGAACCCTCCCTTTTCCTGTTCCTCGGGATACCGACAACAAGCCGCAAGTATGCGGCAAATGTAGTCCCGCAGCGGAGAGTTCACGAAAATTTTCCTTAACGGAAAATTTTCGTGAGCGGAGAGCTGACGAATTGTAACAAACTTTTAGCCGCACCTGCTTGGTTGCCTTGTCCGACAACAAGCCGCAAGTATGCGGCAAATGGAGGGCGTTTACGCAAAAATGTGATAATGTGATTTTGCGACGCGCACAAGTAGGTTCACAAAATTTTTCTTAACGGAAAATTTACGTGAGCGGAGAGCTTGTATTTTATCAATTTCCGATAGCCGCACAGACGGAAGCGTGTTATCGGACAATAAGCGCAAAGGGTTGCGCAAATTGAGTCCCGCAGCGGAGGGGAACCCTCCTCGCGGCTGAGAATTGGAATAAGTTCACAAAATTTTTTTCGCAAGAAGAAAGGTAGTGAAGAAATTTTGCAAATCGGGGGCGTTATCCATCGCCCGATCGGATGAGGTTGTATGATCAATGTTATTAAAATCGAGCTCGTCGGATTTGCTTCCAACAGTTACCTTGTAACGGCGGACGGGAAAAACGCCGTTGCGATCGATCCCGCGCAACCTCGCGTTCTGGAAGAAGCCGTACGGCGCGGATTGAAAATTAAATACGTTCTTCTGACGCACGGGCATTTCGACCATATCGGCGGCTGCGCGGCGCTTCGGTGCAACGGAGCGAAGATCGGCTGTTTGGAAGGGGAACGGGAGACGGCGCTCGGCAAAAACAATCTTGCCGAAGCGTTCGGCGGAATCGCCGTTCCGTTGTTTACGATCGATTTTACGTGTAAGGACGGAGAGGAGATTGTTTTGTGCGACATCCGTTTCAAGGTGATCGCAACGCCGGGGCATACCTCGGGCAGCTGCTGTTACCTTGCCGAGAATTGTATTTTTACGGGCGACACGCTCTTTTGCGGAAATATCGGCAGAACGGACTTGCCCACGGGAAGCCCGCGCGATATGAGGGAGAGTCTGCGGCGGTTATGTTCGCTCGAAGGCGAATATATTTTATATCCCGGGCACGGCGAGGACGGCACGCTTGCGCAGGAACGCGAAAGGGGGTGGGAAACATGCTGACATCCGATTGCGCGTATCTGAATAGCGAACTCATGGACGTCGTGCGCCTGTTCGAGGGTGCGGAAGCGCTCGATATATTCCATCATACCGAATATGAAAACGGATGCTTTTATAATCGGTTTACGCTGGAAGGAAAGGATTATACCGCGGAAAATGCGGCGGTATATGACACGCCGCTCCGCTTTAAGAGCCTGAACAAGCGGTATGCGAAGCTGGCGCTTTACCGCCTGCTTTCCGAATATTACGACAAGTCGCTTCCTTGGGGCGCGCTTACGGGGATCCGTCCGACGAGGCTCGCCTATGCGGAGCGGGAGGAAGGGCGCGATTTCAAACGTCTTTTCCGAGATATGGGCGTTTCCGAGGAAAATATTCGTCTTACCGAACGCGTGCTCGCCGCGCAGGAAGGCCTGTATGAGCGGAAAGAAGATAACTGCGACTTATTCGTGGGACTTCCTTTCTGTCCCACGCGGTGCGTGTATTGTTCCTTTATCACCGCGCCAATTGACAAGACGGGCAAATATCTGCCAGATTACCTTTCCGCGCTCGAAGAAGAGTTAAAGGCGGCGCGCCCGCTCGTGAAAAATCTCCGCTCCGTGTATATCGGCGGGGGAACGCCCTTCGCGCTCGACGCGCGGCAGCTGGAACGAGTTTTGAAGGCAGTCGCTCCGTTGCGCACGAACGGCTGCGAGTATACCGTGGAAGCGGGGCGACCCGACGTATTCACGCGGGAAAAATTGCAGCTGTGCAAGGATTACGGCGTAACGCGCGTCTGCATCAACGCGCAGAGTTTTTCCGACAGAACGCTTGCGGCGATCGGAAGGAAACACACGGCGAAACAGGTGGAGGAAGCGTTTGAAATGGCGGCGCCGTACGGGTTTACGGTCAATTGCGATCTCATCGCGGGACTTACGGGCGAGAGCTTGGAGGAGTTCCGCGCGAGCGTGGACAAAGCCGTTGCGTTAGCGCCCGAAAATATCACCGTACATACCCTTTGCCTGAAAAAGGGTGCAAAGCTGAAAGAGGAGGTTTTTTCGCTCGCCGAAGTAAATCTTGCGGAAATGATCGCATACTCCCGCGAAAAGCTGACGGCGGCGGGGTACGAGCCCTATTATCTCTATCGCCAGAAATACATGGCGGGCGCGCACGAAAACGTCGGCTGGACAAAAAGGGGATTTGCTTCCGTGTACAATATTGACGTTATGGAAGAGAGCGCGGACAACCTCGCCGTCGGGGCGAACGCCGTTTCCAAAAAGGTGTTTTTGGGCGATGGGAGAATCGAGCGCCTCGGCAGCCCCAAGGATATACCGACTTATCTCGAAAAGGTTGGAAAGCTGATTGGAGACAAGGCGGAACTTTTTTCCGAAAACCTTCCGCACGGCTTGAAAAACCTTTGACAAGGCATTAAAATTGTGGTATTCTTATACAGTCGTACGCGAGGAATTGCGCTCTCCACGCATCTCTTGGCGTTACGCATAAAATATCCATAGGAGAATAAACGCAAATGGAAAAGAAGGAAATCATCGCAAAATTCGCTTCCCACGAAGGGGACACCGGTTCGCCCGAGGTTCAGATCGCGCTTTTGACCGAGCGTATCAACCACCTCAACGAGCACCTCAAAGTGCACAAGCAGGACAACCACTCCCGCCGCGGGCTTTTGAAAATGGTAGGTAAAAGACGCGGTCTTTTGGACTATCTCAAAGCCAAAGACATCGAGCGTTACAGAGCGGTTATTGCGGAATTGGAACTCAGAAAGTAAGGAACGGAGAAGAGCGGCTTTTTTTGTCCGCTCTTTTTTGTATAAACGCCCCGCCGTCGGGCGGCGGACGGGGCACAAGAACAAAAAAGAACAAGGAAGGTAAACACTATGGCACCCGATTACAAAGAATTCAAATTTACCGTCGGCGGCAGAGAAATCACCGTTGAAACGGGCAAGTACACCGAACAGGCGAACGGCGCGTGCGTCGTGCGCTGCGGTGAAACCGCCGTTATGGTAACCGTTTGTATGTCGCAGTCTCCGCGCGAGGGAATGGATTTCTTCCCCCTGCAAGTGGACTACGAAGAGAAGATGTACGCCGTCGGTAAAATTCCCGGCGGCTTCAAGCGCAGGGAGGGCAGGGCGAGCGACAAAGCCATTTTAACGGCGCGCCTCATCGACAGACCCCTCCGCCCTCTCTTTCCGAAGGGACTGTTTAACGACGTCGTCGTCGTGGCGACCGCGCTTTCCGTCGAGCCCGACGTCGCGCCCGAGCCCCTCGCAATGATCGGTTCGTCGATCGCGCTTTCTATTTCCGATATCCCTTGGGCGGGACCCACGGGTTCCGTCGTGGTCGGGCTCGTCGACGGCGAATACATCATCAATCCCGATGCGGAGCAGCGGGAAAAGAGTTCGATTCACCTCAATCTCGCGGGGACGAAGGACGCCATCCTTATGATAGAAGCGGGCGCGGACGAGGTTACCAACGACGAAATGGTCGGCGCGATCATGTTCGGTCATGCGGAAATCAAGAAGATCTGCGCGTTCATCGAGGACGTGATCACGCCTGCGGCCGGCAAGGCGAAAAAGCAAATCGAACTCTATCACATTCCCGAAGAGCTCGACAAAGAAGTCCGCGCATATGCGGACGAAAAAATCGATTGGGCGATCGAGACGTTCGACAGGCAGGAGCGCGAAGCGCGCCAGGCGCAGACCGAAGAGGAGATTTTACAGCACTTCCTCGAGCTCTATCCCGACAACAAGCGCGAAATCAAAGACAGCGTTTACTACCTCACCAAAGAAAAAGTCCGTGCGAAGATTTTCGACAAGGGCATCCGCCCCGACGGCAGAGGCTTAAAGGACGTCCGCCCCATATGGTGCGAAAAGCACGTTCTTCCCCGCGTACACGGTTCCGCCGTGTTCACGAGAGGGCAAACGCAGACGCTCACCACCTGCACGCTCGACATGCTCGCGGCGGCGCAGAAGCTGGAAGGGCTGGACGACGAAACGGCAAAGCGCTACATGCACCAGTATAATTTCCCCGGTTATTGCACGGGCGAGGCGAAGGCGCTCAGAAGCCCCGGCAGGCGCGAGATCGGGCACGGCGCCCTTGCGGAGCGCGCGCTCATTCCCGTCATTCCCGACGAAGAGTCCTTCCCTTACGCCATCCGCGTGGTAAACGATATTCTATCCTCCAACGGTTCTTCCTCCATGGCTTCCGTCTGCGGTTCGACGATGGCGCTGATGGACGCGGGCGTGCCTATCAAGGCTCCCGTTGCAGGCGTTGCGATGGGGCTCATCAAAAATCAGGAAACGGGCGAATTCCGCGTGCTGACCGACATTCAGGGCTTGGAAGATTTCCTCGGCGACATGGACTTCAAGGTCGCGGGAACGCAGAAGGGAATCACCGCCATCCAAATGGATATTAAGATCAAGGGCATTTCCGAAGAGATCATGCATACCGCAATCGAGCAGGCGAACGAGGGAAGGCAGTTTATTCTCTCTAAAATGCTCGAATGCATTCCCGAGGTGGCGCCCGAGCTCAGCAAATACGCGCCCCGCATCATTTCCTTCAAGATCGATCCCGAAAAAATCGGCGACGTCGTCGGCAAGCAGGGCAAGGTCATCAACTCCATTATCGCGGAGACGGGCACCAAAATCGACATCGAGGACGACGGTACGGTGTGCATCGCTTCCTACGGCGATCCCGAAAGCGCGCAGCGCGCGAAGGCAATCATCGAGAGCATCGTGCACGATCCCGAAGTGGGCGATATGTTCATCGGAACGGTCGTGAGAATCCTTTCCAAGGTGGGTGCGTTCGTCGAGTTCGCTCCCGGCAAGGACGGTATGATTCATATTTCCAAGATGAGCGATAAACGCATCGATTCCGTCGAGGACGTGCTTGCGATCGGCGATACCGTAAAGGTGGAAATCATCAAAATCGGCGAAAAGGGCATCGATTTCAAACTGCTTGAAAAAATGTAAAAAAACAATGAGAAAAAGCAAGGCATCTGCCTTGCTTTTTTGTTGCGGTTTTTCACGCCCTGTTGCCCGTTTCTTCAAAACCGAGGCTGATTAAGATAGCGCGGTCAACGCGCGACATCGTGGCGGGGGGAAGCTCGCCGATGCGCGCCATCAGGCGCTTTTTGTCGATGGTGCGGATCTGTTCCAATAAAATTACGCTATCCTTTGCAAGTCCGAACGCGGAGGGCAGTTCGATGTGCGTCGGAAGCCGCGCCTTGTGAATCTTGCTCGTTACCGCCGCCGCGATTACGGTGGGGGAATATTTATTCCCCGTATCGTTCTGCACGACGAGCACGGGGCGCACGCCGCCCTGCTCGCTCCCCACGACGGGGGACAGATCCGCATAATAAAGTTCTCCGCGTTTTACGTTCATGGTGCACCTTCTTTTGTGGGCGAAAGGTAATTACCCTCCGTTATCATACTATGTAACGGCTCGGATTTCTGCCCACATACAGCCGATTTCCCTTTGCGAGGGCGGTAAAATTTTTGACGGATTTTCCGCGGATTATACGCGGAAAAAATTTTATTTCACAAAAGATGACAAATATCACGAAAGCGTGTATAATGGAACTATGGTAGAATCGGAAGAAAACAAATCGGGAATGCGCGATAAGCGGGGCAAACGTGCGAGCTTTATCGGAATGCTGCTCAATTTCGCGCTTGCTTTGGCAAAGATCGTAACGGGCGCGTTGACGGGGCTCGTTTCCGTCGTTGCGGATGGTATCAACAATCTGAGCGACTGCGGCAGCAGCGCCGTTTCGCTCATCTCCTTCCGCATCTCGGCAAAGCCCGCCGATAAGGAGCACCCGTTCGGGCATCGCCGCGCGGAGTATGTGGCTTCCATGCTCATCGCCGCGCTCGTGCTCGTGCTGGGCGTGGAGCTCTTCCGCGAATCGCTGGAAAAAATTGTCGCGGGCGGGATTCCGTTCGGCGGCTGGGAAATCTTTCTTTTGCTCGGAATTTCCATTGCAGTGAAGGGCGGCATGTTCTTTTACTACCGCGCCGTCGCGAAAAAAATACAGTCCGACACGCTGAATGCCGCCGCGACGGACAGCGCGTGCGACTGTCTGGCGACCTCCGCCGTCATAATCGGTTTAATTATTTCCCGCTTTGCTTCCGTTCCCGCAGACGGCTGGGCGGGCGTCCTCGTCGCGCTGTTTATCGTGTGGCAGGGAATTTCCATTTTGCGCGACGCCGCTTCCAAGCTGCTCGGTCAGGCGCCCGATCCCGTTCTTCTTGCTTCCGTCAAAGAGGTGATTTTATCCTATCCCGACGTGCTCGGCATGCACGATCTGCGCATGTACGGTTACGGCCACGGCGTGTATTTTGCGACGGCGCATATTGAAATGTCGGCGGAGATTGCCGCGGTGCCCTCGCATGAAAAAATCGACGAGATAGAGCACGCCGTCTTAGAGCGGTTGGGCGTTCATCTCACGGCTCATTACGACCCCGTGGACTTGAACGACGGCGAAGCGCGGGAAGCGGAAGCGCGCGTTCGCGCCGCCGTGGAGGGCATGTACGAGGACATGAACATTCACGATTTCCGCATGGTGCGGGGCGTTAAAGTAACGCTCGTGTTCGAGGTCGGCATTCCCTTTTCCTGCAAGGCGAAGGACGGGGAAATTCGTTCGAGCATCGAAAACGCCGTAAGGCTGCTCGGCAACTACGAACCCGTTGTGGAAGTGGAACGGGAATGAAGAAAAATTACAAGCCCCGCCGCTTTGAAGCGGCGGGGCTTGTTTTGTATTTTTTGAGAAACCTGCGATAAAATACTTTTCCGAAGGGATTTTTTATTGTTTTTTCCGTAAAAAAATGCTATAATTTTTCTGTATGAATGCACGCCGAACGGGGCGGGAGGTTTCTTTATGTTGAAAATCGTAGTAGACGCGATGGGCGGCGACAATGCGCCCGCGGAAATCGTGAAGGGCGCCGTGCAGGCGCTGGACGCGAGGAAAGATTTCAAACTGATTTTAACGGGCGACGAGAACTTTGTAAAGCCCGAACTTGAAAAATACAAATATGATACTTCGCGCGTGGAACTTGTGCACTGCACCGAGGTTATCACCAACGACGACGTGCCCACTTCCGCCGTGCGCGGGAAAAAGGACAGCTCCCTCGTCGTCGGCATGAGAATGCTCAAAGAGGACGAGGAGGTGGGCGGTTTCGTGTCCGCAGGCTCTACGGGCGCGGTTCTCACGGGCGGCATTATGCTCGTGGGGCGCATTAAGGGTGTGCTTCGTCCCGCGCTCTGCCCCGCGCTTCCCAACGTGCGCGGCACGCAGACGCTGCTTTGCGACTGCGGCGCGAACGCCGAGTGCAAGCCCGCTTATCTGCAACAGTTCGCCATCATGGCTTCCGCTTATGCAAAGGCGGCGTTCGGCGTGGAAAATCCCCGCGTGGGACTCCTGACCAACGGCACGGAAGAACATAAGGGCGACACGCTCCATCAGGAAGCGCATCAGCTGTTAAAAACGTGCGAAGGCATCGACTTTGCAGGTAATATCGAGGGGCGGGACATCATGTACGGAGACGTGGACGTCGCCGTGTCCGACGGATTTTCGGGCAATGTCGCGCTCAAAGCCATCGAAGGCTGCGGCAAGACGGTATCTGCCGTCCTCAAAAAGGAATTTACCTCTTCCTTCGGGGCAAAGCTCCATTATTTGTTTGCCAAAAAACAGCTATCCGGTTTACAGAACATGCTCGATTACAGCCGTTTCGGCGGGTCGGTCTTTCTCGGGCTCAAAAAGGTGGTCGTCAAATCGCACGGCTCTTCCAAGGCGAAGAGCATCTGCGCGTCCGTTGCGCAGGCGGTGGACGCGTACCGCAACAACCTCATAGGGAATATTTCCGAATTGCTTGAAAAGACGCAGATTTCGGGGGAAGAGAATGCGTAACGGCGAGGACTGGACGGAGCAAACGCGCGCGCAGGCGGAAGAAGCTATCGGCTATGCCTTCCGAGACGGGGAACTGTTAAAGGCGTGCTTTACGCACTCCACCTTCTCCAATGTATTCGGCGGGCGCGACAACGAGCGGTTGGAGTTCCTCGGCGACTCGGTGGTGCAGTTGTATATTACCGAAAAACTGTATAAAGAGAGCGGCGCGGATGAAGGTAAGCTTACCGATAAGCGCCAGAAGTTCGTTTCTCAGAAGGCGCTGGAAAGCGCCGAACGGCGGGCGGGGCTGATGCGCTTTCTGCGCCGTTCGGGCGGGGAAAGCAACCTCGGCGGAAAAACGCCCTCCAATCTGTTTGAAGCAGTCGTCGCGGGGATCTACCTCGACGGCGGAATGGCGCCCGCGGCGCGCTTTTTGGAACGGTATTTAACGGAAGCGGAAACGGAAAATTATAAGAGTATTTTGCAGGAATACGTGCAAGAGCGCGCCAAGCAGCCGCCCGAATACCGCACGGAAGAGAAGGGCGGCGAACACGTCTGTACGGTGCGCGCGCTGGGTGTAAGTGCTTCGGGCGCGGGAAGCAGAAACAAGGAAGCGGAAATGCGCGCGGCGCAGGCGCTCTACGAAATTCTCAAAGAGAGGGAACAACATTGAACTTTAAGGAAATACAGCTCGTCGGCTTCAAGTCGTTCGCCGACAAAACGTCCATTAAATTCGAGGACGGCGTAACCTGTATCGTCGGGCCGAACGGTTGCGGCAAGAGCAACGTTGCCGACGCCGTACGCTGGGTGCTCGGCGAACAGTCGGCAAAGACGCTCCGCGGAACGAGTATGCAGGACGTCATCTTTAACGGCACGGAATCGCGCCGCGCGCTCTCGTATTGCGAAGTTACGCTGGTGTTCGACAACTCCGAACACATCTTCGATATCGAGTACGAAGAAGTCGCCATGACGCGCCGCTTGTACCGTTCGGGCGAAAGCGAATATCTTTTGAATAAGCAGTCCTGCCGCTTAAAAGACATCGTGGCGCTGCTGCACGGCGTGGGGATCGGAAAAGAGGGGTATTCCATCATCGGACAGGGCAAGGTGGAACAGATCATGAACGCCAAGCCGGAGGACAGGCGCGCCATCTTCGAGGAAGCGACGGGTGTGATGAAGTTCAAGGCGCAAAAGGGCGAGATAGAGCGCAAGCTGGAAAACGCAAAAGATAACCTTACCGTGTTCGTTCAGCGCATGGACGAGGCGGAAAAACAGTTAAAGCCCTTGGAGCGGCAGGCGGAAACGGCGAAAAAGTACCGCGATTATTCCGAGCAGCTCAAATACGAAGAGGTCAATACATATCTCGTCCGGTACGACAATTTCGCAAAGGAGACGGACAAGCACCGCCTCGTCATTTCCGCGGCGGGAGAACGGTTGGAAGAGATTGAAAAGTCCCTTGCACTGTTGGAAGCGGACGAGCTTTCGGGGCGCGAAAAAATCGCCGAAGCGGACGGCAGACTCCGCGCGCTCAACGATAAACTTCGCGTGTTCGAGGTCGGTTTGGAGCATAAGAGCGGGGAAGCCAAGGTCATCGGCGAACGCATTCAATCTTACCGCACGCAGCTGCGCGCGGCGACGGACGACGTGGAATATTCCCTGCGCAGAACGCGGGAGATAGACGCGCTCACGCAGGCGAGCGCGAAAAAGACGGAAGAGGACGCGCTTCGCGGGCAGGAGATTGCAAGGGAATGCGACGAACTTGCCGAAAAGGTGCGGGAAGCGACGGCGCGCGTTCTGGTATTTGAAAAGATTTCCGACGAAAAGCGCGCGAGCGAGCTCAGCTCGGTCGATAAGCTTTCCGACATCCGCGCCAACAAGGGTAGCCTTTCGGCGCAGAAGGACGCGGCGAGCGAGCGCATCCGAGAGGTGGAGGAAGCCGTTTCCAAGGCGGAGCTCCGCGGTAAGGAATACGAGGGTCAGCTCGCCGAGTGCCGCAGGGAAAAGGCGGCTTGCGAGAGTTTCCTCGACGAAAAGAACGATAGGGAGGAAGAGCTTTCGGGTGCGCTGCGCGACTTGACCGTTTCCAAGGACAAACTCACGCACGACTTGGCGGATTGCAATACTTCCATTTCCAACTTACAGAACAACCTCGAATTTTATCAGGGCTTAAAAAACCGCTTCAACGGATACCGCGATTCGGTGCGCCGCTTGCAGACGACGGCGCTTACCGATAAAAATATCGGCGCAAAAATCAAGGGCGCAATCGCCGACATCGTTTCCACCGAACAAAAGTATGAAATGGCGATCGAAACGGCGTTCGGCGGGGCGATGCAGAACCTCGTTACGGCGACGGCGGACGATGCGCGTTACCTCATCGAATATCTGAAACGTTCGGGCGGGGGAATCGTAACCTTCCTTCCCGTCGAGTCGATGCGCCCCCATTACAACACGCGCGAGATCGAGCGCGCCCTTTCCGAATCGGGCGCGATGGGGCTTGCGGAAGCGCTTGTAAAATACGACCCGTACTACGACAACGTCATCAAAAATCTGCTCGGCAACACGCTCGTGTGCGACACCATTGCGAGCGCGACGGCGATTGCCAAAAAGTATCCCCGTTCTTTCAAAATCGTAACGCTCGACGGCGATACGATCGCGACGAGCGGCGCGATGACAGGCGGCTCGCGCAGAAAGGACGGCGGAAACCTGCTCGCGGGGGAACGCCATATCAAGGAATGCGAAGAGGAAATCGCGCGCAAAAAAGCAGTTCTGGAAAAGCTGCGCGCCGCCCTCCAGAACTGCGAAACGGAGCGCGAGGAAGTGCAGACGCAGTATGAATCCTTCCGCGTGAAGGTGCAGGAAGAGACGGCGAATTTCGCCGCGCTCTCTCAGCGGGAAAAGGCGCTGTGCGATCTGCTCGCCGATACGCAGCGGGATCTTGCCGAATACCGCGGCGTGCTCGACCGCCTGACCCGCAGGGTGGACGATTTGAAAAACGAGGTGGAAAGCTCGGCGGAGAACGAGGATATCCTCAATAAGATCCGTTCGGAAGCGGCGGCGGAAGCGAGCGCGCAGGCGGCGGAAACGGAAAAACTCCGTGCCGAACGCGACGAGCTGAACGACAAATTGCAACAGCTCCGCGTAGAGGGCGCGAAACTGGCGTCCTCCCGCGCGGCGGAAGAGGACAATGTGCGCCGCATGCTCAACGAAAAGACTTCGCTTCTGCAAAAGGTGGAGCGCGTCCGCGCCCGCATCGCCGAAACGGAGAGCCTCATACAAAAGCTCAAAGCCGACGAGGAAAAGGCGGCGCTCACCGAGGACGAGCAAAAGACCGTTGCGGCCATCCGCGCCGACATCGCCCGCGCGGAAGAGGAGAAAAAAGCGGTCAACGAGCGGCAGGTTCGGCTCGACGGCGAGAAGCGCACGCTCCTCACCGAACAGCAGACGACGAGCGACCGAAAGCACAGTTCCGAGCTGGAAATTTCCAAGGCGGAAACAAACCTCGAAAACATGAAACAGCGGATAGACGAGGCATACGGGCTCACCTATGAGAGCGCTGCCGAGCTCCGCGACGAGAATTACGATATTACGCAGTCTTATAACAATACGGTGAGCTTGAAGCGCAAGATATCCGCGCTCGGTCCCGTCAACCAGAACGCCGAAGAAGACTACAACAACCTGTTCGCGCGCTATTCGGAAATGCTGACGCAGAAAGAGGATTTGGATAAAGGCATCGTCGATTTGACGGGCGTGCTCGACAACCTGAAAGGGGAAATGCAGCGCAAGTTCGACGAAGGCTTCAACGAGATAAACTCCAACTTTACGCATATCTTCAAGGAGTTGTTCGGCGGCGGCAGGGCGGAAATGCAGCTCGATTACGAGAACTGCGACGACCCGCTCAACGCGGGCGTGGAAATCGTAGCGTGTCCTCCGGGCAAAAAGCTGGCGAAAATTTCCCTTCTTTCGGGCGGAGAGCGCGCGTTCACGGCGATTGCCATTCTGTTCGCCATTCTCAAATCGCGCCCCATGCCCTTCTGTATTCTCGACGAGATCGAAGCCGCGCTCGACGAAGCGAATGTAGACCGTTTTGCAAAATATTTGAAAAAGTTCTCGCGCGAAACGCAGTTCGTCGTAATTTCGCACCGAAAGCCGACCATGAATCAGGCGGATTCGCTCTTCGGCGTTACCATGGAAGAAAAGGGTGTTTCCAAAATCGTATCCGTCAAGCTCTCCGAGGTGGAAGCGCGCTTGGGCGGAGATACGGTCATGGCATAGGTTCACACTTTTCTTTTCTCCGAAAAGAAAAGTCGTGAGCGGAGAACTTTTGTCTTGTAATTTACCGATAGCCGCACCGATGGTATCGTGTTATCCGACAACAAGCCGATAAATCGGCAAATTGAGTTTGGTAATATAGGTTCACGAATTTTCTTTTCTCTGAAAAGAAAATTCGTGAGCGGAGAACTAACGAATTTTATCTAACGATTAGCCGCACGAACGGTATCGCGTTGTCCGACAATAAGCGCAAAGCATTGCGCAAATTGAGGGCGCTTACGCAAAAGTGTGATTTTGCGACGCGCACAAAAGTTTATATAGCGCGTCAAACGGTCATTCTGAGCGTAGCGAAGAATCCCAAAGTACGAAGTCCGACAACGACCGATGGGATTCTTCAATCTGGCTGCGCCCTCGATCAGAATGACTGATTAAACGGGGTTGACCGTATGTAGGGCGGATTCAAAATAAATGCAATCGTCGGCATATGTGTCAGCACACAGATTAAAAGGAAAAAGGGGAGTTATGGGATTATTCGGAAAAATCAAAGACGCGTTGAAAAAGACGAAGGACAACGTTTCCCAAAAAATGCGCCTGCTGTTTGCAAAAAATAAGCTTGGCGACGAGTTTTACGACGAGCTGGAGGAAATTCTCATTTCGTCCGATGTTTCCGTCCGCACGGCGGAAGAGGTCGTCGAACAGGTCAAAGAGGAAGCCATCGGCAACAAAATCAAGGACGAGGCGTTCGTAACCGACCTTTTGAAAGACATTTTAGAGGACACGTTAAACGCTGCGGAGATTCCCGAAATCACATACCCGTGCGTCATTATGTTCGTGGGCGTGAACGGCGTCGGCAAGACGACGACCATCGGAAAAGTCGCCAATTATTTCGTTTCCAAAAAGAAGAGCGTTACCGTTGCGGCGGCGGATACCTTCCGTGCCGCGGCAAGCGATCAGCTCTCCGTCTGGGCGGACAGGGCGAAGGTGCGTATCGTCAAGCACGAGGAGGGGAGCGATCCTTCCGCCGTCATATTCGACGCTGTTTCTTCTGCCAAGGCGAAGGGCACGGACGTGGTGCTCGTCGATACGGCGGGACGGCTTCACGTGAAGGAAAACCTCATGAATGAGCTGAAAAAGATGGACAGAGTCGTGGAGCGGGAGTTTCCCGAAGCGGCGTTCTATAAATTTTTGGTGCTCGACGCGACGACGGGGCAAAACGCCGTGTCGCAGGCGCGCGTGTTTGACGAGGCGGTCGAGCTGGACGGCATCGTTCTGACTAAATTGGACGGTACGGCAAAGGGCGGGTTTGTGTTCTCTTTATGCGGAGAGCTGGAAATTCCCGTCGTGTTCGCGGGCGTGGGGGAGAAGATAGACGACCTCGTCCCCTTCGACGCCGAACAGTTTGTAGAAGGGTTCTTTTAATTTTGTATCATCGTACGCGCCCCCGCAAAATTGCGGGGGCGCGTTGTTTTTATCGTCTTTAATCTTGGCATAAAATATAATTTGTATCTACGTCTAATATTTTGCAGAGATTAGCCAGCGTATCTAATGCGGGCATTTTACGCCCTTTTACGTAACTACTGATTTGAGTAGGGTCTATATTTAATTCTTTTGCTATTTGACTTTTTTTCATGTTGCTTTGTTCAATGGCTTCCGCTAATCTTTTTTGAATTTGTGCAAGTGTTATCATCGTAAAATTCCTTTGCCTAATGTTTACTAATATTTTATCTATTAGGTCAAAATTTATTGACTTTTGACCTAATAGGTCGTATGATATTTATGATCCAATAGGTAAAAATAATTTAGGAGATTTCCATGGAACCTAATGGCGAAAGATGTTTCAGGTGCAAAAATTTTGACGCATACTATATAAAGGGGACAAAGAAGTTCGAGTGTACGAAGTATGGCTGGTGTCGGGCAAAAAAAGTAAACACGGAACGTATCGTCAGTTGTGAAAAATATGAGGCGCATATTTACCGCAGACACGCGCTCCACTTCATCGAACCGTGCCTGAACGATATCTTAATTGAGCTTACCGAAATCCGTAATATTATCGAGGAAGAGTCGGATGAAAATAAAAGTCTGTAAATCGTGCGATGCGTGTAAAACTGTATACCGCAGGTTCGGCTGCGGTTATGAGCACGGATTTGCAAATGGCGGAACGCGCTACTGCGCCGTCCGCGACGAATTGATTAAACCGGAAAACGCTGCCTGCGAAAAATTCCGCAAAAAGAAAAGGGAAAAATTTGACTTATCTCCGCAACGCTTTGACGAAGTGGATAAAGCCGTTATATTTTTGCTCGAACACTTAAAGGATAGCTAATGATTTATTCTCCTATTTACAAAACGCCCCCCGCAATGCTACGGAGTGTGTTTTGTTTTACGTTATGATAGTAATTGGTTGCAAGATACATGCAATACTTTGCATATTGCTTTCAGTTTGATATCCGTTACAAATCTTTGTCCGCTTTCAATGCGTTGAACGGCATTTTTGTCGATATCGATTCCTTCCAATTGCAGCGCATCGGCAAGCGCGCTTTGCGACATTTTCCGCGCTTCGTTTTTCATTAACTCGTAAATTTTCTTACCGCAAAGGTTATTTCTGTTTTCCGAAGTCTTATTCTTAAACATGATTTAATTTAGGCAAAGTATTTCGTTTGCGTCTAAGTCTAATATTTTGCAAAGATTTGCGAGCGTATCTATCGCGGGCATTTTGCGACCTTTTACGTAGCTGCATATTTGCGTGGGGCGTATGCCCAATTCATTGGCTATCTCCGTTTGGGATTTACCGCTCAACGTGATTGCTTCGGCAAGTTTAATTTGTATCTGTGCAAGCGTAATCATAATGTTCTCTCCAAATAATTCTTATTAAAATATTACCTTATAGGTCAAAAATATATTGACATTTGACCTACTAGGTCTTATAATAATGATGAAATTCGTTAGGAGAGAAAAACATGAGCAAGAAAGACTTAAACACGGAATCGATTCTGAGAGAAATCAAAATAGCGTTAAGCGACGTATTTATTGCAAAGCTACGGCAAAAAGATGACGCAATCGAAATGAGGTTTCCGGGCGGACAGACGTTCGTCGTCAGCGTTCGGGAAGAAAAAGAAGAATAAAAAAAACGCCTGTCAAGGAAAAATGCTTGACAGGCATATTTTTATCTGTTATACTTACTCCGTTATGCAGGACATGCACTTTCTGCGGCTGTGGGATATATACAGTCCGCTGCTCACCGAAAATCAAAGGGAAATCACAAACCTGTATTTCAACTACGATTTATCGCTCGCGGAAATCGCCGAACAAAAGGGGTGTTCCCGTCAGAGCGTTTCCGACTGTCTGCAAAAAAGCCGCAAACAGCTCGAAGAATACGAAGCAAAGCTGCGCGTCTGCCGCAGACTTTCGCAAATTGCCCGTTGGGCGGAACAGACGAAAAAAGCGGGCGGCGACGTTTCCGCATTGGAAGAGATACTTTCCAAAGACAATGCGCAAGGCGAATAAAGGAGGCGGAAAATGGCATTATTCGGTTCCCTTTCGGAGCGGCTCAACCACATATTTTCCAAGCTGACCAAGCGCGGCAAGCTGACCGAGCTGGAAATCCGTTCCGCCATGCGCGAGGTGCGCATCGCTCTGCTCGAAGCGGACGTCAATATCAAGGTCGCCAAGCAGTTTATAAACGACGTTTCGGAAAAGGCGGTGGGGCAGCAGGTTCTGCAATCGCTCAACCCCGCCCAGCAGGTCATTAAAATCGTCAACGAAGAACTCATCGCGCTGATGGGGTCGGGCAATGCCAAATTAGAGGTCTCGCCCAAGCCGCCCACCGTCGTTATGATGTGCGGTTTGCAGGGCGCGGGCAAGACGACGCTTTGCGGAAAGCTCTCGATGCAGCTCAAAAAACAGGGTAAGCGCCCGCTGCTCGTCGCGTGCGACGTCTATCGCCCCGCGGCGATAGACCAGCTCAAAGTGGTCGGCGGGAAAGCCGATACCGAAGTATTTGAAAAGGGTACGCAGGCTCCCCCGAAAACGGCGAAGCAAGCCGTCGAGTACGCCAAAAAGATGGGATACGACACCGTAATTATCGATACGGCGGGGCGGCTCCATATCGACGACGCGCTCATGAAGGAGCTGGAAGAGATCAAAAAAGAGGTGGACGTTACCGAAATTCTGCTCACCGTCGACGCGATGACGGGGCAGGACGCGGTCAACGTCGCCGAAACGTTCAACAGCCGAATCGGCATTACGGGCGTTATCCTTACTAAGCTGGACGGCGATACGCGCGGCGGTGCCTGCCTTTCGATAAAGGCGGTTACGGGAAAGCCCATTAAATTTATCGGTGTGGGCGAAAAGCTTACCGATTTGGAGCCTTTTTATCCCGACAGAATGGCTTCCCGCATTTTGGGTATGGGCGACGTGCTCTCTTTAATCGAGAAGGCGCAGGAAGCCGTTACCGAGGCGCAGGTAAAGGAAATGGAGCGCAAAATGCGCGAAAGCTCCTTTACGCTGACCGACTATCTGACGCAGTTCGAGACGCTCAAAAAGATGGGTGGCGCGGGCGCGCTCGTGAACATGCTGCCCGGCGCGGGCAAGCTCAAACTCCGCGAAAGCGACATGGACGAAAAGCGCATCGAGCGCACAAAGGCAATTATTCTTTCCATGACGCCCAAGGAGCGGGACAATCCGCAAATTATTAACTCTCCGCGCAAGAAGCGCATCGCGGCGGGTTCGGGTACGAGCGTGCAGGAGATCAATCAGCTCCTCAAACAGTTCGAGCAGACGAAAATGCTCATGAAGCAGTTAAAGGGCGGCAAAGGCAAAATGAGAATGCCTTTCTGATAGAACAACAAAAAACAAACAAAATTCGGAGGTTTTATTATGGTTAAAATGCGGCTTGTGAGAATGGGCGACAAGAAGTCCCCCGTATATCGCATCGTAGTGGTGGACGCGCGCAAGGCGGCAACGGGCGAGTATATCGAAAAAATCGGTTACTACGACCCCAAGTCTACGCCCGTAACGCTTACGGTCGACGTGGAAAAGGCGAAGGATTGGCTTTCCAAGGGCGTCCAGCCTACCGAGACGGTTAAGAGCCTGCTCGTTTCCGTCGGCGCGATGGAAAAATCCGCCAAGCTCAGTCCCGCCAAGACCAAGGGCAAGAAGAAAAAGAAGTAATATTTCGCGCTCTTTTCCGATCAATCTTAGAATAAGGAGAAAATCATGCTCGATTTAATCAAGTATATCGTGGAACAGTTCGCCGAGGAGAAAGATCAAATCGACTACAAAGTCGAGGAAACGGACGAAGCGATTAACGTAACCGTCCTTCTCGCCGATTCCGATATGGGCAAGGTCATCGGCAAACAGGGCAAAATCGCAAAGGCGCTGCGCACGCTCGTGCGTTCGGCGACGCCGCGCGGTTCCAAAAAGTATAACGTGGAAATTAAAGAACGCGGCGAAGAAGCGTAACTTGCATTTCACGGCATATGTATAAAGCGGCATACATGCCGCTTTTTTGCTTTTTTTGCGTTACTTGCGTCCGCACGCATATGCAAAGCGGGGGATTCGATTGCAAATTTGCATTCACTATGATATGATATCGCCGTGATTCTTTCCTCGGAGGTCGGAATGCAGAAATTCGATAAAGATAAAATTTTTCGCACGACAACGAGGGTGCTGTTTTTCGCGGCGGTCGCCGTTCTTTTCGGCGGCGCGTTGCTTTCCGACTACGGGGGCGACGGGTATCTGCATCCGGCCTGCCTGTGGACAGCGGTGGGCTTATTTGTCCTTTGGTCGGTCTTCGGCGTGGTAAGGTCGGTTTTCCGCTTTTCCGATATTAAAAAGAGCGCGAAGGAAGAGAACGCGCGGGCGGAGAGGGAGAACGCCGATCTGCGGCAAGAAGAGGAAGCGCGCAAAGCGGAAATTAACGCGACCGACCGAAATCATGAGCTTACGGAAAAACGCGCGCTCGGCGCCTGGATGCGCGCTTCCGAAGACGTTCCTCGCTTTGCTTCCAAAAGCAAGGCGGCATGAGTCAATCTCGCGTGCATCGTTTTGTTTCTCGCGTGCATCGTCGGTTTTATCGTGCTCGCCGCGTGCGGTTTGGTTTTGTACGCGCTGATTTGTCTGGGAGCGGGGTTCGTAATCATTTTTGTTTGCCGTGCACGTCATTCATAAAAGACTTTCCTCCGCTTCGTGGAATATCGACAGGAGCAGGCGGGAAAAAGCGACCGTCCTCGCCTGTATGATAAGCGACGAAAGTTCGTATTCGTACGGCGTCGGATATAACGGGAAAACGACCCGCATTCTCGGAACGACTTATCTCGTCTATCTCGACCTGAACGGGGAAATCAAGCGGGCATACGTGCGGAAGTATTACAATAAGGGCGAAACGGTGTACGAGTTCCGCAATAAAAAACTCAAAGATATGGTAGTCGCAGACGAATAAAAAGAGCGCCGCAAAAAAGCGCACTTCCCATAGGGAATTAAAAAACTAAATTATTAAGAGTTATACTTTC
>CAJUJO010000009.1:21109-53154 GCA_910586675.1 uncultured Christensenellaceae bacterium | reverse complement strand
TTAGGGCTATGCCCGAAAATGAAATACCACCCGCTACGCGGGTGGATTATTATTTGCGGTGCGGTTTTCGCGTTTCCTGTTGACGAACGGTTTTTGCCGTGATATAATAAGGAAGCATGAAAGAATATTCTTTAACAAAGACGTATCCTTTGCGGTATTCCGATTTCGATTTTAAGGACGAGTTGAAACTTTCCGCTCTGCTGGCTTTCGCGCAGGAAGCGGCGGGGGACAGCGCCGACGAACTGGGGTTCGGTTACAAAGACTTAAAGCCGAAGAAGCTGGCGTTCATTATCGTAAATACCTATTGCGAGCTTTTGCGCCCCGTGCGCTTAGGGAGTGCGCTTACCGTTACGACCTGGCCTCTTCCGCCCCGACATGTTATTTTCGAGCGGCAGTACCTAGCGGAGGACAAGGAGGGCGTTTGCGCTCGTTTATCGTCCCGTTGGTGTTTGATCGATTTGGAGAACTTTTCCCTCCTTCCGCCCGAACGTTTGGGGCAGGCGCATGAAGCGTGCCCCTATAATCCGAATAAAATCGTAGAAGCCGTATGGAAAATCCCCAAGCTTGGCGACGATGCGCGGGAAGTTTACCGCATGAGCGTGCGGAACGGGCATTGCGACCATTATATGCATGCCAATAATACGCGGTACGCCGATTTTTTCCTCGATTGTTTTACGGCGGACGAGCTTTCTTGCCGCATGGTTAAATGCTTTCAGGTTGCATACGGAAAACAGGCGAAAGAGGGAAACGAGCTTGTACTGTACCGCTGCGACTATGGGGAATTTTCGATATGCGAAGCGCGCTGCAAAAACGAGACCGTCGCGCAATTCAAAATAGTATTCGAAGGAGAAACGGAATGAAGAAGAATCTGAAACCAACGACCTGTCTCGCACCTGTGCCGGCCGTTATGGTTACGTGCGGAAGCGGAGAATATTCCAATATCATAACGCTCGCTTGGGTGGGTACGGTCAATTCCGAACCGCCTATCGTGAGTATTTCCGTTCGTTATTCCCGTCATTCGTTCGATTTGATAGAAAAGTCCGGGGAATTTACCGTCAATCTCGTTTCCAAAGAGCTTGTGGAGGCGACGGACAAATGCGGCGTGAAATCGGGGCGGGATACCGATAAATTTGCGCTTTGCAATCTTACGAAGCGGGCGGGCGTGAAGGTTGCGTGTCCGTATATCGGCGAAAGCCCCGCCTCCCTCGAATGCAGAGTAATAAAGCGCGTGGACTTTCCCACGCATGCCGTGTTTTTCGGGGAAATCGTTAACGTGATTGCCGAAGAAGCCTACGTGAACGAAAAGGGAAAACTTGTTCTGCCCGAAGGGCTGCTCGCCGCGTATGTAAACGGTGCTTACGTCGCCACGGCGGAAAAGCTCGGCAGTTACGGCTATACCGCAAAGGGGAACTGAGATGGAGAAGGCGGGCGTCGTCAAGTACGTAAGAATCATGAAAAAGCTGTTCGTAATATTCAGCGTGATTGCCGTTCCCGCGATCATGGTCTGTTTGGTGTTTATGTTCAGCCGATATGCGGCGTTTTATTTTATTTCTCCCGCATTGATTGTTTTCTATCTCATCGTATACGGTTTGTACGCAATGCGCGTTTCCATGGGCGCCGTTTTGGAAGTGCACGTAACCAAGGAGGTCGTGCATATAAGAACCAAGCGTAAGACTTTTACGTACGATGCGCAAAACGGCTGTGTAGATATGAAGGTGTATAAAAACAAGTTTGTCGGCACCTTTCAGACGCAGAACTCGCGCGATAAATTTACCTTTTACCGCCGTGTTTTGTTTTCCAAATATTCCGAAGAACAGTTCACCGAAAGGGATATCGAACACTTTTATCCCCGCATCCATGAAAAATTATAAATATTCATAAAATGCGCATAAAATATGATATTTATTGTAATTAATTAAAAAATATACACAAATATTATTTTATTGCCGTTGAATTGCTTGACTTGCGCGCGCCTTGCGCGTATAATAACCGATGATTGAAGAAAGGAAGTAATAAAGATGGAAAAGAAAATCAAAAAAGTCGTACTCGCTTATTCGGGCGGATTGGATACGTCCATTATTATCCCGTGGCTGAAAGAAAATTATGACAACTGCGAAGTTGTCGCCGTTTCGGGCGACGTTGGTCAGGGCACCGAGTTGGACGGGCTGGAAGAAAAAGCGAAAAAGACGGGGGCAAGCAAGCTTTACGTGCTCGATTTGAAAAAGGAATTTGTGGAAGATTACATTTTTCCGACCGTGCAGGCGGGTGCCGTTTACGAAGATAAGTATCTTCTCGGAACGTCGTTTGCGCGCCCCGTTATCGCAAAGGCGCTTGTCGAGATTGCGAAAAAAGAAAATGCGGATGCGATCTGCCACGGTTGTACGGGAAAGGGAAACGATCAGGTGCGGTTTGAACTGACGATCAAGGCGTTCGCCCCCGAAATGAAGATCATCGCGCCTTGGCGTATCTGGGATATCAAGAGCCGCGAGGAGGAAATCGAATACGCAGAAGCGCATCATATTCCTTTGAAGATAAACCGCGAAACCAATTATTCCAAAGATAAAAACCTTTGGCATCTTTCACACGAGGGGCTTGATCTCGAAGATCCCGCATCGGAACCCTTGTACGAAAAAGAGGGGTTTCTCGAACTTGGCGTTTCGCCGATGCAGGCTCCCGATAAGCCTGCGTATATCACTCTTCATTTTGAAAAGGGAATCCCCACGATGCTCGACGGGAAGAAGCTCGGTGCGGTGGAGATGATAGAAGCGCTCAATAAAGTGGGCGGCGAAAACGGCGTGGGGCTTGCCGATTTGGTGGAAAACCGCCTTGTCGGAATGAAGTCGCGCGGAGTATACGAAACGCCCGGCGGAACCATCCTCTACGAAGCGCACAGGCAGCTCGAAACCATCTGCCTCGATAAGGCGACGATGCATTATAAGCAGCTCGTCGCGGTAAAATTCGGTGAAATGGTATACGACGGTCAATGGTTTACCCCCTTACGCGAAGCACTTTCCGCATTTGTATCCAAGACGCAGGAAACGGTTACGGGCGACGTTAAGCTCAGGATTTACAAAGGAAACGTTACCGCGGCGGGAATTACTTCGCCGTACTCCCTTTACAGCGAAAATATCGCCACGTTTGACGACGACGGCGGCGCGTATTCGCAGAAGGATTCCGAAGGGTTCATCAATCTTTTCGGTTTGCCGATTAAAGTAAAGGCGCTTCTCGAACAGAAAAAGTTAAAGTAATTAGGGCGAATGGTCAAAGTATTTATCGACGGAAAAGCGGGCACGACGGGGCTTCGCATATATGAAAGGCTGGAAAAGCGGGACGACGTTCAAATCGTCTCGCTTTCCGAAAGTTTAAGGAAGAATTTGTCTGCGCGAAAGGAAGCGATCAATGCTGCGGACGTTGTGTTTTTGTGCCTTCCCGACGAGGCTGCGCGCGAAGCTGTTTCCCTCGCGGAAAATCCGCATACGGTGATTATCGACGCTTCTACGGCGCACCGAACGGAGGAAGGGTGGGCGTACGGCTTTCCCGAGCTTTCCGCACGGCACAGGGCGGCAATCGCTTCGGGGAAACGAATCGCCAATCCCGGATGTTACGCAAGCGGGTTTATCGCACTTGTGTATCCTCTTGTCGAAGCGGGTATTGCGGGCGGTGATTATCCCTTCGTTTGCCATGCGATGAGCGGGTATTCGGGAGCGGGAAAAAAGGCAATCGAGCAGTACGCCGCGCAGGATCGCCCGACCGAACTCGACACGCCCCGTCTATACGGGTTGAACCTTTCGCATAAGCACATTCCCGAAATGATGAAGGAATGCTCCCTTCAACGGAAGCCGATCTTCAATCCGTATATCTGCGACTTTGAATGCGGCATGACGGTAAATGTTCCGCTCTTTGCGTCTCTGTTAAAAAAACGGGTATCGGTGGAAGATTTATTCCGATTGTTTTTAGAAAAATACGGCGAAAGCCGATTTATAGAGGTTGTGAAGGCGGAGAGCGGGTTTATTTCGGCGAACGCGTTAAATGACACCAACCGCATGCAAATATTCGTAAACGGAAACGAAGAGCAGATTTTGCTGACCGCGCGCTTCGATAACCTCGGAAAAGGCGCTTCCGGCGCTGCAATTCAGAATATGAATATCGCGCTGGGACTTGACGAAAGCGTTTCTTTGTGATATAATTAAAAGGATAGTACGAAAAATGGTGAAAGAAATCAGCGGCGGCGTTTGCGCGCCAAAAGGATTCAAGGCGAACGGCGTTCACTGCGGAATCCGTAAAAATAAAATCAAGAAGGATTTGGCGCTGATCGTCGCGGAAAAACGCTGCGCCGTCGCTTGCGTATATACGACAAATCTCGTGAAAGGCGCGCCCATTCTGGTAACGCAAAAGAACGTGGCGGACGGTTACGCGCAGGCGGTGATCGTGAACAGCGGAAACGCGAATACCTGCAATGCGGACGGCGTGGAAATCGCGAAAGGCATGTGCGCGCTCGTGGAGCAATACACGGGGATCGCGGCGGGCGACGTCGTCGTTGCGAGTACGGGCGTGATCGGGCAGAAGTTATCCCTTCAACCCATTGCGGACGGAATGACGGAACTCTGCGCGGGGCTCGGAGAAAACAGCACTGCGGCGGCGGAAGCTATCATGACGACGGACACCGTTAAAAAGGAGATTTCCTTTTCCTTTCCGCTCGGCGGCAAGGAGTGCAGAATCGGCGCTATTTGCAAGGGCGTCGGCATGATATGCCCGAATATGGCGACCATGCTCATGTTCGTTACGACGGATGCGGCAATTTCTCCCGACATGCTGAAAAGAGCTTTGCGTGCCGACGTCAAAGAGTCTCTCAACATGTTAAGCGTGGATAGGGATACTTCGACCAACGATACGTTGTGCATTATGGCGAGCGGGCTTGCGGGCAATGAAGAAATTACTTACCCGAATGCCGATTATAAAGCGTTTTGCAAGGCGCTCCGCGCGGTTACGACTGCGATGTGCCGCTGTTTAGCGCGGGACGGCGAGGGCGCTACAAAGCTTTTGGAATGCAAAGTGAGCGGTGCAAAGAGTAAAAAAGACGCGCGGCTTGCAGCAAAGTCCGTGATAAACTCCAACCTGCTCAAAGCGGCGATGTTCGGGCAGGATGCCAACTGGGGGCGCGTGCTCTGCGCTTTGGGCTATTCCGGAGCAAAACTCGACGTAACGAAAATCGGCGTCGCCTTCCGATCGAAGGCGGGCGGCGTTACCGTGTGCGAAAACGGAATGGGCGTAGAGTTTTCCGAAGAGGTCGCCAAAAAGGTTCTTTCGGAACAAGAAATCGTCATTGACGTTCAGCTGAACGACGGCAGATACGGCGCGACGGCGTGGGGGTGCGACCTCACGTACGACTATGTGAAAATCAACGGAGATTACAGAACGTGATCGGTAAGGAACAACAAGCGGAATTTCTCTTGGAGGCGATGCCATACATCGAGAAATATCAGAATAAAGTCCTCGTCATAAAGTACGGCGGGAACGCGATGCTCGGCGACGATTTCAAGTGGTCGGTCATGCGAGATTTAACGCTTTTGCGCTTTGTGGGGATTAAAGTCGTTCTCGTTCACGGCGGCGGGCCCGAAATTTCTCAAACGCTCAAACGCATGGGCGTGGAATCCCGTTTTGTCGGCGGGTTGCGTTATACCGACGAGGAGACGGCGGAAGTCGTCCGTATGGTTCTTGCGGGAAAGGTAAATAAATCGCTCGTACATATGCTCGGCGCAATGGGCGCGAAATCCATCGGGCTTTGCGGAATCGACGGGAATATGCTCCTCTGCGAAAAGGAGAGCGAAGAGCTCGGTTTTGTGGGGAAAATTACCGACGTCCGCACGGAGGTAATCGAAGACGCGCTCAATGCGGGGTATTTGCCCGTGATTTCCACCGTCGGTTACGACGAAGCGGGGAATATTTATAACGTAAACGCGGACACGGCGGCCTCGGCAATTGCAGGCGCGCTTAAAGCGGAAAGCCTGATTCTCATGACGGACATCAAGGGGCTGTTGAAGGATAAGGACGACGAGGAGAGTCTTATCAAAAAGGTGTACGTGTCTGATATTCCCTCCCTCGTGAAGGACGGCATTATTTCGGGGGGCATGATCCCCAAAGTGAATTGTTGCAAAGACGCGATCCGCCGCGGCGTGAACCGTGTGTTCATTACGGACGGACGGGTGAAACATTCTATTTTATTGGAATTGCTTTCGGACGAAGGTTCGGGAACGATGTTTGTAAAAGGCGACTGATTTTTTAATCAGTCTTTTTTACGGTTTTGAAGGGCTTTATATGAATTTCAAAGAGATAAAAAAACTTGACGACGCATATCATGCGGAAACCTTTTCACGTTATCCCATCGCGTTCGAGCGCGGGCAAGGCGCGACCCTCGTCGATACGGAAGGCAGGGAATATATCGACTTCGGGGCGGGCATCGCCGTCAATATTTTCGGTGTGAACGACGAGGCGTGGAAGGCGGCGGTTATTGCACAGCTGGATAAAATTCAACACAACAGCAATTATTATTACTGCGAACCGCAGGCGCGGCTCGCGCAAATGCTTTGCGAGCGGACGGGGGCAAAACGCGCCTTTTTCGGCAATTCGGGCGCGGAAGCCAATGAGTGCGCATTCAAAGCGGCGCGGAAATATTCCTTCGACCAATACGGCGCGGGACGGTATAAAATCATAACGCTGAAAAACAGCTTTCATGGGCGGACGCTCTTTACGCTTACGGCGACGGGACAGGAGGCATTCCATAAATATTTCGGACCGTTTGCCGAAGGTTTCGATTACGCCGAAGCAAGCATGTCGGATATTCGGAAAAAAGCGGACGGAGCTACCTGTGCCGTCGCAATCGAGTGTGTGCAGGGCGAGAGTGGCGTCAATGCGCTCGATAAAAATTTCGTAACGGCGCTCTTTGAATTTTGCAGGGAAAGAGATATTCTTCTCATCTGCGACGAAGTGCAATCGGGAAACGGAAGAACGGGAAAGCTGTTCTCCTATGAACATTACGGTATTATTCCCGATCTGGTTACGACGGCGAAGGGGCTTGCGGGCGGACTTCCCATCGGCGCGTGTTTGTTTTTCGATAAGACGGAGCACGTGCTCGGCGCGGGCGACCACGGTTCGACGTTCGGAGGAAATCCCGTCTGCTGTGCGGCGGCGCTCAACGTGATAAGTCGCATAACCGAAGACTTTCTTCTGGAAGTACAGGGCAAGAGCGCTTACATGCGCGCTAAACTGAAAGCATTCGACGGAGTGAAAGAAGTAACGGGTCTGGGCTTTATGATCGGACTTTCCGTAGAAGCAAGCGCCAAGGAAATTGCGAAAAAATGTCTGGAAGGCGGTTTGCTTGTGCTTACCGCGCACGATCGGCTGAGGCTCGTGCCCCCGCTGAACATTACGAAAAGGGAAATGGACGAAGGTCTTACCATATTAAGAGAGGTATTGAAATCATGAAACACTTATTGAAATTGGGCGATTTATCGCGCGAAGAACTGCTTTCTGTGCTCAATCTTGCAGACCAGCTCAAATATGAGCGTAAAAACGGCATCCGCGGAGAATATCTGAAAGGCAAGAAGCTGGGGATGATTTTTCAGAAATCTTCCACCCGTACGCGCGTATCTTTTGAAACGGGGATGTACGAGCTGGGCGGCTACGCGCTGTTTTTGAGCAACCGCGATTTGCAGATCGGGCGCGGCGAGCCGGTAGAAGATACCGCGCGCGTCTTATCGCGCTATCTCGACGGCATCATGATTCGTACGTTCGAGCAAAAGGAGGTCGAAGACCTCGCAAAATACGGCAGCATTCCCGTCATCAACGGGCTTACAGACTACTGCCACCCTTGCCAGGTGCTTGCCGACCTCATGACCGTCCGCGAGCACAAGGGGGCGTTTAAGGGCTTGAAGCTGTGCTTTATCGGCGACGGCAATAATATGGCCCATTCGCTCATGGTGGGAGCCGTTAAGACGGGCATGAAATTCTCTATCGCCTGCCCGAAGGGATACGAACCGGATGCCGCGCTCGTGAAATGGGCGAAGGAAAACGGCGAGTTTATGATGACGGAAGACGTCGCCGAGGCGGCGAAGAATGCGGACGTGCTCTATACAGACGTGTGGGCTTCTATGGGGCAGGAAGAGGAGAAGGAAAAGCGGATCAAGGCGTTTTCGGGTTTTCAAATCAACGCCGACATCATGCGCGCGGCAAAAAAGGACGCCATGGTTCTGCACTGCCTTCCCGCGCATCGCGGCGAGGAAATCACGGCGGACGTATTCGAAGCGCACGCGGATGAAATATTTGAAGAAGCGGAAAACAGGCTGCACGCGCAGAAGGCCGTCATGTGTAAATTGATGAAATGATTCGGAAGGAGAGAGGAAATACGCATGGATAAAAAAGTTTATGTAACGCTCCAAAACGGAAAGGTGTTTGAAGGATATTCTTTCGGCGCCGAACGGGAAGTTATCGGGGAACTCGTCTTTACCACAGGAATGACGGGTTACATCGAAACGCTTACCGATCCCAGTTATTACGGGCAAATCGTAACGCAAACCTTTCCGCTTATCGGGAATTACGGGATCATTCCCGACGATTCCGAAAGCAAAAAGTGTTGGCTCACCGCCTATATCGTGCGAGAAAAGTGCGATAAACCGAGCAATTTCCGTTGCCGCATGACGTTGGAAGAATACCTGAAAGAGCAGGGGATCCCCGCCGTTTACGGGGTGGACACGCGCGAGCTTACCCGCACCGTACGCGAGTCGGGCGTCATGAACGCGGCGATCACCTTTAAGCCCTTGCAGGACTTTACCGAATTGAAACGCTATAAAATCAAGAACGCGGTCAAAGCCGTAACATCCGCCGAGTGCGGCGTGAAGGGGAAAGAGAACGGACTGAATGTCGTGCTTTACGATTTCGGCGCAAAGGGAAATATCGAGCGCGAGTTGTTGAAGCGCGGATGCCGCGTTACCGTGGTTCCCGAAAACTGCACGGCGGAGGAGGTATTAAAGCTCGACCCGGACGGCATTATGCTCACGAACGGACCCGGCGATCCTGCCGAGAATACCGAATTGATAGAAAATATCCGAAAGCTTATCGGCAAGAAGCCTATTTTCGGGATATGTCTCGGACATCAGCTGTTCGCGCTCGCAATGGGCGGGCAGACGCGCAAAATGAAGTACGGGCACCGCGGCGCCAATCAACCGGTGAAACAGCTTTCCGTCGGCAAGGTGTTCATATCCAGCCAGAATCACGGCTACGAGGTTGTGAGCGATTCTGTAAAGGGCGGCGTGCTCAGCTTTATCAACGGTAACGACGGAACTTGCGAGGGGATGGATTATCCCGAATACAACGCCTTTACGGTGCAGTTTCATCCGGAGGCTTGCGGGGGACCGCACGATGCCAATTATTTGTTCGACGAATTTATCGCACGCATGAAAAAGGAGAAATAATATGCCGAAGAGAAGCGATATAAAAAAAGTACTTGTGATCGGATCCGGTCCTATCGTGATCGGACAGGCTGCGGAATTCGACTACGCAGGTGCGCAGGCGTGTCGCGTGCTCAAAGACGCGGGCGTGAATGTCGTGCTCTGCAATTCCAATCCCGCGACGATCATGACCGATAAAATGCTTGCCGACGAGATTTACCTCGAACCGCTCACGGAAGACAGCTTAAAGCGTATCATCATCAAAGAGCGCCCCGATTCGCTCCTGGCTTCGCTGGGCGGACAGACCGGACTTACGATGGGATGCAAGCTCGCAAAGGACGGCTTTCTCGACGAGTGGGGCGTAAAGCTCATCGGTACGAAATTGGACGCCATCGACAGGGCGGAAGACCGCGAGCTGTTTAAGGAGACGATGCAAAAAATCAATCAGCCCGTTGTCCCTTCCGATATTGCATATACCGTCGAGGAGTGCGTAAAGATTGCCGAGAAGCTCGGTTATCCGGTTATCGTGCGCCCTGCGTTTACGCTCGGCGGCGCGGGCGGCGGCGTAGCGCACGACGAAGAGGAACTCCGCCTGATTTCCCATAACGGATTAATGCTTTCTCCCATCACGCAGGTGCTGATTGAAAAGTATATCGGCGGATGGAAGGAAATCGAGTTCGAGGTGCTGCGCGACGGTGCGGGCAATGTGATTACCGTCTGCTCGATGGAAAACTTTGACCCCGTCGGCGTGCATACGGGCGATTCCATCGTGCTGGCGCCCGCCGTTACGCTTTCCGATAAAGAATATCAAATGCTTCGCACCGCATCCTTGAACATTATTACCGAACTTGGAATAGAGGGAGGGTGCAACTGTCAGTTTGCGCTCCACCCCGAGAGTTTCGAATACGCTGTGATCGAAGTCAATCCGCGCGTTTCGCGCTCTTCGGCGCTTGCGAGTAAGGCGACGGGATATCCCATCGCAAAGGTCGCGACGAAAATTGCACTCGGTTATACGCTCGACGAAATCCGTAACGACGTTACGGGCAAAACGTATGCTTGCTTTGAGCCGACGATTGACTACGTCGTCGTCAAGCTTCCAAAGTGGCCGTTCGATAAATTCCTGTATGCAGGGCGGACATTGGGTTCGCGCATGAAGGCGACGGGGGAAGTGATGGCGATCGGCTCTTCGTTCGAGCAGGCAATCATGAAAGCCGTTCGCGGCGCGGAAATTTCTCTGTCTACGCTGAACAGCCCGAAATTTGAAAATCTGACCGCAGACGAACTCCGCGAAGAAATCAAAAAGACGACGGACGAGCGCTTGTTTTCCGTTTTTGCGGCGATCAAAGCGGGAATTTCCGTCGACGACATTTTCGATACGACGAAAATTGACCGCTGGTTCCTCAACAAACTCAAGAATCTTGCCGATTTTGAAGAGAAAATCGCGGGGACAAAGCTATCTCGCGCGCAATATCTCGAAGGCAAGCGTCTCGGCTATTCGGATAAAAGCCTGGAAAGCATCAGTGGCAATCCCGTGTCTATGCACCGCCGCGCCGTTTATAAAATGGTCGATACCTGTGCCGCGGAGTTTTCCGCGCAGACGCCGTATTTCTATTCCACTTATGACGAGATCGAACACGACGAGGCGAAACCGTTCGTTTTACAGAGCACGAAAAAGAGAATCATCGTAATCGGTTCGGGACCTATCCGGATCGGGCAGGGCATAGAATTCGACTATTCGTCCGTTCATTGCGTATGGACGCTCAAAGAGCTCGGCTACGAGGTCGTCATCATCAATAACAATCCCGAAACGGTTTCCACCGACTTCGATACGGCGGACAGGCTGTACTTTGAACCGCTTACGCCCGAGGACGTGCAGAACGTCATCGATATCGAAAAGCCGTACGGCGTAGTTATTACCTTCGGTGGGCAGACGGCAATCAAGTTGTGCGGATACCTTGCGAAAAAGGGTGTTCGCATCCTCGGCACGAGCGCCGACAGCGTTGATATGGCGGAGGATAGAGAGCGTTTCGACGCACTTTTGGAACAGTTCAACATCGCCCGACCGAAGGGGCTTACCGTCATGACAAAGGCGGAGGCGATTTCCGCGGCGGAACAGCTCGGCTATCCCGTATTGCTCCGTCCTTCTTACGTCATCGGCGGGCAGAACATGACGATCGCCTTTACCGAAAACGATATTTCTCGCTACATGGACGTGATTTTATCGCAGCATATCGAAAATCCGGTGCTCTGCGATAAATACCTCATGGGAACGGAGCTGGAAGTCGATGCCATTTCCGACGGTGTAGACGTGCTGATTCCCGGAATCATGCAGCATATCGAGCGCGCGGGCGTTCACTCGGGCGACTCCATCGCCGTATATCCTCCGTACCATCTGAGCGATACGATGCTCAAAAAAATCGTGGAAGTTTCCACGCAGCTTGCGCTATCGCTGAAAACGAAGGGGCTTATCAATATACAGTATCTTATTTATCAGAATAATCTGTACGTCATCGAGGTGAATCCGCGCGCGTCGCGCACCATCCCGTATATTTCCAAAGTTACGGGCGTTCCGATGGTGGAGCTTGCAACGAAGATCATGGTTGGCGCGAAATTGAAAAAACTCGGTTACGGAACGGGGCTCTATCCCAATTCGCCTTACGTAGCCGTGAAAGTCCCCGTGTTCAGCTTTGAAAAGCTCAACGACGTAAATTCTCAGCTCGGTCCCGAAATGAAATCGACGGGCGAGGTGCTCGGAATCGGAAAGACCTTCGAAGAAGCTTTATTCAAAGGGCTTGTTTCCGCCGGATTTAAGATGTGTCATCCCTCCAAGCAAAAACCCGTCGGCGTATATTTTACCGTAAACGATCAGGATAAATTTGAAATTGTCTCCATTGCCAAGAAATTTGCCGACCTCGGATGTAATCTTTATGCCACGGCGGGTACAGCAAAGGTCATTTCCGATCTCGGAATCGACGTTACCGTCGTGGACAGACTGAAAGCAACCAAGCAGGTTTGTGGTCTCATGGACGAGGGGAAAATCGATTACGTGATTTATACGGGAAAAACGGACGTCGATTCCATTAACGACTATATCGGACTCCACCATCATGCGATATTGCTCGGAATTACCGTTCTTACCTCGCTCGATACCGCAAATGCGCTCTGCGATATTATCGCAAGTAAGTTTACCGAATATAATACCGAGCTTGTGGATATCAATAACCTGAGAACGAAGAAGCTCGGACTGCAGTTTGTCAAAATGCAGTCCTGCGGAAACGATTATATCTATTTCGAGGATATGGAGGGAAAAATTACCTGTCCCGAATCGCTCGCAATCAATTTTGTCGATCGCCATTACGGAATCGGCGGCGACGGGATCGTTTTAATGGAAAAATCGGAAACAGCGGACGCGAAAATGCGTATTTTTAATCAGGATGGTAGCGAGGGGAATATCGCCGGAAACGCCATCCGCTGCGTTGCGAAGTATCTTTACGAGACGGGCATTGTACCCAAAGAGAGCATGACGATCGAAACCAACAGCGGCGTGAAGAACGTCTCCATTTATTCGTTCGGCGGCGTAGTAACTTCGGCGAGCGTCGATTTGGGCATTGCAGAACTTGCCGGCGATAAAATTCCTTCCGTTTGGAATGGAAATCGTATCGTCGATCAGCCCATGGAAATCGAAGGGAGGGAATACCGCGTTACGCTCGTAAATCTCGGAAACCCGCACTGCGTCATCTTTTGCGACAAAGTGGACGACGTAGACGTGGCGGTGCTCGGGTCGAAAATCGAAAACAGCAAATATTTTCCGAGACGTACGAATGTGGAGTTTATACGTGTTGTAAATGAATCCACGGTAAAAATGCGCGTATGGGAGCGCGGGAACGGTGAAACGTTCGCCTGTGGTACGGGCGCCGCTGCTGCGGCGGTTGCGTGCGTGCTTCGCGGATTCTGCAAAGCGGACACCGATATCACGGTTAAGCTCAAAGGCGGAGACCTTATCGTCAACTATCATTCAGACGGCAGCGTCGTTCTGACGGGTAATGTTGAAAAAATTTACGAGGGAAAGGTCGAATTTTAATGAGGGAAGCTTTTTACGAAGAGAGCGCCATTTCCCGTAAAGGCGCAAGCGAAGCGAAAAAGTATATGATTTTACACGTGATCAGTATTGTCTTTTTGGTTGCGGCGGCGATTCATATATTTTTCTCCTTTTCGGCGGTCATAGGATATATCTCGAAGCTCAAAGGATTGCAGCTTGCGTTTGCGCTCGTTCAATGGTTCGGGCTGCTTGCCGTCTTGGTCGCTCTGTTTTTTCTCTTCTGGAAAATGAAAAAGAGGTATAATCTGAGTTACGATTATACCTTCGTGGAGGATGAACTCAGAATTTCAAAAGTGTTTAACGGGAAGAAGCGGAAGTTTTTGATTACGCTGAAAGCCGATCAAATTCTGAAAATCGGACTTTGCGAAAACGATTCGTTCGAGCGTACGATTGCGGGTTTTTCAAAAAAGGCAATCGTTTACTGTACGCCGAACGAAGAGCCTGCCGAAGAAAAAATGTTTATTTACATCATTTATACTTCTACGCTCGGAAAAACGGCATATATTCTCGAATGCAGAGAAATGCTGCTCAATTACGTCGTCCGTGCGGCGGGCAGAAACAAATTTGAAACGAGATGAAACCGATATACCTCGATAACGCCGCTACGACGCGCCCCGATCAAGGCGCGCTTGCAAAGGCAGGAGAATTTTTAACCGAACGTTATTTTAATCCCTCCGCATTATATGGCGGAGGGTTTGCCGTGCGCGCGGCTTTGCAGACGGCGCGTGAAAAACTGCTTTCGTATATCGCCGACCCGTTGAGCTTCGATTTGATTTTCACTTCCTGCGGAACGGAAGCGGACAACCATGCGATTTTTTGCGGTGCAAAGCGCGGAAACGCCGTTACCACGGCGGGGGAGCATGCGGCGGTTTATGCGAGCTTTACCGAGCTGAAAAACCGCGGCGTAGAGCCGAGATTTGCACCGCTCAACTCCGACGGGAGCGTTTCGGCGGAAGAAATCGTAAAACTTGTAGACGATAGGACGAGTCTCGTTTCCGTCGTTCATGTGAACAACGAAACGGGCGCCGTAAACGACATTGCGGAAATTGCCCGTCTCGTCAAAAAAAAGAATCCGCGTACGCTCGTTCATTCGGACGGTGTACAGGCATACGGAAAAATTCCCGTGCGCCTGTCGAAGGAAATCGACTTGTATTCAGTAAGTGCACATAAAATCGGCGGAATAAAGGGCGCGGGGGCGCTTGTCAAAAATAAAACTGTCCGTTCGCTTTCTCCTTTTGTTTACGGAGGCGGGCAGGAAAACGGTTTGCGCAGCGGGACGGAAAACGTATTCGGGATTATGTCGTTCTATTTTGCCGCGGAACGGAAATTTTCCGCTCTGGATGCGGATGCGCTGCGTCTGCAAAGATGCCGCGAAAAATTGTGGGATTTGCTGAATAAGCAAGTTTTTACTAGGATTTCTCCGCAAAACGGCACGCCGTATATCTTAACTGTTTCCGCGCAAGGCTTGCGCGGAGAGGTGTTGCAGCGTATGTCGGAGGAGCGCGGGGTAATTATCGGAACGGGGAGTGCATGCTCTTCAAAACACCGTTTCAGCCGCGTTATGACGGCGTGCGGGTTCCCGAGCGACGTATTGGACGGCGTGCTTCGTATTTCGTTTTCCCAGAATACCGAAGAAAGCGAAGCGGAGATCGCAGCGAACGTGTTGAACGAATGCGCAGCGCGCTTAAAGGAAAAGGTAAAATAAAATGGAAAAAGTAGTTATTATCCGCTATGCGGAAATTCACCTGAAAGGGAAAAACAGGGGATATTTCGAGCGCATGTTTACTGTAAATCTAGAACGTGCTTTGCGGGGAGTAAAACATGAATTGCACCGCACGAGCGGACGCTATCTCGTCGCCGATTTTGAGGAGGCGCGCGCCGAAGAAATATGCGGGCGCATTTCTCGCGTGTTCGGCGTGCATTCTTATTCCGTGGGTTTTTTGGTTCCGAGCGGCTTGGATGAAATCTTTTCGGCGGCGCAAACGGTTTGTCCCGAAAGCGGATCATTCAAAGTGGAAACGCACCGAGCCGATAAAAGATATCCGCTCACGTCTATGGAAATAAATGCCGAAATCGGCGGGCGATTGCTTTCCACTCGAAAACGATTACGGGTGGACGTTCACGATCCCGAAGCGCGCGTTTGTATTGACGTGCGTGAAAACGGAACGGCGCTCGTGTTCGGAACATTCGAGAGGGGGGCGGGCGGAATGCCTGTCGGCACGGCGGGAAAAGGATTGCTTCTTATTTCGGGTGGAATCGATTCTCCCGTTGCGGGATATATGACGGCGAAACGCGGTTTGAATGTCGAACTACTGCATTTTCACAGTTATCCTTATACGAACGAAGGAGCGAAGGACAAGGTGATTCGCCTTTCAAAAATTCTTTCCGGTTATTCGGGCACGTGCGAGCTGTGCACGGTGAGTGTTACGCATATTCAGGAAGAAATTCATGAAAAGTGCGCGCCTGAACTGAACGTAACACTCCTGCGCCGTTTTATGTACCGCATTGCGGAACGGTTGGCAATAAAAATCGGGGCACAGTGTTTAATCACGGGCGAGAGCTTGGGGCAGGTAGCAAGCCAGACGATAGAGGGGATTACATCTTCCGACTCCGTTGTTGAAAGTCTTCCCGTGTTGCGTCCGTTGATTGGGTTCGATAAGGAGGAAATTATCGAACGCTCTAAAAATATTGGAACCTATGAAACATCCGTGATTCCGTTCGAAGACTGCTGTACTGTTTTTTTGCCCGAATTTCCCGCAATCAAACCTAAGCTTTCATTTATCGAAGAAGAAGAAAAAAAGTTGGACGTTGAAGGATTGACGGAGGAGGCGCTCGTTACGCTGGAGCGTATCAAACTTTAATCCCACCATTCTTCGGGAAGGTTGACATTTGATTTCACGAACACAGAAGGGAGTGTGATGGGGATTCCTTCAACGCCTTGATAGACGGGAATTACCGTATACGTGTAGCTTTGTCCCGCCTTTACGGAATTATCGAATATTTTTTGACGGTATTTTCCGCTGTAAACGGTGGCAGTTTTGCCGCCGTTTTCGCGCTTTACGATATAATCATAGTACTTTGTATGACATAATTCAATGCAGACGGCATTGTTTATGACGGAAATTTTCGGATTTTCTATGCTCGGACGGGAGAAACGCGCGCTCACGCTTTCGGGAATTGCGTTTGCGCGGAACAGTTCCGTCAGGTTCGTGTAGAGCGGCGCGGCAGGGTCGGCGCGTAAGATTCGATGGTTGGTTTCATATTCTTCCCTGTCGATATCCACAGAAACGACACCGTCGCAAGCGGGAAACTCTTCCGGTTGTTCATTGCGGTAAAGGGTGCGGAGTGCGTTCAAGGCGATTGCCGCAGGTGCGCCTCCTCCGGTTGCTGTGATAGGAGAGTTGTCCCTGTTTCCGAGCCATACGGCTACCGTGTCGCGCGTAGTGTAAGCTATGGTATAAGCGTCCACGTTGCCGTTTGCATTTGCGCCCGTTCCCGTTTTTGCGCAGACGGAAAAGGGTAGAGAGGAAAGCTTTTTTGCCGTTCCTTCGCGGACGGCGGTTTGCAGCATGTCGTTGAGCAGAAAACAAACGTCGTCGGAGAATACGGGAGTTTTTATCGGCCGGAATTGATAAATCGTTTTCCCTTTTTTGTTATCCACGCGGGATATGAACGAAGAGCGCGCAAATGTTCCGCCCTCCGCAAACGTAGAATAGGCGTCCGCGAGCGAGGTAAGTGTAAATCCTTCTTTCATGCCGCCGAGCGCAAGTGATAAAGTGTAATCGTCTTTTTCGACGTGAAGGTTCATTTTTTCCAGATAAGAAACGGCTTTGCTGCATCCGAGTGTGTTGAGGAGTTTGACTGCGGGAACGTTTACGCTGTGCGAAAGGGCATAACGCGCGCTCATATATCCGCCGAAAGTTCCGCCGTAATTGGACGGGGAATATCCGCCGAAATTAGTTTTTTCGTCCAGAATAGGAGTTGCGGGGGATATTGCGTTTTCCTGAAGGGCAGGCGCATAGACGAGAAGCGGTTTTATCGTGGAGGCGGGGAGGCGCGTTAAAAGCCCCGCCGTAGAATGGAAGGCTTTCACACAATCGGATCTGTTGTCGCGTACGAGGATGGTTGCATCGCTTTCGGCTTCGGTCTTTTCCAGTTCCGCTTGAAGCGTGGGGTCAAGATAGGTGTAAACGCGCAGTCCGCTCAATTGCCCCGCCTCATAGTCGGGAAAGAGTTCGGTGAGTTCGTCGAATACGAGAGATAAATAAGAATTTCCCTTTTTTTGTTTGGACGGAGCGGTCGGGAGAGGAGTGTTTTCCGCTTCCTCCTGTTCGTCGCAGGTGATATAGTTTTGTTCCCGCATGAGGCGCAGAACGAAATTGCGCCTTTCCAAACACTTTTCCGTGTTCTTAAAGGGGGAGTAACGGTTGGGAGATTTGACGAGCGCTGCGAGCATCGCGCTTTCCGCGGGGGTAAGCTCTTCCGCCTTTTTTCCGAAATAGAATCGTGCGGCATCTGCAATTCCGAAAGAATCGTGTCCGAAATAGATGGTGTTGAGATACAGTTCAAGAATTTCTTCTTTTGAGTAATTTTTTTCCAGAATGCGCGTCAGTTTGAACTCTTTCAGTTTACGGTTTATCGTTTTTTCGCCCGATAAATGCGTGTTTTTTATCAGTTGTTGAGAAATGGTCGAAGCGCCTTCCCGAAAAGAAAAAGTTGCGATATTTTTTAGAAAAGCCTTTGCTATCCGTTTATAGTTAAAGCCGTTATGCCGATAAAAGTTTTTATCTTCCACGGCAACGAAAGCGTTGCCGACGTGAGGCGGCAGTGAAGAGAGCGGTACGCTTTCACGAATCTGGGAAGGATTTTCGATTTCCCGCCCGTCTTTATCGTAAAACTGCACGCACGACTGTGCAAGCGTCAGTTTTTCCGCATGTAATTTTTCGCCTGCCGTTACCGAAAAGTAATAACCGAGGAATGCCGTCGGAACCAGCGCCGCAGCGAACAGAAGAATCATTATTATTTTGACCGCACGTTTCATCGATAACAGTATGCGTTAACGAATAAAAAATTTTCTTAAATAGCGCGCATTTGTTGAAAAAAGAAAGTTTTTATGATATAATATTGCTTGGACAAGAAGGAAAGTCGGAGTTTTATGAAGTACTGTATCGTAACGTACGGATGTCAGATGAACGTACACGAATCGGAAAAAATTGCGGGCATTCTCCGCGCAAAGGGATATGAAGAAGAATCTGTGCAGGAAGAGGCGGATATTATCGTTTTCAATACCTGCTGTATTCGGGAAAATGCGGAAAATCACGCTTTCGGCAATATCGGCGCGTTAAAAAAATTAAAGAAGAATAAAAAAAATCTTATTATCGCGGTCGGCGGTTGCATGGCGCAGGAAGCGGGCAAAGCGGAAATTCTCCGCAAAAAGTTTCCGTTTATCGATATTGTGTTCGGCACGCATAATCTTTCGGAATTAGGAGAGCTGCTCGAACGGAAGAGAGCGCAGAAAAAGGCGGTTGTTTCTTTGCGGGAGGAACGGGGCGAAACGGAGGACGGGGGGCAACCTTTCCGTACGAGTTATCCGAATGCCTGGGTGAATATCATGTACGGCTGTAACAATTTCTGCACTTACTGCATTGTGCCGTACGTTCGCGGTAGAGAGCGCTCCCGCCGCGCGGAGAATATCCTTGCGGAAATATCAATGCTTGTGAATGAGGGATACCGCGAAATTACTTTGCTCGGTCAGAACGTAAATTCCTATAACAGCGACGGGAAGGGCGGCATGTCCTTTCCGGAATTGCTCGATGCGGCCGCTTCCGTCGAAGGAAGGTTTCGTTTACGGTTTATGACTTCGCATCCGAAAGATTTTTCGGAGGAGCTGTGCAAAGTCATGCAAAAGCATAAAAAAATCTGCAAGCAGCTGCATTTGCCTGTTCAGTCGGGTTCAGACAGAATCTTGTCGTTGATGAACAGGCGGTATACGCGGGAAAAATATCTTGACGAAATTGCGCTGCTCAAAAAATATATTCCCGATTGCGAGGTTACGACCGACCTTATCGTCGCTTTTCCTACGGAAACGGAAGAGGACTTTTGCGAAACGCTCAGCCTTGTAAGGGAGGCGGATTTTTCTTCCGCCTTCACCTTTGTCTATTCGCCGCGCACGGGGACGAAAGCGGCGAAAATGGAAGGTCGGCTTTCGGAAGCGGTGCAAAAGGACAGAATCATGCGTCTCGTGGAACTTGTCAATTCGCAGACGCGGGACAGAAGCGCAAAGCTCGTCGGTACCCGAACGGAAATCCTCTGCGAGGATTACGACGAAAAGAAGGGGTTGTATCTCGGCCGGAACGAATACGGACACATGGGCTATTTTCACAGCGACAAAAACCGCGTCGGTGATTTCGTAACGCTGAATATAACGCGCGCGAACGGAATTTCACTGTTCGGAGAAGAAATACCATGATCGGGCAGAGAAAGGATTATTACAAAGGAAGGGGAGGAAACGTATATGGCTCTTTCGCCGATGATGGAACATTATTTGCAGATCAAGGATAAATATAAAGATTGCGTGGTATTTTACCGCCTCGGCGATTTTTACGAGATGTTTTACGACGATGCCGTTCGGGTATCCAAGTTGCTCGATTTGACGCTCACGGGGCGCGATTGCGGGCTTTCGGAACGTGCGCCGATGTGCGGGATTCCGTTCCATGCGGCGGATGCATATATCGCCAAGCTTGTCGGGCTCGGAGAAAAAGTCGCCATTTGCGAACAGCTTTCCGACCCGAAGGGAAGCAAGGGAATCGTTGAACGCGACGTCATCCGCGTCGTCTCGGCGGGAACTGTGATTGAAGAAAATCTTCTGGATGACAAAAAGAGCAACTATATCGTTTGCGGTTGCAAAGCCGGGGAGGATTGGGCGCTCGCTTGGGCGGACATTACTACGGGCGAGTTCTGTGCCTCGGAATATGCGGGAGAGGACAAACTGTTATCCGCGCTCGTCAATTTGTCGCCTGCCGAAATTATCTGTAATGAAGAGCTGCTGTTTGCGTTGAAGGATGCCGTTGAGGTCGAACGTGGGATTCTTCCCGCCATGTCCTGTTATCTGCCTTGGGCGTTCCAATATCCGAAAGCCGAGGGGAATCTGTTGCGGCAGCTTTCCGTCCGTTCGGTGGATGCGCTCGGCATGCGAGAACACAAAACCGCCGTCGCGGCGGCAGGCGCGCTCGTAGAATATCTGCGGGAAACACAGAAGCATGCGCTGAAAAATTTAAGTTCGTTGAAGTATACCGAAAGTTCGGGATATATGACGCTTGACCCGTCTGCTGTTAGAAATTTGGAGCTTGTGAAAAATAACGCCGAGGGAAAGCGTTACGGTTCGCTTTTATGGCTGCTCGATAAAACAAAAACGGGCATGGGGGCGCGGAAACTTTCTTCCATGATATTAACGCCGCTCTATGATATAAAGGAAATAGACCGCCGACTTGATGCCGTGGACGAGCTTTGCCGCGCCACGGTCGTTCGCATGGGGATAGCGGATATGCTCTCCGGCATGCGGGATATCGAACGCTTGACGGGCAGGATTTCCAACGGAAATTTACAGCCGCGCGATTGTCTTGCGCTTTCTCAGTCGCTATCCGTCGTGCCGTCCGTCAAATTTCAGCTCGCGGGCTTTTCCTGTGAACTCTTAAAAGAAATCGCGGATAGCCTTATCGATACAAAGGCGATTTGCGCGCTTTTAGACGGAGCCGTCGCGCCGGAAGCGACGACACTGAAAGAAGGTAATTATATTCGCCGCGGCTACAATGCGGAGCTTGATGAACTCCGTTCCGTGAAGGAAGACAGCAAAACGCTGATTGCGGAATTAGAAGCTCGGGAGCGGGAATCGACGGGAATAAGAACGCTTCGCGTCGGATTTAACCGCGTATTCGGATATTTTATCGAAGTCAGCAATTCGTTTAAGGATAAAGTGCCCTATTCTTATGTCCGCAGGCAGACGCTTGCGGGCGGGGAGCGTTATACGACGGAAGAACTGAAAGCGCTGGAAAGCAAAATCTTGGGGAGCGACGAGCGCTCGCAGCGCCTCGAAGCGCAGCTGTACGCGGAAATTCTGGAAATTCTTTCGCGCAATATTCCCGTATTGCAGAAAATATCCGATGCCGTTTCGCAGCTCGACTGTTTCGTCTCCTTTGCTACGGTTGCCAAAGAGAATAAATATTGCCGCCCCGAGCTTACGGCGGAAGGGGCGCTTACGGTAGAAGAGGGCAGACATCCCGTCGTGGAAGCCATTTCCCGCGAACGTTTTGTTCCCAACGACTGTATGTTAGACGGCGAGGAAAACCGCACGGCGATCATTACGGGACCTAATATGGCGGGAAAAAGCACGTTTCTGCGACAGACGGCGCTTATCGTGCTGATGGCGCACATCGGCAGTTTCGTGCCGGCAAAGCGCGCGGTCATACCGCTATGCGACCGTATCTTTACCCGCATCGGCGCAAGCGATAATCTGATTCTCGATAGAAGTACTTTTATGGTGGAAATGACGGAGGTCGCCAACATTCTCAGAAATGCCACGCGAAACAGTCTTCTCATTCTCGACGAAGTGGGGCGCGGTACGAGTACGTTCGACGGGCTTTCCATTGCCTGGGCGGTCATTGAATATCTCACGGAAATGATACGCGCGAAAACGCTGTTTGCAACGCATTACCACGAGCTCACCGAGTTGGAAGGTAAATTGGACGGCGTAAAAAATTATAAAATCAACGTGCGCGAAATCGGCGGTTCTATCGTGTTCTTGCGCAAGATCGTGCGCGGCGGCGCTTCCCGCAGTTTCGGCGTGGAGGTTGCGGCGCTTGCGGGCGTGCCCGAGGAGGTTACTTCTCGCGCGAAACGAATTTTAAAGACGTTGGAAAAGAACGACATTTCTGGGCGTCCTGTTGCCGAAGAGGAACGCGAGGAAGAGGAACTTCCTGCAAGCGTGAATTTATTGAAGGAATTGAAGGAGCTGGACGTGAACGCACTTACGCCCATGCAAGCGCTTGCGCTGCTTGCCGAATGGAAGGAGAATTGCAAATGAAAATCAATCTTTTAACGGCGGACGTATACAATCGTATCGCCGCGGGGGAGGTTGTGGATCGACCGTATTCCGTCGTAAAAGAGCTTATCGAAAATGCGATCGACGCGGGAGCGACGGAAATTGCCGTTGAAATCGAAAAGGGCGGAAAGAAACTTGTAAAAGTTACCGACAACGGAAGCGGAATTGAAAAGGACGATTTGCCGCATGCCTATCATCCCCATGCGACGAGCAAACTGAAAAAAGCGGAGGATCTGGAAGTTATTGCCACGCTCGGCTTTCGCGGGGAGGCGATCGCTTCGATCGCTTCCGTTTCCCGCATGAACATCGTTTCTAAAACGAAGGAGGGAGAGGCGCATTCGCTTTCCTGCACGGGCGGCGTGCTCGGCACGGTATGCCCTGCTGGCGGCGCAAACGGAACATGCGTAACCGTTGAAGATTTGTTTTACAACACGCCCGCGCGGCTGAAATTTCTTAAATCGGACGGGCAGGAAGAGGGCGACGTTACGGGAATGATTTCCCGTTTCATTCTCTCCCGTCCCGAAATCGCGTTTAATTTTACGGCGGACGGAAAGGTGAAATATCGGTCGTTCGGCGATGGTCTGCAATCGGCGCTTGCCGTCGTTTACGGCGCGGACATTTTGCGCAATTGTTATGAAATATCCGCCGATAAACACGGCATTCGATTGCGCGGATATATCGGAAATCAGAATTTTTCCAAAGCAAACCGCAGTTATCAGAGTCTGTTTGTAAACGGCAGATATGTGATAAATCAAACGGTGTCCGCAGCGGTTACGAACGCATATGCTTCCTATCTCATGAAGCGGCAGTATCCGTTTTACGTGCTCTTTCTTGACGTTCCGCCCGAAATTGTGGACGTAAACGTGCATCCGAATAAAGCGGACGTGCGTTTTGCCGACAATCAAATCATATACGGAAGCGTGTATTCCGTCGTTGCCGCCGTGCTGGACGGAAATTCCCGCGCCCTCGAATATCTCGTTTCTTCCGATCTACCCGAAGCAAGAATCCAATCTACCGCAAAAGAGATTGTAACGCCCGCGGTTACTGCGGCGGAAAAGCATGCCGCAAAGAATGAAGCTGCGGTTTCGCAAACACCGCCCGTACTGAACATGACGTTGGAGGAAGCGAAAAAAGAACTTTCCTTTGATATACCGCCGACGGGCGGAAGAACGCCTGTCGGGCGTGATTTCTTTACGCCGAATGTGATGGAGGTGCATTCTCCGAAGTCTTCGACTGTCCGCGCGCAGGAGGATTTTTTTGAAGAAAATAAACGCTTCCTTGCCGAAAAAGAAAAAAAGGCGGAGCAGGAAAAGCTCGACGTCCGTTCCCTTGCGTTTAAGGGGGAATTGTTCCGAACCTATCTCATTTACGAATCGGGAGACGCGGCGTATCTCATCGACCAGCATGCGGCGCACGAACGCTTGATTTACGACCGTCTGCGCGATCGGTGCGAGCGCCGCGATGTAATTTCCCAACCGATGCTTCTGCCGTATATCCTCAACGTCAATGCGCAGGAATTTTCTTTTTTGGAAAAAAATCTTCCGCTTCTTTCGGAGCTTGGGTTTGAAATCGGCGAATTCGGCGATAACAGCTTTAAGGTTTCGGCCGTTCCTGCCGATCTTAAAAACATCGATTTGGAAGAATTTTTCGGAGAAGTTCTCTCTTCCATGGAATCGCTCCGCGCGGTGAAGCTTGCCGACATTCTCAAAGATAAGTTGGCAACGGCAGCGTGCAAGGCGGCGGTAAAGGGCGGGGAAGTGCTTACGGATGAAGAGGTGCGCGCCCTGATGGAAAAGATGGGCGGCAATATGGGGTTGAAATGCCCGCACGGCAGACCGGTTGCGGTAAAGGTGAGTAGAACAGAGCTGGAAAAACTTTTTAAGAGGATCGTATAAATGAAAAAAGTTCTCGCCGTGTGCGGTGCGACGGCAACGGGGAAGACGGCTCTTTCGGTGGCGGTTGCGGAGCGCTTGGGCGGTGAAATTATTTCCGCAGACGCGCTGCTCGTGTATCGCGGATTAAATATCGGCACGGCGAAACCTTCCAAAGAAGAACGGCGCGGGATTCCGCATTACATGATAGACGTCGCCGAACCTACCGAAAATTTTTCGGTAAGCGATTACGAGCGTTTGGCGTTACCGATATTGGAAGATATATTCGCGCGCGGGAAAGTACCTGTGCTGTGCGGCGGAACGGGCTTTTATATGAATGCTCTGCTTTATCGAAGTTCATTCGGAACAACGCCCGCTGATCCCGCAGTGCGGAGGAAGTACGAACGGATAGCCGAAGAAAAGGGCAGAAACTATCTGCACGGATTGCTGTGCGCATGTGATAAGGAGAGTGCGGAAAAACTTCATGAGAACGACGTCAAGCGGGTGATTCGCGCGCTGGAAATTTTTGACCTGACGGGAAGGAAGAAATCCGAACAATGCGACGGCGACGCGCCCAGATATGAATTTCGCGCGTTTGCCTTCGATTATCCCCGCGAAGCGCTTTACGGACGGATCAATGCGCGCGTAGACGGGATGATTGCGGAGGGATTAGTCGAAGAGGTGAAAGGGTTGCTTGTGGAAGGTGTGCCCGAAAATGCGCAGTGTATGCAGGGCATCGGTTATAAAGAAGTGGTCGAATGTCTGAAAAATAAAGATAACGTAAGTAATATGTCAGACATAATAAAGAAAAACACGCGGAATTACGCCAAAAGGCAAATAACTTTTTTCAAAAGAATGCAAAATTTAACTTGGTTGCCGCCTGAAAATTTCGAGTTAGCGGTAGAAAAGGTGTGTAAAATATATGACGGCGAATGAAATTATAGCAAGGCAGGAGAAAAAGCTCGGAGGGCTTTTTTCCGAAATCGACAAAACGGTTTTGTTTAATCAAGAAAAGGTTCTGAACGCCTTTCGGGAAGAAAACATTGCTCTGCGGCATTTTCTTCCTTCAACGGGTTACGGGTACGGAGACGAGGGAAAGGAGCGTTTGGGCAGAGTTTACGCGCGTGCCTTCGGTGCGGAAAGCGCCGTCGTTTCCCCCGCGATTCTCAGCGGAACGCATGCATTAACCGTTGCGCTCTTTGGGATTCTCCGCCCGCAGGATAAGGCTCTGTGTATTACGGGGATGCCCTACGATACCATTCGCGGCGTAATTTGGGGGAAGGAAAACGGTTCGCTTGCCGATTTCGGCGTTCGGTTTGACGTTACGGAGCTTACTAAAGAAGGAAAGGTCGATTATTCCGCGGTTTCAAAAAGTCTTGGAGAAGAAGATTATAAGCTCGTGTATATTCAGCGCTCGCGCGGATATGAATTGCGCGACGCGTTCACCGTAGACGAAATCGGAGCAATGAGTTCCTTTTTACGTGCCCGAAACTTTAAGGGCTGCATCTTTGTTGATAACTGCTATGGTGAATTTGCCGAAACGCGCGAACCGACGGAAGTGGGAGCGGACATTATCGTCGGTTCTCTCATAAAAAATCCCGGGGGAGGTCTTGCGCCGACGGGTGGGTACATTGCGGGAAACAGAAAGTATACCGAGCTTGCGGAGTACCGACTCACGGCGCCGTCCGTCGGTGCGGAAGTCGGTTCTTACGCCTACGGTTATCAGCAATTTTATCAGGGATTTTTTCTTGCGCCGCACGTCGTCGGACAGTCGCTGAAAGGGGGCTTGTTGATCGGGGCGTGTTTGGAAGAGTTGGGTTATACTAATTTTCCTTCGGCGGATAGGGTGCCTCCGGATATTACGCGCGCCGTGCGCTTTTCAACGGAAAAAGAGCTTATCGATTTTATTCAGTCCGTTCAGGAAGTTTCTCCCGTAGATTCGTTTGTCAAATTGGAAGCGTGGGATATGCCGGGATACGATTGCAAAGTGATAATGGCGGCAGGTACCTTTGTGCAGGGCGCAAGCATCGAGCTTTCCGCCGACGCTCCGATCAGGCAGCCGTTTACCGCTTATTTTCAGGGCGGGCTCACGTATGAACACTGCAAAATCGCATGCAGAACGGTTTTAGAAAAATTATTGTGATTAAACATAAAGAAACCCGCAGGCAATTGCCTGCGGGTTTCTTTCTCATCTGAGCGGCTGTTGATCGATTCGTACGTAGCCTTTTTTCGGCTTTAATCGGAAAAAGTCGATTTTGCTTCCGAGCTTTACGTAGATAACAAAGAGTGCGATCAAGACGACGGCGACGCATATGACGACGATTGCCCAGGCGTCGAGCATTTCGCCTTTGACCTTTGTCCATAATTCGTTAATGCGCGCATCGGCTTCCCCGTAATAATCCATTACCGCGCAGCGAAGCATAACGCTTTCGGGCGGATATTGTCCGTAAAGCTGGCGGTCGAGCTGTTCCTCGGGGGCGAGAATAATAACTTCTTCGCCGAAAAAGTAACTTAAATCATAGGGGACGGCGGTTTCGTCGTTCTCTTCCGCGCTGTAAATTTCTTCGATATACGAAAGAATCTCTTCTCCCGCTATGACGGAGGAATATCCGATGTAATCCATATTGCGTACGGCGTTTTCCGGCATCGACATGAAATTGATAAACGCTTCCGCCGCCTGCGCGTTTGCGCCTTTCGGCATGACCCAGCCGTCGAAAAAGAGGTTTGCACCCTCTTCGGGAATATGGAAGTTGAGGTAAACGCCTTCCTCTTCGGCAAGGTCCATGGCATAAACGGCATCGCCGCTCCAAGCGAAATTCAGGGAAATCGTTCCTTTTACCATATCCGATTTTCCCGTGTCCGTTTCGAAGCCGAAAATGTTTGCTTTCATATCAAGCAAAATCTGCTGTACTTCCGCAACCGATTTTTCGTCCGTTCTGTTCATGATTTCGGTGATTGCGGCGTTGTAGTCGTTATCGGATAAAATTCCTTCCGTGTGATCTTGTTTCAACTTCATCAAATCTTCGTAATAATTGATTGCAAGGCCGACGAAATAGGAATCCCGCACGTTGTCTTTCGTGGTAACCTTCTTACGGTACTTTTCATCGAGCATGATGCTCCAACCCTGTTTCAAATCCTCGTCCGATACCGTTTCGGGGTTGTAAATGAGCCCCGTCGTGCCCCACATATAACCGGCGGCGTAATCACTCCAACGGTGCTCTTCTCCGTCGGCGGTGATTTTTCCCGTTTCGAATACACCTTGAATATAGGGGGATACGTTGTTGATATAGTAATTCTCTTCCTTGCTACCGTCGAAAAATTCTTCGGACAGCGGTTGCAGCATATTTTCTGCCGCCAGCTTCATGATCATGTATTCGGAAGGACAAACGAGATCGTAAGAATTGCCCAGTTTGAGCTGGTTGTACAAATCCTCGTTCGTACCGAACGTGGAATATTCCACGCGGATAGGTTTTTCGTAGGTTTCTTCGTACCAGCTCTCGAAATCGTCTATCATCGAGGGGGCGTCGGGATTGTCGATCGGATCGTATGCGTAGGAATCTTCGCCGCCCTCGTCGATATATTCTTCCCAATTATATATGCGCAGGCGGATTTCCTGTTCTCCGCCGCAGCCGCCGAGCAGCGCGAGAGAGGGGAGTAGCAGGAGCGCGGAGAGTATTACGGATATCGTTTTTTTAGCGTTCATTTCTTCGCCTCCTTTTTCTTGCTCGCCGCAAGGTTTGCGCAGAGTACGACGGCGAGAATGATCACGAAGATGATCGTCGTTAACGCCCAGAAGGATGCCAGCGTTTCGGCGGTATGCGCGTTTCCTTTCGTCGTAGCGTTGTAAACATAGGTGGAAATGGTATTAAAGGTGGAGGGCTTCGTGTAACTTGTAACGATATAATCGTCGAGAGACATCGTTACTGCGAGCATAAAGCCCGAAACGATTCCCGGGATAATTTGCGGTAGTACGATTTTGAAGAGCGCTTTTGCGGGGCTTGCGCCCAAATCGAGCGCGGCTTCATATAAGCTGTTGTCCATCTGTTTGAGTTTCGGCGTAACAGACAAGACAACGAAGGGCGTGCATATGACCATATGTCCGATCAAAAGCGTGAAAAATGATTTTTCCATTCCGACAGAGACGAACGTGATGACGAGTGCAAGTGCCGTTACGATTTCCGCGTTGATAATAGGGATTTGGGAAACTCCGCCGAGCACTGTTCTTATTCTCTTTTTGCAGTAATAAATGCCTAATGCTCCTGCCGTACCGAGCACGGTGGAAAGTACGGCTGCCGAAAGGGCGAGCACCAGCGTGTTTCCAATCATTTCCAGAATGACGGGGTCGCCGAACAGTTTGGCGTAATGGCGGAAGGAAAATTCTCCCCAGGTTCCTATCATGTCTACGGAATTAAAGCTGTATACCGCGAGTAAAAGAATAGGGGCGTATAGAAAGAGAAGAATCAAACCGATATAAAACCATTTCAAACACTTTTTGATCATATATTCGCCCCCCTTACATTATCTTCCGATTTGAATCCGCCCGATAGAAGGGTGGAAACGAACACGACGACGAGTAGAATGAGGGCAATCATGGAGCCCATATGCCAATCGGTGCCGAAATAGGTTTCGATAAATTTACCGATAATTGTAACTTTGGAATTGCCGAGCATATCGGATACGACGTAATTGGTCATCGAAGGAAGAAAAACCATCGTGATGCCGCTCATAATACCCGGCATGGAAAGGGGAAGCGTGATGCGCGTAAAGGTGATAAAGGCATTTCCGCCCAAGTCGGCGCTTGCTTCATAGAGATTGTTATCGATTTTCAGCATTGTTGTGTAGAGGGGCAGGATCATGAAGGGGAGAAAATCGTAAACCATACCGAATATCGTATTAAAATAGTTGGCTTCACCCAAAAGTCCGATCCATTTGAGCAGCTCCCTGATTGCGTTGATGCGCAGGACGAAGTTGATCCACATCGGCGTTACGAAGAGCATGAGGATTACGTTCTTTTTTTTCATTTTACTCCGCGAGAGGATATAGGCTACGGGATAAGCGAGGAGCAAGCAGACGGCGGTCGTGATCAATGCAATGACAAACGAATACACGATGGTACTCAGTTTGGTAGGGTCGGAAAAGAAATTGATAAAATTAGAGAAGGAAAATCCGTTAGCTGTGTCCGTAAACGCATAAAACACGATCACGAGCATGGGGACGATAACGAAAAAAAGTAAAAAGACGGCGTACGGAATGCACAGCGTCTTTCGGGAAAAACGCGGCATTTTCATCTCTTTTTCTCCTCGACGTTTTTCAACGACAGTTTGATTTTGTCTTTGGGTATAATGACGGACACGAAGTCGTTTTCGTTCCACAAATCGTCCGTTGAAAAGACGAAATCTTCTTCGCTCTCTTCCGTGCGTACGATAAGGCGGTAATGGTCGCCCTTATAAATAATGGAAATGATATGTCCTTTGGTGCCGCCCGCGTTTTCGTCGTCGCTGATAGAGATGTCTTCCAGCCCGACCTCGACTTTTACTTCCGTTCCCGTCAGGTCGATTTTTTCTCCTGCGGCGGTTACGAGGTAATCTTCTTCGTCGATGCTGCTGCCCGGATAAAGCTGCGTTACGTCGCATTCAAATTCGCCGTCGGCAAATTCCACGGTATTGCGTTTTGTGATAACGCCGTCGAAGCTGTTCAAAGTGTACAGCCGTTTCATGAGGTGAATCTCCTGTGCGGGGATTTTCATGCCGATCGTTTCACCTTCCTCGCGCTTTTCGGTGCTCTGTATGACGACCTCGTATTTGCCCACCTGAACGGTGATTTCATAATGAATACCTTTGAATACGACAGAGATGACGGTGCCTTTGAGCGTGCCTTCGTCGGGTGCGCACATGACGATATCTTCGGGGCGTACGACGACGTCCACCATTTCGTTCTTTTCGAAGTCGTCTACGCAATCGAACGTTTTGCCGCAGAATTTGACTTTTCTGCTTCCGGTTACCGTTCCGTTGAAGATATTGCTCTCGCCGATAAAGTCGGCGACGAAGGTATTCGCCGGCTCGTTGTAAATGTCGGTAGGGGTTCCGATTTGCTGAACGACCCCGTCCGCCATGACGACAATGGTATCAGACATGGTGAGCGCTTCTTCCTGATCGTGCGTAACGTAAATGAAGGTAATGCCTAGGCGTTTATGCATTTCTTTGAGCTCGATCTGCATTTCCTTGCGCATCTTTAAGTCGAGGGCGCCGAGCGGCTCGTCTAAAAGGAGAATTTCCGGTTCGTTGACGATTGCCCGCGCGATTGCGACGCGCTGCTGCTGACCGCCCGAAAGGGTAGCGACGGAACGCTTTTCAAATCCCTCCAAATCGACGATTTCAAGCGCTTTTTTTACCTTTGCGGCAATTTCCGCTTTGGTCAGTTTTTCCGTTTTTGTGTACGTTTCTCCGCTCTCGTTGCGATAGGTGTTGCGCACGCGCTTCATTCTCAGTCCGAATGCGATATTATCGTAGATATTCAAATGAGGAAAAAGAGCGTAGCGCTGAAAAACAGTGTTGACAGGGCGCTTATTGGGAGGCAAAAGGGAAATGTCTTTGCCGTTTAGCAGGATTTTTCCCTTTGTGGGAAGATCGAATCCCGCGATCATGCGCAAAGTCGTCGTCTTTCCGCAGCCCGAAGGTCCGAGGAATGTGATAAATTCACCCTTTTTTACATAAAAACTGACGTCATCGATGACGAGGTTGTCGTCGTAATATTTGGTTACGTTTTGCAATTCGATAATGTGTTCGGACATTGCTTTTCTCCTCGGTAAATTATTCAAAAATTGGGGGGAGTGGAGATCCACAGAAATTTGGCTTTTCCTTTTCCCTTATTGACGATGCAGTGTTCTTTATCGGCGGTAAAATAAAAGCTTTCGCCTTTTTTGGCGGTATGGCTTTTCCCTGCTTTCACAACGGCGATTTTTCCTTCGAGCACGTAGCCGAATTCTTCGCCTTCGTGCGGAAAATCCGCTCCCGTCGCCGCACCCGCCTCCAGCTCGACGAGCAGGGGTTCCATTGCGTTCTTCTGCGCGTTGGGAATGACCCAATTCCAAAGCATACCGTCCGTCTGTTTTTCAATATACTCTTCCTGCGTAAAGACGACTTTTTCTTCCGCCTCTTCGTGGAAGAAATCGGATAAATTGCTCCCCAAGGCATTCAATAGGTCGACGAGTGTCGCAATAGACGGGCTTGTAAGGTCGTTCTCTAATTGCGAGATATAACCTTTGGTGAGTTCGCATCGGTCGGCGAGTTCTTCCTGCGTCAGATTTTTTTTCTGCCGCATGTCTTTCAGCTTTGCGCCAAGTTCCATAATTCGGAAATATTCCTCCCGTGTCGGTTTAGTAATTATAAACTTTTTGTGCATTTTTACTGAATCACAGCAAAACTAAACGTAAAGTTTACTAAAAATAAACCAAAACTGCGAAAAGTATACTGTATTTCACAAAGAAAGTCAATCGTTTGAAGGATATATTTTTTGTTTTTATATAAATTAATTGC
>CAJUJO010000009.1:0-21099 GCA_910586675.1 uncultured Christensenellaceae bacterium | reverse complement strand
TTACAATAAAAAAGACTCCGCTTTTGCAGAGTCTCAAAAATTTCAAGATTTTTGTTATGCGGCAAGGGCAGCGAGCTTTTTCGCAAGCTTCGCTTTCTTGTTATTGGCGTTGTTTTTGTGAAGAATGCCTTTCGTTGCGGCGGAATCGATGGCAGAAACGGTTTCGGGATAAAGCTTTTCCGCGGTTTCCTTATCGCCTGCATTGACTGCCGCGAGGAATTTTTTGATCGACGTTTTCAAAGCCGACTTGATCGCTTTGTTTTGCTGAGCCTTTTTTTCGGTTACCAAAACGCGCTTTTTTGCGGATTTAATGTTGGGCACGGTAATTTCTCCTTAATATTGAACATTTTTTATATTTTATTCTTCAATATTCTAGCATAAAATAAATGGCTTGTAAACTGTTTTTAAGCTTAGAAAGATAAAATTTTAACAAAAAACAATTTGTAAGGAGGAAAAAAGCAGCCAATGGGCAGGATTTTCAAGGTCGGGATATTCGACAGCGGAATCGGCGGACTGACCGTGCTGTCGGAATGCGTCAAGCTGATGCCGGAGAACCGATATTTTTATTTGGGCGATAATTTCCGTGCGCCGTACGGAAGTCGTCCTCCGCAGGAAATTGCCGCTTGCGTGCGCGAAGCGCTCGTTCGATTCCGCGAAATGAACGCGGATGCCGCTGTTCTCGCATGCAACACGGCGACCGCCGTTTGCGCAGAGAAAATGCGGTCGGAATTTTCCTTTCCGATTGTCGGTACGGAGCCGGCCGTAAAACCTGCATCGGAACGGTGCGGGCGGGTGCTCGTTTTGGCGACGCCGAGAACGACGGAAAGCGAACGTCTTCGTAAGTTAGTCGCTCGTTATCACGATGCTTGCAATATCACCGTTTTCGCGCTGGAAGGACTTGCCGCCGCCGTAGAGAGCGCCGTCGTACGCGGGAAAGCATTGGATTTGCGGGAACACTTGCCGCAGGGAAATTACGACGGCATCGTTCTCGGCTGCACGCATTACGTTTATTTCAAAAAAGAGATTGAGGCATTCTATTCCGCGCCTGTTTTCGACGGCGGGGAGGGTACGGCGCGGCAATTGCGGTCGGTACTCGGGAAACAACGGAATATCGAGTTTTCGGAAAATTTAGGGATAGATGACCACTTTTCGGATAGTCTGACTGCGGAAGGGTATAATGCAAACAATTGTTCGGGAAAAATGCCGAAAAATGAAGGTATTTCCTCAAATTTGGGCATATTTTTTATCGGAAATGCGAAAAATATCAATAAAAGAGTATACGAACAAATGTTTATTTCATAAATTAAGGCTGATTTTCGGTCAAAAGTGGTTTTTTTCAGTCGAATTTTATTACTTTTTTTATGTTTTTACAAAAAAAGTGGTCAATAGTGGTTGACAAGGAAAACAGAGCATGATATAATCTAACTATCTTCAAAATACGGAAAGGAAGAAATGAAGTATTTCAGCGGAACGGTCAGCCATCAGCTCGACGCGAAAAACAGAATACGCATTCCTGCGAAGTTCAGAAATGATCTTGACGACGCGTATTATTTTGTCGCGGGCGCGCAGGGGTGTATTTCGGTGTTCCCGAAAGCCGCGTTGGAAGAGCGCTTGGAAGCGCTCAAAAACGTTCGTTCTTCCGATCCCGCAAAGATGCTTGCAAAGCGAAAAATTCAAAGCTCCGTTGAAAAGGTGGAAGAGGACGCGCAGGGTAGAACGCTGCTCTCCGCATTTTTAAGAAATCATGCCAAGATCAATAAGGACGTCGTAACCGTCGGAATGGGGGATTACCTCGAAATCTGGTCTAAAGAGGCGTTTGAAAAATATTCGGGTGAAATGAGCTTTGACGACGCTTATGCGCTGATTGATTTCTGATATGGAAAGCTTTTATCATAAGCCCGTAATGCTGCGGGAGGTGCTCGAGGGGCTCGACGTAAAAGAGAACGGCGTTTATTTCGACGGTACGGCGGGTGGAGGCGGGCATTCATACGCCATTCTCGCGTCAAACCCTACGGCTCGGCTGATTGCGACCGACAGGGACGCCGACGCCGTTCGCGCGGCTAGTGAGCGCTTAAAACCTTTCGTCGGCAGATACGATATATATAAATCCGATTATAAGGACTATGCGGAAGTGCTCGAACGGTCGGGCGTAGATCGGCTCGACGGAGTGTTGCTCGATTTCGGTATTTCTTCCCACCAGATAGACGACAAGGACAGGGGATTTTCCTATCTCAAAGCGGACGCGCCGCTCGATATGAGAATGGACAGGGATAACCCGTTTACGGCCGAAACGGTCGTAAACGAATACCCGGAAGAAAAGCTCTATCGCATCTTAAAGGATTACGGAGAGGAGAGGTTCTCTTCTGCGATTGCGAAAAATATCGTGAACGCGCGTGGGCGGAAATCCGTTACGACGTGCGGAGAACTTGTAAGTATCATAGAAAACAGTATTCCCGTGAAATTCCGATCGCCCGCCTGTGCAAGGCAAACGTTTCAGGCGATTCGCATTGAGGTGAACGGAGAACTTTCGGGCTTGCGTGAATGCGTAGCGGGATTGACGCGCAGGCTGAAACGCGGCGGGAGAATCTGCATTTTGACCTTTCATTCGCTGGAAGACAGAATCGTAAAACAGATTTTCCGAGAAATGAGCGAAGAATGCGTTTGTCCGAAAGAGTTTCCCGTGTGCGTATGCGGGAAGAAAAAGGAAATAGAGCTGGTCAATAAAAAGCCGATAACGGCGTGTGAAGAAGAAAAAAAGGAAAATTCGCGCAGCAAATGCGCAAAATTAAGAATTGCCCGAAAAATTTAGCATGAACGGACAATTCGGGGAATAGATTGTAAGGAGCAGATCAATGGCAAACTTGTTGTTGGAAAGGGAAATCCAAATCAGGCAGGCCGAGCAGAAGGAAGCTGTCCGCAAGGGCGTTTCCGAAGCCGAGAGCGAACACAGCCGCCGTATTTCCGAAAATTACAAAAAGCTGATTTCGAGCGAAGCCGGTCAACATACGCAGGCTCTTTACGAAAATGCGGGCAACTTTGCCGCGGATGTAACCGAGTATGTTCCCGCGCGTTCCGCGCCCGAAACGGAAGTCCCGAGCGCCGCGCAGAGATTTGCCGATTATAAGCCCGTTTCCGCAACGCCTGCGACCAAACGTCATATGCTTTTTGAAGGGCTCAGCTATAAAGACGGGGAGCTTTTGGGCGAAAATAAGCCTGTCGATACGGCGACGGCTGTTTCGGTCATTCCCGCCGTAACGCCCGCGGATGATATCGACGAAGAGGACGCGCTTCCCACCCGTCGCACAATGAATACCCTCAAACAGGTGAGTGCGCAGAGAGCGGAAACGGAAGAAAACGCTCAGGTCGGGATATCCTATATGCTTTCGAGTAAAGCGAAAGTTGTTCTTGCGGCAATCGCGCTTGTCATCGTCGCGGCACTTGCGATCATCTGCGTCAATACGGGAATTCTCAATACGCTTGACGCGCAAATTGCGGAAGTTCAAGCGGTGAATGCGGAATTGCAGATGAACGAAGAAGCCGTTCGCACGGCAATCGAAGAAGTTATGAGTCAGGAAAACATCGTTGAATGGGCGCTCTCGCAGGGAATGCAGGTCGCACCGTAAAGCGGAGGAAAATATTATTAAAAAGACGGATTATTCGTTGTCTGTCCTACGAAAGAGGTTATTTGCCGTATTTGCGGCGATAGCCTTTCTTTTTTGCCTTTTTCTCGGTCGCATCTTTTACATACAGGTTATTTGGGAGGACGAGCTTCATTACCTCGCCCTCGATCAGTGGACGCGCGAAATTCCCGTCGTTGCGAGCCGCGGAAAGATTTTCGACCGGAACGGAGAACTTCTTGCGGGGAACCGAACGACTTACAGCGTGTTTGCCCGTGCAAATGCGGTAAAGGATCCGGAGAGCGGCGCGCGCATCTTATCCGCGGCGCTCGGCGTTTCTTACGAGGAGGTTTATCGAAAACTGACGGATAAGAAGAGCTCGGAAATTACGATCGTGCGTCGTGCGGAAAAGGAGCTTGTGGAAAAAATAGAAACGGCGGAATTGGACGGCGTATACTATGCACGCGACAACACGAGAATTTACCCTTACGGAGAACTTGCCTGTCAGATTCTCGGTTTTACCTCCGTCGATCAGTCGGGAAGTTCGGGTATCGAACAGTACTATAACAAGTACCTTTCCGGCAAAAACGGGGAAATTTTGTTTGAAACGGACTTGGTCGGCGTCGATCTGGAAGGGGCGAAGGCTGCTTACATTCCCGCGACGGACGGATTGAACGTCGCGCTCACGCTCGACTACCGCATACAATCGCTCGCCGAAGAGGTGATGGGCAGGGTGCTGGAAAGTTCGCAGGCGAAGGCGGCGCAGTGTATCGTGCTCGATCCTTCCGATTTTTCCGTACTCGCCATGGTCAACTTACCCTCATACGATTTGAACGATGTTCCGCGGGACGACCTAGCGGCGCTCAATGCTCTTTCGAGAAACAGCCTCGTGTGCGACATATACGAGCCGGGCTCCACTTTCAAAATCGTAACGGCGGCAGCCAATATCGAAGAGAATCTGAAAGGCAATCCGAATGCTTTTCCCCAAACGCATATTTATCCGAGCGCCCGCACGCGTTCGGTTGACGGAACGACGATAAAGTGTTGGAGCGATCACGCCAACGGAAAGCATTCCAATCAAACGCTTGCCGACGCGCTCAACAACAGTTGCAACCCTTGTTTTGTGGATATTGCGCTTTCGCTCGGAAAGGACACTTTTTACGATTATTTGCGCGCGTTTCGGTTCGGAACGGCAACGGGTATCGATTTTTCGGGGGAGGCAATCGGCATGGTTTTGCCTGAAAGCACGGTGCGCGATTGCGATTTGGCGCGCATCGGATTCGGTCAGACGATTGCCGTTTCTCCGTTGCAGCTTGCCTGCGCGGCGGCATCTGCCGTAAACGGCGGATATTATTATGCGCCCCGCATTGTGAGCGAGATCTTTTCCGACGACGGCTCCGTTCGGGAAAGATCGGCAAAGGCGCTTGCGGGCAGAACGGTCAGTGAAAGAGCTTCGTCTATTCTTTCCGAGATGTTGGAAGGTGTCGTGCGCGACGGGAGCGGAAAAAAAGCGTATATCGAAGGATACCGCGTAGCGGGGAAGACGGGAACGGCGCAGAAGTACGAAGACGGGCATATCGCACAGGGAAAATACGTTTCTTCGTTCGTCGGTTATTTCCCCGCCAATCGTCCGCGTTATCTCGCGCTCGTCATTGTGGACGAGCCGCAAGGTTCCTATTACGGCAGCACGGTTGCCGCGCCGTGCGCCAAGGAAATCTTTGAAGGGATCATCGAAATCATGCGGCTGAAACCGCAAACGGAGGTAAAATGAAACTTTCCGAACTTGTCAAGGAGTTGCCTATAAAGCGCATAACGGGAGATTGTGAGGTTTACTCGCTCTGCACCGATAGCCGTGTTGCGGGCGAAGGCGATTTGTTTTTTTGTTATAAGGGAACGCAACGGGATTCGCATGACGATGCCGTTTCGGCAGAAAAGAGCGGCGCCGCAGCCGTGATTTGCGAGCGTGAAGTCAGGGTAAGTTGTCCGCAAGTCATCGTACCAGACGGAAGGGAAGCGATGGCGCGGATCGCCGCAGCGTTTTACGGGCATCCCGAGCGAAAGCTAAAAATCGTCGGCGTTACGGGGACGAACGGCAAGACGACGGTGGCGCATATGCTTTTCCGAATCTTAACGGAAGCGGGCGAAGCGGCGGGGCTTATCGGCACGCTCGGCGCGCGGTACGGCTGCAAAAAAATTGCGCCAGCGCTGACGACGCCTGATCCCGTTTTCTTATTTTCCATTCTTGCGGATATGGAAAAAGAGGGAATTACACACGTCGTGATGGAAGTTTCCGCGCATGCGCTCTACTTGAAAAAAGATTGCCCGATTACTTACGAAGTTGGAATATTTACCAACTTTACGCAGGATCATTTGGACTTTTTCAAGGATATGAAATCTTATGGCGAGGCGAAAAAGCAGCTGTTTTTGCCGTCGCGTTGCCGTTATGCCGTGCTCAATGCGGACGACGTATTTTCCCGTCGGCTTGCCGAACGCGGCGTTCCCTGTATTTTTTACGGATTGGATAATCCGGCGGACGCCTTTGCCGTTGTAAAGAGTGAAAATATCCGCGGCAGCAGCGTCCTTATCAACGTGGAGGACGAGCTGTGCAAAGCGGAGATCCGAATGACGGGACGGCACAACGTTTCCAACGCATTAGCGGCGGCTTGCGCGGCGAAGCGGTTAGAAATAAAGCCCGCCGCGGTTGCGCGCGGACTTTCGTACGAAGAAGGAGTGGACGGAAGGTTGGAATGGACGGCCTCCTTCCGCGGGGCGGATGTCTTTGTCGATTTCGCGCATACGCCTGATGGGCTTGAAAAATCTCTTTCGTCGCTGAAAGAACACTGCGGCGGCAAGCTTGTATGTCTGTTCGGTTGCGGCGGAAACCGCGACGCATCCAAGCGCCCGATCATGGGGGCAACTGCGGCGCGACTGTGCGATTTTTGCGTCATTACCTCCGATAATCCGCGTTATGAAGATCCTTGCAAGATTATCGGGGAGATAGAAAAAGGATACAGAAGCGTTTCGTCTTCGTATGTTGCCGTGGAAGATCGCAAGAAGGCGACGGAGTATGCGTTGAAAATCCTGTCCGAAGGTGACGTTTTACTCGTTGCGGGAAAGGGCGGCGAAACGTATCAGGAGATCATGGGAATAAAACATGCTTATAACGACAAAGCTGTAATAAAGTCTTGTATCGGTAAATTGCTATCATGATTCGGGAAATTTTAATTTGCACGTTGCTTTCCTTCGCGCTTTCGCTGTTATTGTGCGCGGCGGAAATTCCGCTTCTGAAAAAATTAGGAACGGGGCAGAATATTCTGAAATACGTAACGGAACACAAAAATAAGAGCGGAACGCCCACAATGGGCGGGCTTGCTTTTATTTTGTCTGCAACCGCCGTTGCGCTCGTCTTTCGCGGCGTATCGGACAAGCCTTTTTTGGTTGCGCTTGCGGTAGGACTCGGATATCTCGCCGTCGGTTTTTTAGACGATTTATTGAAGAAAAAACGGGGGGAGAATCTCGGACTTCGGGCGTATCAAAAAATACTGTTTCAACTCGCCGTCGCCGTTCTCGCTTCGGTCTATTGCTGTCTGAACGGGCTTACCGTGCTCAATCTCCCTTTTACCTCGCTCTCTTACGATATCGGTTGGTGGATGTTTCCCGTTGGCGTGTTCGTTTTGATTGCAACCGTCAACAGCGTGAATCTGACCGACGGGTTAGACGGGCTTGCCGGTTCGGTGAGTGCGGTATTTTTTCTTGCGCTCGGAATTATGCTTCCCCTGCAGGATGGAAACCGGGATATATCCTTGCTCTGTTTTTGCCTGACGGGAGCGCTTGCCGCGTACCTCGTATTCAATACCTTCCGCGCGAGCGTATTTATGGGGGATACAGGCTCTCTTTCTCTGGGCGGCTTTGCCGCCTGCGCGGCGCTCTTTACGGGAAATGCGCTCGTCATTCCGATTGCGGGAATAATGTTTGTCCTTTCAAGCATATCCGTTATTCTTCAAGTAATATACTATAAAAAAACGGGCAAGCGGATTTTCCTTATGGCGCCGATTCACCATCATTTCCAACAGAAAGGTTATTCTGAAGGAAAGATAACTTACGTCTATACCGTCGTTACCGCGGTCGTCGGCGCGCTATTGTTGATTCCGCTCGTCTGAAAAGGAGAGTTTATGCTTTTTTCAAGACAGACTTTTCTCGTTGCGGGATTATCGAAGTCGGGAATTTCGGCGTCCGAATATCTCATTGCACACGGAGCGAAGGTATACGTATTCGACGACGTGGAAGATGGAAACGTGGCGCGCGCGGCGGCTGCGCTTGAGGAACGGGGATGCGTACGGATACGCAAAGACGAATTGGCGGAAAAGTCGGAGAAGTGCGATATATTGGTGTTAAGTCCCGGAATCCCCGTCGATCATTCCCTTCCGGTTGCATTCCGCCGTGCGGGAAAGCGCGTCATTGGAGAAACGGAGTTGGGCGCGCTTGCGCTCCGCTGCCCCGTCGTTGCGGTAACGGGTACCAACGGAAAGACGACCACCGTTACCATGTTAGACGAGATATTCAAAAAAGCGGGAATGAAATCCGTTGCATGCGGAAATATCGGCAAACCGATCAGCTCCTGTGCGGAAGAGTTGGGGGAAAAGGGGATAGCCGTTGCAGAAATTTCTTCCTTTCAATTGGAAACGCTTTATTCGCTGCGTCCGCACGTCGCCGTAGTGCTGAACGTAACAGAAGATCACCTCAACCGCCATTATAATATGGAAAACTACATATATTTGAAATCGCGTATTCTGAAAAATTCCGCAGAAAGCGAATATGCCGTGCTCAATTACGACGATCCCGTCGTGCGTGGCTTCGCGGAAAAAACGAAGGCGAAGGTGATTTGGTTTTCCCTTAAAGAAAGGGTCGAGGGCGGATATGTATCCGAGGGGAATTTCTGCTATTTCGGGGAAAAACTTTTTCCCGTTTCCGATTTGCCGCTCGAAGGGGCGCATAATGAAGCAAACGCGCTTGCCGCTCTTTGCGCGGCGAAAATCATGGGAGCGCCCGACGGCGCAATTTTTTCGGCGCTCAAGTCGTTCCGCGGCGTTGCGCATCGCTTGCAGACGATTGGCACGCTCGGCGGCGTAACGTTTATCGACGATTCCAAGGCGACGAACGTCGATTCCGCGATCAAGGCGATCGGCAGCGTGAAGGCGGAAACGGTTCTTTTGCTGGGCGGGAAAGACAAGGGGTATTCATATGAACCGCTCTTTGACGAGATAAAAAATTCCGGCGTCGTGCATGCCGTAATCTACGGAGAAAACGCTTTTCGCATCCTCAATGCGGCACTGAAAAAGGGCTTTTCTTCGGTAACGCTGTGCCGCCCGTTCGATCTTGCCGTACGCGTCGCCTATTTGACGGCGAAAAAAGGACAAAACGTGCTTTTGAGCCCCGCTTCGGCAAGCTTCGATAGCTTCCGCAGTTACGAGGAACGCGGAGAGCGGTTTGCGCAGGTGTTTTCCCTTCTCGTCGAAGAGAGCAAGAGGGGAGAAATGGAAGAGCGGGAAACGCGCACAGAAATCACGGAGGACGAGAGTGAAGAGACTGACGGTTGAGCGCTTCCGCCTGTTCGGTGCGGTTTCCGTAAAAAATAAAACGGACGAAAAGGCGGGCAAGGGCGATTTGCTCTTTCTCGCCGCGGTTGTCTTATTGGCGGCTTACGGGCTTGTTTGCGTGTATTCGGCGAGCAAATACAGTGCGGAAGTGCAGTTCGGCGATACATTTTATTTTTTTCGCAAGCAACTGATCGGTTTTATTCTCGGTCTTGCCGCAATGATAGGAATGAGTTTCCTCGATTACCGTAAGCTGAGAAAATGCGGCGTGCCCGCGCTCGTCCTTTCGCTTGTGCTACTTGTGTTGGTCTTTGTGCCGGGGCTGGGCAAAAGCAATTACGGGGCGACGCGCTGGATTGGATTCGGCTCATTCACGATTCAGCCTTCCGAAATTGCAAAATACGGATTTATAATTTTTACTGCTGGATATTTCGCAAAGAATCCCGCTCGGATGCATACCTTAAAAGGTATCCTCCCCGTGCTCTGCGGAGGGCTGGGAATCTGCGTGCTCATTATGCTGGAGCCGAATATGTCCGTTACGATGTGCGTCGGCGCAATCATGATCGGTATGATTTTTTTAAGCGGCGCTTCATGGAAGACGCTTGCCGTCATTATCGTACCTGTTTTGTTCGCCGTTCCGGCGCTTATCATTGCCGAACCGTATCGATTAAACAGACTTTCGGCTTTCCTCAATCCATGGGCATCCCCGAAAGAAGAAGGGTATCAACTCATTCAGTCGTTGTATGCGCTGGGGAACGGCGGATTTTTTGGGGTCGGGCTGTTTCAATCCCGTCAAAAATACCGTTTTTTACCCTTCGCGGAAAGCGATTTTATTCTTTCGGTCATCGGGGAGGAAACGGGATTTTTGGGCGTAGTACTGTTGTTCGCTGTGATCGGATTCGTCGTGTACAGGGGATTTCGAATTGCCAACCGCTGCGGCAATTTTTACGGCTATATGCTAGTTTGCGGCATTACGCTTGCTTTTGCCGTTCAGTCGGCGCTCAACGCGCTCGTCGTGAGCGGAAGCATTCCCCCTACGGGGCTGCCGTTGCCTCTCATCAGTGCGGGGAATACTTCACTCGTTGTTACGATGGCGGGAATGGGAATCGTTTACGGGGTTTCAAGACACAACGGAAGATAAATTTTCATAAGATATACTACGGGAGAAGACGGGAAAAATCAGTTCTTTCGGATTTTTCCGTATTTTCACATCAGGAGGACTTATGGATAAATATATGATAGACGGCGGGCGGAGGCTTTACGGAACCGTGAAGATACAATCGGCGAAGAACTCCGTCCTGCCTCTTTTTGCCGCGTCGATTCTGACCGATAAGCCCGTAACGATACGGGAAACGCCCGCGATAACCGACGCGCTCTGCATGGCGCAAATCCTGCGCGAATTGGGCGCGGAAGTGCGCTTTCACGGTAACGACGTTACCATCGACAGTTCGAATGCCTGCTCGCACGAAATATCGTCTGCTTTAACGAAGGAGCTGCGCTCTTCCGTGTTTATGCTCGGCTCCTTACTTACCCGATTCCGCCGCGCGCTTATTGCATATCCGGGCGGATGCGACATCGGGCTCAGACCCATTGATCTCCATTTGAACGCTTTGAAGCATCTCGGCGTAGATATTACGGAACGGGACGGATACATCCTGTGCAAGTGCGACAGATTGCGCGGCGCGGAAATTTTACTCGATTTTCCCAGCGTAGGTGCAACGGAGAATATTATGCTCGCCGCGGTTATGGCGGAGGGAAGGACGGTTTTACAGGGCGCCGCGAAGGAACCGGAAATCGTCGATTTGCAGAATTTCTTAAATGCAATGGGGGCAAAGATTGCGGGCGCGGGATCCGACGTCATCGAAATCGAGGGCGTTAAAAAATTGAACGGGGTGAGTTATAAGCCTGTAAAGGATCGGATTGAAGCGGGAACTTTCCTCTTGGCTTGCGCCGCTTGCGGCGGGGAAATGGAGGTAGTGGGGGTAAAAGCAGATAATATCGGACTGCTTTTGCATAAATTGCGCGAAAACGGTTGCAAAATACATATTAAAAATGATAAAATAAGGATAACGAGCAACGGTCGCCTGAAATGTAACAGGAGAATCGAAACGATGCCTTTTCCCGGGTTTCCGACTGATTTGCAGGCGCAGACGACTGCGCTCAACGCTTCCTGTGAAGGTGGGGCGCTCATTGTGGAAAACCTGTTTGAAACGCGTTTCAAATATGTTCCCGAATTACAGAAAATGGGGGCGGACATCGAGGTTAAGGGGCGGAATGCCTTCGTGCGCGGGGTTCCGAAATTGCACGGCGCTTCGCTCGTTGCGGGGGATTTGCGCGGCGGGGCCGCGCTCGTCATCGCCGCGCTCGGCGCGGAAGGCGTCTCCGAAGTGCTCGATTTATCTCACATCGACAGGGGCTATTCGGATTTACAGGGAAAACTGAAAAATCTCGGGGCGGAAATCAAGCGCGTGCGCGTATAAACTCCGAAGGGAGATACAGATGAAAAAAAGGGTGATATTGACGACGGTTTGCGCTGCGGTTTTATTCCTTGCCGCCGTCGGGGCGGGGCTTAACGCAGTGTTTACGGTAACTTCCGTGCAGGCGTCTTTTTCTGCTCTCTCCGAAACGGGTATAAAAGAAGCGAAAGAACTGCAAAAGGAACTTGACGGCTTTGTCGGTAAAAGTACGACATTTCTCGATGCGGAAGAAATCCGTGCGACGGTCGAAAAATATCCTTGTTTCAAAATTGAGGGAAAAATTGAAAAGCGCTTTCCGCAGACGATTGTTCTGAACGTAGCCGAGCGGGAAGAAGTGTTTGCGGTTTGGTCGGAAGAGCGCGGCACATATGCGGTGCTGGATGCGGAGGGTATCTATTTATACGATAAAGATGATGCTTCCAACCGGCTTGGCGGGCAAAATATCGTATTGACTGGTTTTTCGCTTGAGTTGCGAAAGGGCGAAGCTGCCCAAGGGGAAATTTTTTCGGAATTTCTGGCGGTGTTCCGCGAATTTGAGTCTAAGCTTGGCGGAGTAAGAAGAAATCTTGCTTCGGTTCAATTCGGCAAGCCTTCTTCGCAGGCGAGTTATGATTATTTTTCCCTTTCCATGCAGGAGGGCGTTGCCGTTTTTATCGATCGCCCTTCCTCCAAAGCGCAGGAAAAAGCACAAAAAGCCATCGGTCTTTATTTGAGCCTTGACGAACGCGAACGAACATACGGGGAAATCTTTGCGAGCGAAAATCCGCTTACGGGCGAAATCACGGCAAAACACAATTCAGTGCCGATTGGTGTAGGCAATTAATTGTAAAAAGCGTCTTTGGAAAGAAGGCGCTTTTTTTGTGCTTATCGGGAAATATAATGTATTTCGTTGACATTCCCGTGTCGCTTTGTTATAATAATGTATAAGTACGAACAGAGGAAAAAATCTTTATGGGACGCAAAAGCGTAGCGGTTTTGGACGTCCGCTCCTCCGAGGTTGCCGTATTTCTCGGGGAACGAGGAATCAATAATACCTTCGTTTTCAAAGCGAGCAAGACCGAGCCTTACGACGGGTATCAGGACGGAGTGTTTTACGATACGGACAACCTGTCGCAGGCGGTTTTCCGCGCGCTTTCTTCCGTAGAGCAGACGTGCGGAGAGCGTATTAAGCGGCTGTATGTCGGCGTGCCGGGAGAATTTTTGAAAGTCGTTCCGAAAGAGCGGGACATCGGTTTTCCGTCTAAACGCAAAATAGGCCAAAAGGAATTGGACGCGCTGTTTGAAAGCGGACGGGAGGAATTGCAGGGGTATCGTTTTATTCGGGCGACCAGCATGATATATGTTACTGCGGATAACCGCAGAATCGTAGATCCTACAGGGCTTTCCGCAAGCGGTATTTCCGCTGTGCTTTCTTATTTTTACTGTACAAAATATTTTGCCGATACGCTGGAACTTATGTTTTCCGGTCAAAAGATAACGCTTGGATTTCTGCCTACGCAGCTTGCCATGGCAAATTATCTCATCCCTTCCGAAACGAGGGACGAATATGCGCTCTTTTTAGACGCGGGGTTTCTCTCTTCCACGGTAAGCGTGCTTTTGGGAAACGGGATTCTCGCGCAGAAAACCTTTTGGGTCGGGAAGGCGCAAATCGCCGTCCGTCTTATGAAACGCTTTTCCGTTCCGTACGAAGCTGCCGTTATGCTGCTTTCCAAAGCCAATCTTTTCTTGCGCGACGACGCGCCGAGCAGGGAATTTTTGTTTCGCGGCGCCGCTTATGAAATTGCGCCCGCCGCGCTTGTAGAAGAAATAAAAGACGGGTTAGATGAGATTTGCGAAGCGGTAGGCGGCTTTTTAGAAGAATGTTCGGGAAAAGAGTTGGATTATAAACCGCTCTATATCTCGGGAGAAGGCGTTAACGAAATCCGCGGTGCGCTCGAACATATTTCCAAGCGTCTCAACCGCGTGTGTGAACAGCTCGTGCCGGACTTGCCTTACTATAACAAACCATCTATGAGCTCGCGGATAGGACTCGTGGATATGGCTTACGAAGATAACTGCAAACGCAATTTTATATTTCGATTATTAAACGGATTCGGAGGTTAAATTTATGTTCAACGATAACATTCCTTTTCTTGGACGGGAGGACGATGATTCGTCTCCCGCACCGCAAAAAGAAACGCCCGAAATTACGGGGAAAGCAAAGATCAGAGTGATCGGCGTCGGCGGCGCGGGCAATAACGCCGTAAACCGCATGATCGAAGCGGGCATCCGCAGCGCCGAGTACATAGCCGTCAATACCGACGCGCAGATTTTGGCTTGCAATAAAGCGGAAAAGAAAATTCAAATCGGTGCACAGCTTACCAAAGGGTTGGGCGCGGGGGCCGATCCCGAAATCGGTCGGCTTGCCGCAGAAGAGAGTAAAGACGAGCTGCTTCGCGCAATCGAAAAGACGGATTTGCTGTTCATCACTGCGGGGATGGGCGGCGGTACGGGTACGGGCGCGGCTCCCGTTATTGCGAAAATCGCCAAGGATTTGAAAATTCTTACCGTTGCCGTCGTGACAGAACCGTTTGAATTCGAGGGTAGGCGCAGAATGGATAATACCATGAAGGGGCTTGATAATCTTCGCCGCTTTGTGGACACGTTAATTATTATACCGAACGAGAAAATCAGCGAAGTCGTGCCGAAGAACGCACCCATGACGGAAGCGCTCCGCGTAGCGGACGAGGTCTTGAAGCAGGGAATCCGCGGTATTTCCGATTTGATCGTAACACCCGCGCTGATCAATCTCGATTTTGCGGACGTGCGTACCATTCTGAAAGATAAGGGACTTGCGCACATGGGTGTAGGCGTCGCGAAGGGGGAGAACAGAATTGTGGAGGCTGTTCGTCTGGCCGTCAACTGTCCTTTGCTCGATACGACGATCGAAGGCGCAACGGGCGTTATTCTCAACGTCGTCGGAGGAAACGATTTGACGTTCGACGAAGTGCGCACCGCGGCAAGTCTTATTCACAGCGTCGTGGATTATTCGGCGAACATTATTTTCGGTGCTTGCATCGACGAGAATATCAGCGACGAGGTGGAGGTTACCGTCATTGCTACTGGATTTCCTTCGGGGGACAGAGCGCCCGAAACCGGAAAAGGGGCGGTTCGTTCCGTTCCGTCGCACGTCAGCGAATCGGTTCCGCTCGCACCTGCGCCCGTACGCCCGACGACGGCTGCACCGCAACAGAAAGATTATATTGCGCCTTCGGAATCTCCGAAGGCCGCAGTACAAGAGCCTTTTGCTCCCGTTGACGTTCAGTCCAAAAAGACGTTTGCAGAGCCCGAATACGACGACGAGCCCCGCAACGATAAAAAATTGCCTCCCTTTGTGCAGCGGCTGCTCGGAAAAAAGAAGTAAAGCGGAAAGCGGTTATTTTAATTACTATAATTGATAATATAAAACCCCGTCTTGCCAAACGGCAAGACGGGGTTTGTTTTTGTCGTGTCAGAATCAATACATTCCGCCCATATCTCCGCCCATAGGTGCGGGGGGCGCGGGAGGAGTGGGAATATCGGTTACGATGCTCTCCGTGGTGAGCAGCGTAGAAGCGACCGAAGCGGCGTTCTGAAGTACGGAACGCGTAACTTTCGTCGGGTCGATGATTCCGCTTTCGACCATATCGGTATATACGTTGGTGAGGGCGTTGAAGCCGTAATTGACCGAACCCTTTGTGAGAATTTTATCCACGATGACGGAGCCGTCAAGGCCGGCATTTTTTGCAATCTGACGAACGGGTTCCTCGCAAGCTTTCATTATAATGGAAGCCCCCGTCTTTTCGTCGCCGGAAAGGGTGGAAACGAGCTTTTCCAAAACGGGAACGCAGGAGAGAAGCGCGCTTCCGCCGCCGGGAACGTATCCTTCCTCAACTGCCGCGCGGGTTGCCGCGAGCGCATCGTCGATGCGGAGTTTCTTTTCTTTCATTTCGATTTCGGTCGCAGCGCCGACATTGATTACGGCTACGCCGCCTGCAAGCTTTGCAAGGCGCTCCTGCAATTTTTCCTTATCGTAGTCGGAAGTGGTAACTTCAATCTGCGACTTGATGGAAGCGACGCGTGCCTTGATATTTTCTTTTTCGCCTGCTCCGTCGATGATGGTTGTGTTGTCTTTATCGACTTTTACTTGATTTGCTCTGCCGAGCATATCGGGCGTAACGTCCTTAAATTCGTATCCGAGGTCAGAGGAAATGACCGTGCCGCCCGTAAGTACGGCAATGTCTTCGAGCATAGCTTTTCTTCTGTCGCCAAATCCGGGTGCTTTTACCGCTACGCAGTTAAACACACCTTTAAGCTTGTTGACGATGAGCGCCGCGAGTGCATCTCCTTCTACGTCTTCTGCAATGATGAGCAGTCTTGCACCCTGCTGTGCAAGCGGTTCGATGACGGGGAGGATTTCCTGCAAATTGGAAATTTTCTTATCGGTAATAAGAATATAGGGGTTGTCGAGCACGGCTTCCATTTTGTCGGTATTGGTAACCATATAGGCGGAAGCGTAGCCTCTGTCGAACTGCATTCCTTCGACGGTAGTGAGTTCGGTCGTCATGGATTTTCCCTCTTCTACGGTGATAACGCCGTCTTTTCCGACGATTTCCATTGCTTTTGCAATCAGTTCGCCGACCGTTTCGTCGCCCGCGGAGATGGAAGCAACCTGAGAAATAGCTTTTTTGCCGTCCACCTTTTTAGATATGGATTTGATTTGCGCGACTGCCGCTTCGACCGCCTTTTCGATTCCCTTTTTGAGGATAACGGGATTTGCGCCCGCAGCGAGATTTTTCAAGCCTTCGCGGATGATTGCCTGCGCAAGAAGAACTGCCGTCGTCGTGCCGTCGCCCGCTACGTCGTTCGTTTTGGTGGATACTTCCTTCACGAGTTGCGCGCCCATATTTTCAAAAGGATCGGGTAACTCGATTTCTTTGGCGATGGTAACGCCGTCGTTCGTGATGAGGGGGGCGCCGAATTTCTTGTCGAGGACGACGTTTCTTCCCTTGGGACCGAGTGTGATTTTAACTGTATCCGCAAGTACGTTTACGCCCGTTTCAAGTGCTTTTCTTGCTTCGTCGCCATATTTGATTTGTTTTGCCATTTTATTTTCTCTCCTTATATTACTCTACGATTGCGAGTATGTCGCTCTGCTTGATAATGGTGAATTCTTTCCCGTCGACCTTGAAATCTGTGCCTGCGTACTTAGAGCAGAGGACTTTGTCTCCGGTCTTTACCTGCATGGTAATTTCCTTGCCGTCCACGACTCCGCCGGGACCGACGGCGACTACAACGCACGTCTGGGGTTTTTCCTGTGCGGAAGAGGGGAGAAAAAATCCGCTCTTCGTCTTCTCTTCGACGGTAACCGCTTCCACGACTACCTTATCGAACAACGGTTTGATATTCATAAAATGCCTCCATATAAATTATCGATAAATTTGCAGAATTAGCACTCTTTCATGCCGTCTGCTATTTCTTATTTATTATAAACACAAATAAAGATAAGTCAAACAAAAAAGGAAAAATTTTCCCGAATATTTTCAAAAATACTATTGGCAAAGGAGTGTGCAATTGACAATGCGTACGTTATTATGTTATAATATTTATATTAAGCGGGGTGGACTATGGATAAATGGGATAAGAGATTTATGAAGCTTACCGAAGAGGTGGGGGGCTGGGCGAGCTGTTACCGCCGCAAAGTCGGCGCGGTTATCGTGAGGGAAAAGCGCGTAATGACGACAGGGTATAACGGAGCGCCCGCGGGCATTCCTTCCTGTTTCGAGCGCGGGGAATGCATCCGCGAAAAAATGAAGATTCCCAGCGGCACGCATGCCGAGATTTGTTTTGCGGCGCACGCGGAGCAGAATGCTATTATACAGGCGGCGCGCTACGGTGTGAACATTAGCGGAGCCACGCTGTACTGCACGCACCAGCCTTGCGTCATTTGTGCAAAAATGATTATCAATGCGGGTATTGCCCGCGTGGTATATAAAGAGGGTTATCCCGATGAATTCTCGATGAAATTATTTGGGGAAGCGGGAACGCAAATCGACAAATACGAGGAGGACAAAGAATGAGCAATCAAAATAATCCCATTGTAACGTTTGAAATGGAGGACGGAAAAACGTTCAAGGCGGAGCTTTATCCCGAAAGCGCGCCCAATACGGTGAATAACTTTCTTTCGCTTGTCGGGAAAGGTTTTTATGACGGCGTGATTTTTCACCGCGTCATTGCGGGATTTATGATACAAGGCGGAGATCCGGATGGAATCGGAACGGGCGGCCCCGGTTATCATATCAAAGGGGAGTTTTCGGGAAACGGTATCGCCAATCCGTTGAAGCATACGCGCGGCGTTCTTTCTATGGCGCGCGCGCAGAATCCCGATTCGGCGGGGTCTCAGTTCTTCGTCATGCACGCGGACGCAAGCTATCTCGACGGACAGTATGCGGCCTTCGGAAGGGTGGTAGAAGGGATGGAAACTGTGGACGCGGTTGCTTCCGTCAAAACCGATTTCCGCGATCGTCCCGTTGTCGAACAGAGAATGAAAAAGGTTACTGCGGAAACGTTTGGGGTAGAATATCCCGCACCCATAAAGATTTAGGAGAGTACTATGTCAGACAAAGTAGTATATGAAAACCCGTTAAATACGAGATATGCAAGCCGTGAAATGCAGAAAAACTTCGGCGACGAAAAGCGTTTCCGTTTATGGAGAAAGCTTTGGATCGCGCTTGCGGAAGCGGAAATGGAGCTGGGGCTTCCCATAACGCGGGCGCAAATTGATGAAATGAAAGCGCACGAGGGCGACATTGATTACGAAAAAGCGGAGGTTTATGAACGGCAGGTTCGGCACGATGTGATGGCGCACGTGAAAACGTTCGGTGAGGCGGCGCCTTCTGCGATGCCGATTATCCATCTCGGTGCGACGAGCTGCTTTGTCGATTGCAATTCAGAGCTTATGATTATGCGCGACGGGCTGGATATTATTTTAAAAAAGCTCGTCAATGTAATGGAAAAACTTAAAAATTTTGCATTGCGTTATAGCAATATGCCTACGCTCGGGTTTACCCATTTGCAGCCGGCGCAGCTTACGACGGTCGGCAAACGTGCGACGCTGTGGCTGCAAGACCTTATGATGGATTACGAGAGTCTGCAAAATTTGTATTCTCACTTCAAATTGCGCGGCGTAAAGGGCACGACGGGGACGCAGGCGAGCTTTTATGAACTTTTTGACGGCGACGGGGATAAGGTAAAGGAGCTGGAAAAGCGCGTCGTCGCAAAGCTCGGTTACGTTAAAGTGTATGGCGTAACGGGGCAGACCTATTCTCGCAAATTCGATTATAACGTGCTTTGCGTGCTTTCGCAAATCGCGCAAAGTGCATATAAATTTTCTAACGACATCCGTATTTTGCAGAATATGAAAGAAATAGAGGAACCGTTTGAAAAGAGTCAGATTGGTTCCTCGGCTATGGCGTACAAGCGCAATCCGATGCGCTCCGAGCGTATGGGCTCTCTTGCCCGCTATATGCTTTCTCTACCTATAAATTCGGCGGTTACAGCTTCCACACAGTGGTTCGAGCGCACGCTCGACGATTCCGCCAACCGCCGTATCGTAAATGCGCAGGCGTTCCTTACGGTGGACGCTATCCTGAACATCTATATGAACGTTGCGGAAAACCTCGTCGTATACGATAAAGTGATTGCAAAGCATATCGCGCAGGAGCTTCCTTTCATGGCGACGGAAAATATTATGATGGAGTGCGTAAAGGCGGGGGGAAACCGACAGGAACTTCACGAGAAGATCCGCGTGCTTTCCATGGAGGCTGGGAAAAAAGTAAAGCAGGAAGGCAAAGAGAATAATTTAATAGAGTTAATCAAGGCGGACGAAGCCTTTTCGGCAGTGCACGGGAAGCTCGACGAAATTCTCGATGCGAAAAAGTTTATCGGTCGCGCGCCTAAGCAAACGGAAGAATTTATCGCAAACGAAATCATGCCCATTCTCGAACGCCATAAGGATTTGCTCGGAGAGACGGGCGACGTAAAAATTTGACCTGAAAAATTGGGAATCGACTTTTTTGAATATTAGTAAGAGTCAATAAATGTCCGAAATCCGTCAATAATTTGCTTGATTTTCTTACAGAAAAATTTTATTCTTAATGTAGCGAAAAATAAGGAGAGTGTGTATGAACGTACTCGTAACGGGTGGCGCGGGCTTTATCGGTTCGCATACCGTGGTGGAACTCTTACAGGAAGGCTTCGGCGTCGTTGTGGTCGATAATCTTTGCAACGCAAGCGAGGAAAGTCTTCGCCGCGTCGAACAAATCACGGGCAAGAAAGCGGTTTTTTATAACGCCGACGTGCGCGACCGGGCGGCGATGGATGGTATTTTCCGTGAGAATCAAATCGATTGGGTCATTCATTTCGCGGGACTGAAAGCTGTCGGGGAGAGCGTGAGAAAACCGCTCGAATATTACGACAATAACCTTGTTTCTACCTTCGTTTTGCTTGAAACCATGCGGGAACACGGCGTGAAGAATTTCGTCTTTTCTTCCTCGGCTACGGTGTATGGCGATCCCGAGCGGCTCCCTCTCGACGAAAATTGCCGCCTTTCCGTTACAAACCCTTACGGGGCGACGAAGCTCATGCAGGAAGATATCCTGCGGGATCTTTATAAATCGGACGAGAGCTGGAATATCGTATTACTTCGTTATTTCAATCCCGTCGGCGCGCACGAAAGCGGACTTATCGGCGAGGATCCCAAAGGAATTCCCAACAACCTTATGCCTTACGTGGCGCAGGTGGCAAGCGGGAAATTGCAGAAGATCGGCGTATTCGGTAACGACTATCCCACGCCCGACGGAACGGGCGTGCGGGACTATATCCATGTCGTTGATTTGGCGAAGGGGCACGTTGCGGCAATTAAGGCATTGAAAACGTCGGGGGTGCGCGTTTATAATCTCGGCACGGGCAACGGATACAGCGTGCTCGATATGGTTCATGCATTTGAAAAGGCGTGCGGAAAGAAGCTTCCTTATGAAATACTGCCCCGCCGCGCAGGCGACGTTCCCGCTTGCTATGCGACGAGCGCAAAGGCCGAACGGGAACTCGGCTGGAAGGCGCAATACGATTTGGAAAAAATGTGCGCCGATCAGTGGAATTGGCAGAAAAACAATCCTAACGGTTACGAAAAGTAGGGTATAATACCGAAAAGCGCGGAAATCTCCGCGCTTTTTTCTTTTGAGATACAATAAATTGTGGGGTACGGACGTTTTTTGCTTATTTTTAAGAATTTGTCGAAAAATACTTGAAATTCCTAAAATGTTGTAATATAATTATAATGTATCATATCATAATTATACGGGTTGAGAGGAAATCGATATGCAAAATAAGTTA
>CAJUJO010000008.1:3000-53816 GCA_910586675.1 uncultured Christensenellaceae bacterium | reverse complement strand
AACAATTCCGGGATTGTGATTGCGCGCAAAGCCCGTATCGGACGGACCTACGTAACCGAGCATTTCCCATTCGTAATTACCCGTTCTCAAAAGCTCGCAAAGCGCTTCCACGCTTTCCACGTTTTCGATATAAGCAACGAGAGAATGGGAGTTCACAAGCGTTTTCGTGATATCCGGCGGATTTTTTTCGTTGGTTACGCCGCATACGTAAAAGCGTTTCGCTACGGGGTCGTAAGCAAAATCGGGGATATTTACGCGACAGGCGATCCCCTGCGAATTGACGATTCCCTTATGATTGAGCGTCGCCGTAAACGAAGGCGCAAGTTCGGGCGCGTCCAAATCGGAAAAATCCCAGCGTTGGATTCCCGTTCCTCGGTTTCCCGACTGATAAAAGAGAAGAACATCCCCTTTCCCGTCCACGTTGATGAGAGCGGGCATTCCCGTCCCCCAGTTGTTTGTATTCTGGTTCATGCCGCCGTCTTGCCACGGCACGATGGGATTGAGCTTATCGAGCTTAATCCAGGGTCCTTCGGGAGCTTCGGCAACGGCGATCCCCGTCTCGTTTTTGCTGTAATCTTCCGTTACGCAGCCGAGGTACGCCATAAGATAGGGATACGTTTTTCCGCCGTACTTGAATTCTCCGCGAACGACTGCGGGATCACAGGTATGGCGGCTGTCCCAGGTATCGGGGGTCGGCTGCATGGCAATTTGCTGTTCGCCGAACAGCCATTTTCCGTCCGCTTGTCTTACGCCCTTACGGTACCCGATATGATCCATGATAACGCCGTCGTCCTTATTGGTGCAATACCAGACATGCATAACGTCTTCCCCGTTCACCGTTTCGCGCAGAATAGCGGGACAGTAGTTGAAGAATTTGGAATCGTTCATATCCGTACCGAACAGAATGCCTTCAAACTCCACGGCTTGGGGGGAATCGTCCTTTTTTTCTTTTTTCAAGAGAATATCGAAGCAATCCTCAAAATCGACGTAAGTCGTTTTCAGCGTATCCCCATGCGCCGTATAATAATAGGTTTCTGCGCCGTAAACCTCGGTTACCGTTTCGCCGTCGAAGGTATAAGCGGAATTACGAACGTCCAGCGCGCCGAGATAACTCACCGTTACGCGAAGCGTTCCGTTCTGCTGAAAGGCGGCGGTATACGTCTGAAAATCATTCGTTCTGTCCTTACCGCCGAGTTTTGCGGATTCGAGCACGTAATTTCCATCAAGAGCTTGAGGCTGCGAAGGCTCGCCCCCCGCAGTATCCCCGCATGCCGCAAATCCGAGCGAAACGCTTGCGACGATGCTTCCGCAAATTATTAATGACAATAGTTTTTTCATGTCGATCACCGTAAATCAAGAAACGTCGAATACAAGACCGTGCAAACGATAGGTGTGCAAAAAGGGCCATTGTGAATTCTGATACTCCCAATCGGGGAAATCGGTTTTCAGATAACTCATCGTATATACGAGCGGAACGCGATAAGGATTCGTCAACGCGCCGAAACCATCCGTTACGATGCCCACATTATGGTTGCGTGCAAAACCTGTAAGAGACGGCGTGATTCTGTTTACAAGATTCCAGTTATAAACGTCCGTGCCGAACAGGATATCGAATCCGTTTCCCTTTTCTCCGAGTTCGAGGAAGAACAATGCGCCAGTATCGGCAATCACGTCCACTCCGCCGTCCGTCGGATTGGGAAAATCGTCCTCATAACAATAAAGGCGTCTGAGCACGGGATCGTAAGCAAAATCGGCGTTATGAATGCAGATATTGGAACCCGCCGCGTTGGAAATTCCCCCTTCCCGCAAGACCGATTTGCGGAGAGGTTTCTCGACGGTGTCGAGATCGGAGAAATCCCATTCCTCGACGTTGGTTCCCGTAACTGCGGCGCCCTTGGTATAAAACAACAAAACCTTTCCTTCGCCGTCCGAATTGACCAAGCTCGGCTGACCGTAACCCCATCTCCAAACGCCGGGCGCATAATCACTCGACTGATAGAAATTCGCGACGGGATTGAGCCGTTCCACCTTGATCCAAGGACCTTCGGGTGCCTTTGCGACGGCTATCCCCACTTCGTTGCAGCTGTTGTTGCTAGTTTTGCAGCCTAAGTATGCCATAAGATAGGAATACGTTTCGCCGCCCATCGTAAACTTCCCCTTTACGACGGACGGATCGCACACGTGGCGGCTATCCCAGTCATCTCCGCTTCCGGGACTCAACACGAGAGACTTTTCGGAAAATTCCCATTTTCCCGACGCGTTGAGTTTGCCCTTGCGATAGGCGACGTAATCGGTAACGTTCCCCGAATCCTTATTGCTGCAATACCAAACGTGCATGGTATCGTTCCCCTCCGTCATGACCGTGGGGCAATAGTTATAGAAATTTTTCGTAATGTCGTCGCCGAATAATTCCCCCGTAAACGGAACGCCGCCGCTCGCCTCGGGAAGGGAAAAATCGCCGTTAAACCGATATTGCATCGTTACCTTCCGCCTGTTGATGCTTCCACTGAAATCCAATTGCTTTTCCGCAGCCGAATAAACGAACTTTCGCTGCGATATTCCGAACTTCATCGTTACGGTATTTTCGCTCACCGTGTAAGTTCCATCGCTAACCGTCTGCCCCGTCAAATCGGTTTCATACATCGTAACCGCGCCTTCGCTTAACCGAACGGCGTTCCAAAGGTAATCCCCCGTGATATCCGTTCCCTGCACGGTTTTTTTCACTAAAAGGTACCAGCCGTCCAAAGAAACTTTTTCGTCCGGAATTTCGCCGCCCGGATTTTCCCCCTGATTGCCGCCGTTTTCGCCGTTGCCGCTTCCGCCCTCCGACTGCCCGCAGGCAACGAGCGAAAAGCACATGCACATAGCGCAAATAAACGTGATTCCGCGGAAAATAAATTTTTTCGCCATAGTTTCCTCCGATATTTCATCGGGCACGGGGGGAAGTTCCCCCCGCTCCCTCTCGCCGTCAATCCTCTGCCGACAACGTTGCGCTGAACGACAGCAAATTCTGCGTATACAGATAGTCGTCGCCGAAGTCGCAGACGCTGTAAACGATTTCAACTGTATTTTCCGCAAGCATATGACCGTATGCGTCGGAAAGGAGGCTCGCTCCGTACAGCCGCTCGTATTCCGCATCGGGGGTATCCAGCGAATCCCAGCTGCGGACGCTCTGCCAACCGACGTTAGACGGATCGACCGTGTAAAGCTCATCCTCGGCGATATACAGGAGCTGCAACCGCTCGGAGAAATTGGGTTTTGTGCTTGCGGCGGGATTGTAGTCCTTTACCGCATAGAATTTTTCTTCCTCGGCTTGATAAGCGAAATCGGCATTGGGGAAGAGCGGCACCGCGCCGCCGTCGGAAATTTGGCCGTTGTTGGGCACGATCGCTTCGCCCGAAATAAGCATCACGTCGTCCTTTGCACCGTCCTCATAGAGTGCGCCGATGTCTGCCGCATTCAGATCGACAAAGCGGGTAAAGTGCCCCGTATGATCAGCGTAGGTGTAGAACAGACGAACGGCGCTCCGTTTATCGTAGTTGACGAGCGACGGCGCGTATCGACCGAGATTGTTTCCCGTAACGTCCGCCGTGAAAAGCGGTTCTTCCGACGCCTTCACCCAATCGCCGTCTAACGTTTTTCCAAGCGCAAGTCCGAGCGCAAACTGCGTATCGTTACTCTTATCCGTGCCGCAATACGCCATGAGATAATTATAGCTTTCTCCGCCGAGAGCAAACGTTCCCTTGACGACAGAGGCGGAACCGATAAATTCGTCCCATTTTCCTTCACCGCCGCGCAGAAGAATCTTTTCCGTTCCGTACGCCCAGCCTTTATCTTCGCCTTCGGTATAGGTACCCGTACGAAGCGCGATTACGTTGTCCTGTTCTCCTGCTGTTTCATTGGTCGTATATACGAGATAACGGTTTCCGTTTTCCATAAATACATCGGAATTGGTAATATAGCGCCCCTCTTCCGCGACGGGAAGCCCGTAAACGGTTTCCTCGGGCTTAGGCGTAACCCCTCCCGGTTCGTTGCCGGCCGGCGTATTTCCGCCGGGTTTGTTGGTATCGCTTCCGCCGCAAGCGGCAAGCGCGACAAGCGAGGTTCCCAAGCACACCGCCGACAACAGCGCCAATAATCTCTTAGCTTTCATCTCAGTTTTCCTCCTCGTGAACAAGCGTTAATTGATCGAGCTTCAAAAGATCCTTCATGCTCTTACCGTGTCCCGTAACGATAACGCTTTCGAATTTCGGCGTTTCGCCGTATGCGCCGAATTTATTTACAGCAAACGGTTTCTGCGTATACGTAGGCTGATGAACGGTGATGGCAAGATAGCTTACTGTACTGCCCTCTCCCATGAACTGTTCCTGCGTTACGCCGTTCGTACTCCAATCGGCGCGGGCAAACGCGGAGAAAGGAATACGCACCCAGCCTTCAAACCCAACGGGCAGGGAACAGGTAAAGCGCGTCATATAAACGGTCGTCTTGCCCGTATTTACGTCGTACAAATAATAGCGTTGATTCGCCTGAACGTTGAATCTGTCGGAAATCGTCTTATCCGTAGCGGGATTTTTTACCCTGCAATCCAATTCGATGTTGAAATTAATTTCCACGTCGCTATCGTTACGCGCCCAAAAATTAACGCCCTTTTTGCCCGCCCAGGAGAATCCGCCGTTCGAGAGCGTCGTCGCAACGTACGTGTCTGCAGTCGTACTTTCGTTGGGAGTGGTCGCCGTGATTTGGACTGCGTCGTCTCCGTAAGAATCCTTTACGATTTTCACTTCTCCGTTCGCACCGCCGTTCCAAATGGAAAAATCTTCGGGCGCGGCATCCTTTGCGTACCAGTCTACGGAAGCGTCGCCGAGCTGCGTGAGCGGCGGTTCGTAGAATACCAATCTTCCCTTGTTTTCTTCGAGCGCCGTCGTTACCGAGAAGTGATCGGACTTATCTTCGGAAAGATTCAACAATTTTCTGAACGTTCCGCTGCCCGCGTCTCCTTCGTACAGTCCGATTTCACCGATCAAAAGCTCAAATCCGCCGTTGAATTGAGAATTCGTCGTAATTGTGAGTCCGTCGATTTTGGTAAGATCCCTGTCCGCCTGCGTCCCCGTCCAAGCCATGGACGACATAGGAATAATCAAGGCGCCCATTTTACCCGACTGGCTGACGTTGATATGACCGTAAAGTACTTTGCAGGCGAGCGAGCTCTCCGTTTGTCCTTCTTCCGTAAAGTAAATGCGTTCGCCTTCTTTTGCCGAAACGGAATAATTCGCGCCTCCCGCGGACAGCATATACTGTAACCCGGGCGCGGAATTATTTTTATATTGCACCATGAGATAGCTTGCATTGCTGAAATCCGCCGTCGCTGTATCGAACGTAACTTTTACCGTCTGTTGATTGGATTTGCTTCCGTCCACGTTAAACCCTTTCCAAGTCGCGGTGTTGTGATTGGCTGCTTCTCCCGTGCGGAACGGATAAGCGATTTCGGGCGCCGCAGGCTCAGGGACTTCCAATTCGGAAGGAAACTGCATGCAGGAAGCGTTTCCGGAAGCCACGTAATATTTTGACGCCGCGCGTTCCGCCTGCGAGCAATCCGCCAAAGTTACTTTTTCCGACCCCGCAACCGCAGGATCGCCTTTCCAAGCAACCACGCTTCCGATTGTTAATTGAAAATTCCAATTGTATTTCGTATTCGTTTCAAAATAAACAGAGTTGACGTTCGTAAGACTGTTGTCTCCCGCGCGCCATTGCAAAGAGGACACGGGCATAATCAAAGTTCCGCAAGCGTCCGCACCGAGGTTGATTGCGCCGTATAACGCGTTTGCCTGCGTGATCGAACCACTTTCGGAAAGAATGTAAAAGGGTTTTCCGTCCGATTCGCTGCATAAACGGTTATTTGCGCCGTTGATAACGCCCACCGTTAAACCCGGATTGCCGCTAACCATTTTCACCTGTATCCCGACGTGGGTGATGTCCGTAAAATCGTATGTCGCGGCATCGAATTTGATTTGGTAAAATTCAAACGCATCATTCTCGGTCTTCGCCGAAGGTGCGGTAAACGACGGTGCATATTGAAAAGCCGTCGTTCCCGTCGCAAAAGGATAGGTAACCTTCGAGGTCGTATCCAATGCGTCCGCGCCTACCGAAGCAGTGAGCGCCGCCCCCGCCGCTCCCGTCGCGATACACGCGCCGAGCAAACAGGCAAGAGCAAGATTTTTTGTTCTGGTCATTTCTTTTTCCTCCATATCGTATTTTTTTCGGACAACCGTCCATATGACCCTATCTGAAATTAAAGCATCGCTTTCCTTATTAAGGAATAAAACATTTCATTACAGACTTTCGTTGCAACGAACACGGGTACATACCCTTCCCGCGCGTCTTCCGACGTGTGGACCGCGCCGCGCATATCTTCCAACTCCACCCGCACATAGCGTTTTTCGAAAGTGCAAACGTCGGAGATAAGACATGCAACCGTAAGCGGATCGTGCATCACGCTCTTTTCAAACCCAAAAAAGGCAAACCATCTGTCCAACAAAAGCGAAAGTAATTTGTTCACGGGTTTTTCCGAAGCGCGAAAGGAATCGAGCAAATCGGATTCGAGCGGACATTTCAGCGTTACGTCCAATCCCACCGCATATACGGGGATACCGCTTCCGTAAACGACATCCGCCGCTTCGGGATCGCATAGAATATTCCATTCGGAACAGTATTCTTCAAAGCTTCCGCCCATCGAAATGACGGCACCCAGCTTCTTCATTGCCTTCGGATAAGATTTTATCGCCCTGGCGAGATTGGTCATCGGCCCAATCGCGACGACAGTAAGCTCTTCGCCCAACAGCTCAGCCTGTTCGGCGAGAAATTCCACAGCGCCGCTCCGAACGGGAAGATTTCCGTACGTTTCATCCCACTGGCAGATATGCTGCGTTTCAGGCGCGCCGTCGCCGTCCTTTTCAAAAAAATGAATGGGTTCCCTTTCGGGTATCGGCTCTCCCGCATAAACGGGTATGTTTAATCCCGCGGTATCGAGAAGCTTTCGCGCAAGCTGCGCCCGCTCTTTCGTATTGCGAAAAACCGTAGTTATTCCGACAATCTCAACCTTGGCAAGAGACAAAGCAAAAGCAAGCGCAAAGGCGTCGTCGATATCGTCGCCGATATCGGTATCGAGAATGATTTTTCGTTTCATATCTTAATAGTTCCTGTAATACGCAGGGTCGCCGTTGGGCATTTTGCGGTTGAGCGGGGATACGTAATCCTCCCGATAGACGGGCCATGCGACCGTGATTCCCAGCTTTTCCTTTGTCTTTTTGTAAGCCTCCGCGTTCATTTCGATGACAAGATCGAGATTCCGCTTCTGAATGGTATCAACAGTCTGATTATAAAGCCGAACGGCTTCCGCATGATTTTCCGCAAGCAAAATTTTAGAAAGCTGACTTCCGATCGTCGTGCTGATTCGTGTCAACGCGTTGGCATAATTTTTATAACGTCCGTCGTTCGTATCGATAATAAAGTGCGTCGCGTTGTAGTCGTACGCGTAAACCGTCAGCGGGCGTTTGAGATTGGTTCTGAACACTTCCGCGGCCGTCTTGCCGTGATTGGTTTTGGGCTGCATGTTGTCGTAAAGCTGATAATTGATGAGAAGATCGAACTTCATCAAACCGTAACCTTCGATCGATTGACTCGGATCGGATTTTTTATCGAGAAAATCCTGCGTATAGGCGAGCTGCTTTTTCGTATCGTCCGCCCACTCCCAGGTTTCCCCCTCCACGCCGAAGCATATCAGGCGCTGCCCCTCCTCGCTCGTGAGGTAGTCGAACAGCTTGATCACGAGATCGGGACGGCTGCACTTCGTCGTAATCATGTTGAAGAGGTATCCGTAACCGCGAATATCCGCAAGGACGGGCGCGTCCCCCTGAGAATTGGTAATATACATGCTCACGTATTCGTAACCGTTGTCCTTCGCGTTGGCGAAATGCATCTGATAGTCCTGCGGCGTTACGAGCGTCGCAAACGCCTGACCGCCCGCAACGACAGAACCGACCCCGTCGTACGACTGCGTAAAGTTGCCGCGCGATATGATCGTCCCGCCGCCGATTTTTGTCGTGCAAAGCTCGTTCAAGTAATAGAGCATATCGGCGTACCGCTCGTCCGTAAACTGATACAGATATTCTCCGTCCCTCGTTTCAAACGGAATTGCAAAAAACTGGGAAAGCCAGGTGAGGGAAACGTTCCCGTCGCGGTTGAACTGCCCGAGCTGCAATCCCGTCGTAATCTGCCCTTTTCCCGTTCCCTGATGGTTCTGCATCGCCCAGGTAGCGGCTTCCTTGAAACCTTCGGGCGTCGTGATATATCCTTCCCATTCTACCTTTTTCGTTTCGCCCGTGCGGGAGGTATACGAAATCATCCCGTCGCCGTCGGCGCGCGCCTCGGCGACCGCCTGCCATTTATCGAAAAGATCCTTACGCACCATCATGCCGCCGTTGGGCTGCAATTGCCCTTCGGGAATATCTTCATAGCTATAATAATGATTGGGAATTCCGTACGTTTTCCCGTTTCCGTATGCCCACCAATCGAGCACATCCTTGGGCAGATGGTCGTGAAGCGTTGGCGCCCATTTATCGGCAAGCGTGTTGATATCGTAAACATACCCTTGCTGAGCAAGCGACGAGAGCATCTGTGTACTCGCCGAAGTTACGGAAATGATATCGGGAATATCTCCGCCCGCTATCATCGTCGTAAGCTTCTGCCCGTCGTCCTGTACGGGCGTCGTAAATTCGATGGAAATGCCCGTGTCCTCTTTGATTTTCCGTAAAACGCTGTTATCCGCGGGAATGGGCCAGCTGGAAACATCGACGTACCACCTGATTTTAAGGTCGTTGTCGTCGGGAATATATTCCCAGCTGTTCTTATCCTTCGGCGTTTGCTCAAAATCGGGATAGGTGAGCTGCGCCATATTATCGCCCGAACCTCCCCCGCCGTTTCCGCTGTCTCTTCCGCAAGCGGCAAACACCGGAAGAGCCATAGCGGCAACGAGCGTTGCGGCAACTGTTGTACAAAAACGTTTTTTCATTTACCTTCCTCCTTAAAAATCCTTTTTAACCTTTCAGAGATCCGACCATGATTCCCGAAGCGAAGTTCTTCCTGATAAGCGGGAAAAAGAAAAACACGGGAATAATGGAAACAATGATCGCGGCGAGGGATATCGTCATAGGATTGAGATTTTGCTGTATTTCCGACGCGCCCTCTTTCCCCGTCGCCGAATTGATAGTTTGAAGCAAATAATATTGCAGCGACCACAGATTTTTCTCGCTGGCGTATATCATGGTATCGAAATAGTTATTCCAATGCCCGACGGCCACCCATAAAACAATCGTCGCAAGAACGGGCTTAGACAGCGGCATATAAATCTGCCACCATATTCTGAATTCTCCCGCGCCGTCCACGACGGCCGCGTCGTGTATTTCCGGAGAAATGGACTTGAATCCGCTTTGCAGAACAATCATGTTATAAACGGAATACAGACCGGGGATGATATAGACCCAAAAGGTTCCGTACAGTCCGATGCTCCTGATAATGAGGAAATACGGTATCAGTCCCCCGCCGAAAAACATCGTAAATATGTTAATCCAGTAAAACGCCCGCTTGAATTTGAGGTTAGGTCTGCTCATCGCATACCCGACCGCCGCAGTAAAGATTAGCGACAGAAAGGTACCCAACAACGTTCTGCCTATGGTAACCATGTAGCTGTGCCACAGTTCCTGTTTTGCAAGAACGATTTTATAGTTTTCAAACGTAAACACGCGGGGATAGAAGAACACGCCGCCGCTCGTATAATCGGCGCCCTGATTAAAACTTCCGACGACGACGTACCAAATAGGATAAATACACAGGAGGCAAAACAGACCCATCAATATTGCAAGCACGACGTCGAACGGATAGACGCGTTTATTCAGCCTGCTTTTGTTGAACCGCATAAGATAAATTTTTCTGCGTTTATAGGCAACGATGCCGAGGAACACACCCGCCGCGACGGCAACGGGAAGCAGCCCGCAGAAGAGATAAAAGATACCGTCTAACGTGCGATATAATTCGTCCGTTGCTTCCGAAACGGGAATATTGGCAAGATACGCCGTGAGTACGAAACCTAATACGATAACGGAGATCAACGGAACCGCTGCGCGCTTTATCCTGTAATACAGGGCGCTTTTCAAATCGAGTAGTTTAGACATAAAGCGATTCATTGCGTTTTTGACGTGCATATCAATAAATCCCCTTTCCGCTGATTTTTTTGCAAACCGCATTTCCGAGGACTAACAGGAACAGCGAAACGAACGATTTGATTAGCCCGATCGCAGTCGCGTAGCTGTAACGCGGCAGGCGATTGTTCGTGGACGTAAGTCCGTATGTGTAAATATAGGTATCGAGCACCTCACTGCGATCGAGATTTAAGGTATTCTGAAAAACGAGAATATGCTCGATGCCGTTGTTCAGCAGCCCGCTGACGGATAGAATAAAGAACAGCGTTATCGTGGGCGCAATCGATGGAACGGTAATATATGCGATTTTATGCCAGCGGTTTGCGCCGTCCATCTTCGCCGCTTCGTACAGCTCCTGCGGAATCGCGGCAATCGCCGCAACATAGATGACGGAGCCCCAGCCCATTCCCTTCAATAAAGACGTGCCGATAATCAACCACCAAAACCAATTGGGATCGCCGAGAATATCGAACTTTTCGGAAATTAAGCCCATGTTATAGAGCGCGGCAGGCAAACCTTTATCGATATTGAATAGAATGAGAAAGATTCCGCCGAACACCGCCCAGGATATAAAGTGCGGAAAAAATGTTACCGTCTGAACGAATTTTTTGAAACGATCGCTCAAAAGCTCCGCCGTGAGCACGGCAAAGATAATCGGACACGGAAAATTAATAAGGAGCTGTAAAATGTTTAATCCCAGCGTATTGAACATAATGTTCGCCATTTCCGGCTCGGTGAAGAAATAAACGAAATTATCGAGCCCGCACCAGGGCGCGTCGGTGATTGCCTGCGCGATATTCAGCGCGCCGTCGCCGTCCTTAAACGCGAGCACAAGCCCGTACAGAGGCGCATAAGCGAATACGGCAAGAAAGACGACGCTGAGCGACGCCATGCAAAAGAGAACCCAATCGTTTGACGACCACGGTTTGAATTTCTTCTTTTCCTTTTTATTCCGTTCCGCGGAGCGGATATTTTCTTCCGCCGTAACGACGATTTCTTCCATTCCGTTGTCTCCTTTTCAGTCAAACAAATAAATTTTATTTTATTCGGAATTCACAATTCCGAATAAACAAGGGGTACCCCTTGTTCGCAAAAATCGATTTTGTTATTACTATTTATCGCCCGTTATATTCTTCACGCTGCTCCGCACGACCAACTCCGCGGGAAGCCGCACCGCATTTTGTTTGAGTTTTTTATTTTCGATCATATTGAGCAGCATATCGCAAGCTTCTTCGGCAATCCGTTTAATCGGCTGCCGCATCGTCGTAAGCGGCGTTTCCAACACGGACGAGTAATAGTTATCATCAAAGCCAACGACGGAAATATCCTCCGGAATGCGTTTTCCAGCACGCTTTGCCGCCTCGTAAACGCCGCAAGCCTGCATATCGCTGAATGCGAATATCGCGGTTACGTCCGTCATAAAAAGCGCATCCGCCCCCTTTCTACCCGTCTCGAAATCGTATTTACCTTCGTAAATATAACTTTCCGGCATGGAAAGCCCGCGCGCGGCAAGCGCCCTTTTCAACCCCGCCAAACGGTTATAGCTGCTGTTCAGCGTCAGAGGCCCCGCAATTGCTCCGATTCTGGTATGCCCGCAATCGAGCAGATACTCTCCCACCCGAAATCCGCTTTCCGCATTATCTCCGACGACGCGCGGAGAATCGCCCTCATAATAGCGGTCGAGAAAGAGATACGGGATTCCCACAGTGTCGAGCAAGGAACGGAACTCCCCCTGTTTGCCGGCGGTGAGCGATTCGGCGCTGGGCGTTAAAATCAAACCGTCCACATTCCGCCCCGTCAAAAGACGGATATACCGCAAGTCATATTCGGCAACTTCTTCGCTATTGCAGAGCATGATGTCATATCCGCGCCGAAAAAAATCCACCTGCATATGTCGAACCAAATCGGAAAAAAAGCTGTTGGAAATATCGGGCACGACGATGCCGATAATATTTGTTTTTCGCGTAACCATGGCGCGGGCATTGTAATCGAGGCAATAATTGAGCTCTTCCGCAGCTGTTCGAACGCGGTTGCAGGTGGCTTCCGGCAATGTTTCCGTCTTTCCGTTGAGCACGAGCGACACCGTCGTAACAGAAACCTCCGCCCGAAGCGCAACGTCCTTTATCGTCGCCTTTTTACTTTGTGCTTTCGGATACATTTTTTATTCCTTTATCTCGTGCCGAAGCGGGATGGATTGCTGCGCGCCTCGCCGCGTTACGGTAACGGCGGACGCCGCGCTCGCAAAGCGCATCGCCTGCTCCGCTTCGGCGCCTTCGGAAAGGCGCGTTACAAACGCCCCGACATACGTATCTCCCGCAGCCGTCGTGTCGATCGCGTCCGCCTTATATGCCTCAACTTTATAATATTTTCCGTCGCCGATAAACGCCGATCCCTCTTTTCCCAACGTAATGAGAACGTTCCGCACGCCCATACCGTTCAGAATTTCCCCGCACCGCTTTACGGCTGATTCCCCTTCGGGATAGATGCCCGTATAAAATTCCGCCTCCGTCTGATTCGGAATAAAGTAATCGCAAAAAGCAAAAATTTCCTTAGGCAGCGCACAGGCGGGCGCGGGATTCAAGACCGTCGTCATTCCCTTATCTTTTGCTCTTCTCAAAGCGTATTCGACGGCGGTAATTTCCGTTTCCAACTGAACGATCAAATAATCCCCCGCTTGCGCGGAACGGAAAGCCTCGTCTATCAAATCTTTGCTCACGCGTCCGTTTGCGCCGCGATCCAAAATAATGCGATTGTCTCCGTCGACCACGACGATGACCGCTATCCCGCTGGAAATATCGTGATACTGCCTTAAATAATCCGTTCGCACGCCGTAGCTTTCGAGTGTGGATTTCAGTTCGGAGCCGAATTCCTTCCCGACGCAGCCGACCATATAGCATTCGCCGCCCATTTTGGCGACCGCAACCGCCTGATTGGCGCCCTTACCGCCCGGATTAGTCATAAACCCGGAGCCCGTAATGGTCATACCGCTCTGCGGCATGAACGGCGCGCCGATTACCAAATCCATATTCAGGCTACCTACTATAAAAATTTTCACAAAATCCTCTCCGCTCATATCAATAGATTCAGTAAATCGTTTTAATAAAACGTTTTAGTAAGCACAGTATATCATATCATTCGTGCCTTGTCAACAGCTTTTTGTAAAATTTCACAAAGCTTTTTTAACAAATATTCAAAAATAAAAAGTCTGCCCCGTTATAGGCAGACTTTATTATGAAATGATGAAGGATCAAGGCAATTGGATTTCGTACAAATCCTTTTCAGGCATTTTTTTGGTGGAATCCTCCACAAATTTTTTGACTTCGGCGGCGCCCTTTTCTACGGGAACGTTGACGCCGGCGCCCGCAACGCAACCGCCGGGGCATCCCATTCCCTCGATTAGACATCCGTTTTTCTTGCCGAGCTTGGCAAGTAAAAGCATCTTACGGCATTCCGAAAGCCCTTCCGCGTGCTCGATTTTCACTTCGACATCGGGATAATATTCCCGAACGCATGCCTCGACTGCGGAAGCGACCCCGCCCGCAACGGCGTATCCCCTGCCCGCGCCCGTCGCGTCGTGAATGGGTTCCTCTTTCTCATACGTGCCGAAATCGATATTGCGCGCTTCGAACATTGCGGCAAGCTCTTCAAACGTGATGACGAAATCGACGTCGCTGCGCACCGAACGACGCATGGCCTCCAGCTTTTTCGCCGCGCACGGTCCGATAAAGACGACGCGGGCGTTCGGCATCTTCTGTTTCACGGAGCGCGCTGTGGCGACCATGGGCGTCAAAGCGCTCGATACTTTATCGATCATTTCGGGAAACTGCGTTTTTGCAAGCATGCTCCATGCGGGACAACAGGAAGTAAGTAAAAACGGCACCTTATTCGTTGCGACTTCCGTCGCGTAATGGTGCGCTTCCGTCGCGGCGCCTACGTCCGCGCCCTGCGCGACCTCAAACACTTCCCGAAAGCCCAAATCTTTAAGCGCTGCCTTTATTTTCCAAAGGGAAACGTTAGCGCCGAATTGCCCGATAATTGCAGGTGCGACTTCGGCAACCACCTCGTCGCCCCGCTTGATTGCCTGTATCAATTGAAAAATCTGCGACTTATCGGCGATTGCGCCGAAAGGACAGCTGACCATGCACTGGCCGCAGGCAACGCACTTATTCGGATCGATATGCGCCCGTCCGAGCGAATCACCCGTAATCGCTTTCACGCCGCATGCCTCGGAACAGGGGCGGATCTTGTGTGCGATTGCGTCATACGGGCAAGCCGCCTTGCACTTTCCGCATTTTATGCACTTTTCCCGATCTATCACGGACTTTCCGTCCTTATCGACGGAGATAGCGTTCTTGGGACAGACGGTAATGCACGAGCGCGCGACGCAACCCCTGCACTGATTGCTCACTTCGTAAATGTTATCCTCGCAGCGATCACATGCCGAAGGGATCACCTGCATGAGCGGCGGCTCGTAATATTTATCGGAAATATTGCTGGCGTGAAGACCGTTGGTGATGTGTGCGGGGCGATCCTGCGGGTTGAGCGACATCCCCATCGCCAAGCGAACCCGCTCGGAAGCGATCGCCCTTTCGCGGTATATACTCTCCCTATATTGCGGAATTTCCGTCGGCGTGATTTTATAGGGAATGGCTTCGATGTCTCCGTTTACGTCGTTCGATTCGTATGCGACGCGCGCGATTTCCACGAAAACCTTTCTTCTCAGTTTAATAACGGAAGTTTCTATTCCTCTCATAAATTCCCTTTATGTAATTTCCGCAATCCCCGTTCGGGATTGCGGAAACAAGTTTTTATTTTCTGCCGTAGTAGGCATTCAAATACATCTGCTTGATTTCGCTTAACAGCGGATAACGGGGATTGGCGCCCGTGCACTGATCGTCGAACGCGTCTTCCGTCATTGCGTCGAGCTTTTCCAGGAACTGCGCTTCGGTTACCTTTCCCTCCAAAGCCTGCGCAATCGTGCGGGGCTGCTCCACTGCGTCCTGCAATTCCTTCACTTTCTTGATGAGCGCTTCCACGAGGTCGTCGTCCGTCTTTCCCTTCAAGCCGACGTATCTTGCAACGTCCGCATACCGCGCTTTGCACTGCGGATAGGCATATTGCGGGAAGGTTCCCATCTTCGTAGGACATTCGGAACTGTTGAAACGAATGACTTCTTCCAGCATGAGCGAATTTGCCATGCCATGCGGAATGTGCCAATAAGAACCGAGCTTGTGCGCCATAGAGTGGCATACGCCGAGGAAGGCATTCGCAAATGCCATACCCGCCATCGTGGAAGCGTTCGCCATCTTCTCGCGCGCAGCCGCGTCGTGCGCGCCCTTCGCGTAAGCATCCGGAAGGTATTCAAAAATGAGCTTGATGGCTTCTTTTGCAATGCCGTTGGTAAAATCGGTCGCCATGACGGAGGCAATCGCCTCCAAGGCGTGGCTCAGCGCGTCGATACCCGAACAGGAAGTGAGCCCCTTGGGAATGTTCATCATGAGATCGGCATCGACGATTGCGATATCGGGCATAAGCTCGTAATCGGCAAGCGGGTACTTCGTGCCCGTCTTTTCGTCGGTAATCACGGCGAACGGCGTAACCTCCGAGCCCGTGCCCGCCGTCGTAGGAATTGCGACGAAGGTCGCCTTGTCGCCCATGTGCGGGAAGGTATACACCCTCTTTCTGATGTCCATGAAGCGCATCGCCATATCCTGGAAATCGACTTCGGGATGTTCGTACATAACCCACATTATTTTCGCCGCGTCCATGGGAGAACCGCCGCCGACCGCGATGATCACGTCGGGCTCAAAATCGCGCATCTGCTTGACGCCCTCGTTCGCGCAGGCAAGCGTCGGATCGGGCGTTACGTTGAAAAAGGTCGTATGCGTAATGCCTTCGGCATCGAGAATATCGGTTATCTTTTTGGTGAAGCCGCTCTGATGCAAGAATTGATCGGTTACAACAAACGCCTTCTTTTTATTGTAAACCTGTTTTCCGAGTTCTTTGAGCGCTACGCCGAGACAGCCGCGCTTGAAGTACACTTTTTCGGGAGCCCTAAACCACAACATATTTTCCTTCCTTTCCGCAACGGTTTTGATATTAATAAGGTGTTTTACGCCGACGTTCTCGGAAACGGAATTTCCGCCCCAGGAACCGCACCCGAGCGTCAAAGAAGGCACGAATTTGAAGTTGTAAATATCGCCGATACCGCCGTGCGAAGAAGGCGTATTGACGACGATGCGACACGTCTTCATAACGGAACGGAAGTAAGCAATTTTATCCGCCCCCGTTTCCACGTTGATATAGAGCGACGAGGTATGCCCCAACCCGCCGTCCTTTATCAGTCTGTCCGCCTTGGTAACCGCGTCCTCGAAGTCCTTCGCTTTATACATTGCAAGAACGGGAGACAGCTTTTCATGCGCAAATTCTTCCGAAAGCTCTACCGACTCCACCTCGCCGACAAGTACTTTGCTGCCCTCCGGCGCGGTAATGCCGGAAATTTCTGCGATTCTACAAGCCGACTGTCCGACGATCTTTGCGTTGAGGGCGCCATTTATAATAATGGTTTTTCTCACCTTTTCCGTTTCTTCGGGCGAAAGGAAGTAAGCACCGCGGAGCGCCATTTCCTTTTTGAACTCGTCATAAATATCATGCAAGACGATGACGGACTGCTCGGAAGCGCAAATCATGCCGTTATCGAACGTTTTGGAGTGAAGGACGGAAGAAGCCGCAAGAGGAATATTCGCGGAAGAATCGATGACGGCGGGCGTATTTCCGGCGCCGACGCCGAGCGCGGGTTTCCCCGAAGAATACGCCGCTTTCACCATGCCGGGACCTCCCGTTGCGAGGATCATATCAGCTTCGCGCATAATCATACCCGAAAGCGGAACGGACGGTTCGTCGATCCACCCGATGATGTCTTCGGGCGCGCCCGCTTCCACCGCCGCTTCCAAAACGATGCGCGCCGCTTCGATTGTGCTTTTTTTGGCGCGGGGATGCGGGGAAATGATAAGTCCGTTTCTCGTTTTCAAGCAAATCAGGCACTTGAAAATTGCGGTAGAAGTCGGGTTCGTCGTAGGAATCACGGCGGCAAGCACACCGATGGGTTCGGCAATCCTTGTAATTCCGAAGCCCTCGTCCCGCTCAATCACGCCGCACGTTTTCGTATCTTTGTACGCATTGTAAATATATTCGGCGGCATAGTTGTTTTTGATCACTTTATCTTCTACAACGCCCATGCCCGTTTCTTCCACCGCCATTTTGGCGAGCGGCAGGCGCTGTTTGTTGGCGGCAAGCGCCGCCCTGTAAAAAATACGATCAACCTGCTCTTGCGTGTAAGAGGCGAATTTTTCCTGTGCGGCTCTTACGCGGGCGAGCATTTTACCGAGCGATTCCTCATCGCGTACGATAAAGTCCTTCATATATTAACCTCCAAAATTTATTACCGTTATTTCGACGACAGCACGCCGCTCAACGTAGAAAGCGATGCCGCCAAGTCTTCGTACTTTACATGCACGCCGTCGGGTACGTTCAGATACACGGGCGCGAAATTGAGAACGGCTCTAACCCCCGCCTCCACGATCGCGTCGCATGCGGACTGCGCCGCTTCTTTGGGAACGGTCAAAATCGCCGTAACGATCTGCTCCTGTTTGACGATTTCCTGCAAGCGCTCCATCGGATATACGGGCTTTCCCCGCACTGCTCCGATCTTGGAGGACGCCGTATCAAACGCCGCAACAACGTTGATGCCGTAATTTTCAAAGCCTTCGTATGCGAGCATGGCTCTGCCGAGTCCGCCCGCCCCCACGACGATCACATTCGTATATCGGTGAAAACCGAGAAAACGTTCTATGTCGTGAATGAGCTTTTTAACTTCGAACCCCATGCGCGGTTTTCCCGGCTCGGTCGAAACAAGAGCCAAGTCTTTCCGAACGCCGACGGACGACAAGCCCATATCCTTCGCGATGGCGGCGGACGATACATAAGACACCCCTTTCCCCGCTTCGCCTTTCAGATATCTGAGATAGGCGGGCATGCGGGTTTCGGTCGCTCTCGACATAGACGAATCGATGATTCCCGTTCCCATAACGCCCTCCTTTCTATCGATATTTTTTTATCGATTTTAATTTTAACAAAACGTAGCGATAAAGTCAAACGTTTGAAAGCACAATTTTTAATTTTTTATAACGAAAAAGCGCGGAACAATCCGCGCCCTCTCCAACAATTATTCGGCAAGCTCTTTAATTTGTTTTTCAATTTTCGATTTCATATCGATATATTTTTCCAATTTCGCCCGTTCAGCGTCCACAAGCTTTTTCGGCGCTTTGGAAACGAAATTATTGTTTGCAAGCTTACCGCCTGCGCGCCCGATTTCCCCGAGTACCCTCTCCAATTCCTTGGCAAGGCGCGCGCGCTCTTCCTCCAAATCGACAAGTTCGCCAAGCAGAATAAAGAGATGTCCCAGCTCGCATACCTGCGAAACCGTCTTTCCGCCCGCTTGCGCGCCGTTTTCGATAAAATCGATTTCGCCCGCACCGGCAAGGCGCAGAATCGAGCTTTTATTCTGATTGACCATCCGCTTATTTTCGGCAACGAGGTACAGATGCACCTTCTTGGACGGCGGGCAATTGACGGAAACCTTCATTGCACGTACGGCTTTAATGAGTTCGATCACGCCTTCAAATGCTTTGGCTTCCTTTTTATAGGCAAGCTTTGTATTATACCGCGGATAATCCGCCGTCATAATACTCCCCTTCGTGTTCGGCAAATATCCGTAAATTTCTTCGGTTACGAACGGGATAAACGGATGAAGCAGTTTCAGCGCGTTTTCCAGAACAAACAGAAGCACGCCGAGCACCCCGCGCTTCTTCTCTGCGTCGCCGCCGTAAAGCGCGGGTTTGGAAAGCTCGATATACCAATCGCAAAAGTCGTTCCACATAAAATCAACGAGCTTATCCGCCGCGATCCCCAAATCGTATTTTTGCATGGAGAGCGTAACTTCACGAATACACGCCTGCAATTTGGAAATGATCCAGCGGTCTGCGGGCTGCAGCCTTATCCCTTCCAAAGCGGGAATTTCCGCGCCTTTGGCGTTCATGAGAACGAAACGCGCCGCATTCCAGACTTTATTGATAAAGTTGCGTGCCGCTTCCACCTTTGCGTCGGTAAACCGCGTATCGTTTCCGGGTGCGACGCCCGTAAGCAGGGAAAGGCGCAGGGAGTCCGTGCCGTATTTTTCAATCACTTCAAGCGGGTCGATTCCGTTTCCGAGCGACTTGCTCATCTTCCGCCCCTGCTCGTCGCGTACGAGTCCGTGAATAATGACGTCGCGAAACGGCACTTTCCCCGTCTGCTCGATGCCCGAAAACATCATGCGCATAACCCAGAAGGGAATAATATCGTAACCTGTAACGAGTGCATCCGTCGGATAAAAATACTTGAAATCCGCCGTTTCTTTGGGCCAGCCAAGCGTGGAGAACGGCCAAAGCGCGGAAGAAAACCAGGTATCGAGCACGTCCTCGTCCTGCGTAAGCGAACGACTTCCGCATTTGGGGCAGACGGTCGGCTCCTTTCGTTCGCAAATCAGTTCCCCGCAATCTGCGCAATACCAAACAGGAATGCGATGCCCCCACCAAAGCTGACGGGAAATACACCAATCTTTAATGTTTTCCAGCCAATTATAATAAATTTTCGCAAAGCGATCGGGCGTGAATTTCGTTTTATTCTTAACCACTGCTTCGATCGCGGGTTTTGCGAGAGGTTGCATTTTAACGAACCACTGTTTGGAAACGAGCGGTTCCACGACCGAATGACAGCGTTGGCAATGTCCGACGTTGTGCGTATGCGGCTCGATTTTTACGAGCAGACCGAGCTTGTCCATTGCAGCAACAACGCGTTTTCTTGCTTCATAACGGTCTAAACCCGTAAACTCCCCCGCTTCTTCATTCATCGTTCCGTCGTCGTTCATAATGCGGATGGACGGAAGATTGTTGCGAAGCCCCACTTCAAAGTCGTTGGGGTCGTGCGCGGGCGTGATTTTAACGGCGCCCGTTCCGAATTCGGGATCGACGTAATCGTCCGCAACGACGGGAATTTTCCTGTCCGTCAAGGGAAGGAGAAGCGTTTTTCCAACCAAGGAGGCATACCGCTTATCTGCGGGATTTACGGCGACGGCGGTATCCCCGAGCATCGTTTCGGGACGCGTCGTCGCAATCGTGATCTTTTCGTCGGAGCCCTCCACGGGATAAGCAAAATACCAAAAGTTTCCTGCGTCTTCGGAATACTCCACCTCCACGTCGGAAAGCGCCGTCTTACAGCCGGGGCACCAATTAATAATGCGGCTGCCGCGATAAACGAGTCCTTTTTTATATAATGTAAAGAACGCCTCGCGGACGGCGGCGGAGCATCGTTCGTCCATCGTAAAAGCAAGGCGCGACCAATCGCAGGAACAACCGAGCTTTTTGAGCTGTTCGACAATCCTCCCGCCATACTTTTCCTTCCAAGCCCAAGCGCGCTTTAAGAACTCCTCTCTGCCGAGATCCTCTTTTTTAACGCCCTCGTCCCTCAGCTTTTCACAAATTTTAACTTCCGTAGCAAGCGCGGCGTGGTCCACACCGGGAAGCCACAAAACGGAATATCCCTGCATACGCTTGAAACGGACGACCGTATCCTGAATGGTCTCGTCCATCGCATGCCCCATATGAAGCTGCCCCGTAACGTTAGGGGGGGGCATCATGACCGTAAACGGTACCTTGTCGTGGTTGACGCGCGCCTTGAAATATCCCTTTTTTTCCCATTCTCCGTAAATTCTCTCTTCGAACTGTTTGGGATCATACGTCGTTTGCATATCTGTCATAAAAAATTCCGTCCTGCCGATTACAATACAGGTTTCATTATATTCCTTTTCCTGCGCGTTGTCAATTATTAAGCCGCCGACATACAATATATTATATTAAAATTTATGGAGCCAACTATGAGAAAATCATTAGCAATTACAGGAGCGGCGCTCTTTGCCCTCCTCCCTCTCTCGGCATGCGGAGAATCGGACGGATTGACGACCGTTAAAGTAAACGAAGTTACTCATTCCGTCTTTTATGCCCCCATGTATCTTGCAGACTCTCTCGGATATTTCGAAGAAGAAGGACTGAAAATAGAACTTACCAACGGAGGCGGAGCCGATAACGTAATGGCATCCGTCCTTTCGGGCGATTCCGACATCGGATTCTGCGGCCCGGAAGCGGCGATTTACGTACAGCTCGGCGGCGCGAAAGATGTTCCCACGGTATTCGGACAGCTCACCAAGCGCGACGGTTCTTTCCTCGTGTCGCGGAAAGCCGAGCCCGATTTCAAATGGACGGACATCAAAGGCAAGGAAATTCTTGCGGGAAGAAAAGGCGGCGTGCCCGCCATGACTTTCGAATATGTTTTGAAAGAAAACGGTTTTACCGCCGCAGATATCAATCTGAATTTCGACGTACAGTTTAACCTCATGACGGGAGCGTTTGAAAGCGGCACCGCCGATTACTGCACCATGTTCGAGCCTACCGCTTCCGAGTATCAGGCGGCGGGCAAGGGGTACATCGTAGCGGCAGTCGGCGAAGCGGGCGGCGTCGTACCTTATACGGGATACATCGCAAAGCGCTCTTGGCTAGATAAAAACGAGGATACTGCGCGCGGATTCCTTCGCGCCATTTTGAAAGCCGTCAGATATGCGCAGGAAGAAGATGCGGAAACGATTGCGACCCACCTGTATAAACAATTCCCTTCTACTTCCTATAATTCTATTACGACAAGCATCAAGAGTTATCAGAAAATAGACTCCTGGTTTACCGATATGGTCATGCCCGAAGAGAGCTTTAACCGCTTACAGGACATTATCGAAAGCGCGGGTGAACTGCCTTCCCGCGCGGACTTTTCAAAAATCGTAGACAACAGCTACGCAAAGGACGTTTACGAAAAATTAAAATAATCCCCGCACAATCGGGGTAAGGATACGGACGGAAAAACAATATGAAAAAAGATATTTTGCAATTCCAGAACGTAAAACTCATCTACCATACCAAACGCGGCGAAACGACGGCGGCGGAAAACCTTACTTTTTCCGTCGCCGAAGGCGAATTCGTGGCTATTATAGGTCCTTCGGGGTGCGGAAAAAGCACGCTTTTGTCGCTTGCGGCGGGGCTGCTGAAACCTTCCGGCGGAACGGTAATCAGCGAGGGAAGCTTCGGCTATATGCTGCAAAAAGATGAACTCTTCCCCTGGCGCACCATCGAAAAAAACATTTTTCTCCCCCTCGAAATCAAGAAGCTCAAAGAACCCGAACATCGGGAACGCGCGCGGGCGCTTGCGGAAAAATACGGACTGAAAGATTTCCTGCAAAGTTACCCCGCCCAGCTTTCGGGCGGAATGCGGCAGCGCGCCGCTCTTATCAGGACGCTTTCCACCGATCCCGATATTCTTCTGCTCGACGAACCTTTTTCCGCGCTCGACTATCAAACGCGGCTCAACGTTTGCGAGGACGTATCCGAAATCATTCGGAGCGAGGGAAAAACGGCAATCCTCATCACGCACGATATTTCCGAAGCCATTTCGCTTGCAGACCGCATTCTCGTACTCTCCGCGCGCCCCGCGTGCGTCCGCTTCTCGCATGAAATGGACTTCGGAGAAGTAAAAAATCCGCTCAGGCGGCGGGAAATGCCGCAATTCTCCGCTTGGTTCGAATTGCTCTGGAAGGAGTTAAACGGATGAAAAACAAAGAAATTATTTATTCGCGCGAACACGCGCAGTATCTCAAAAAACAAAAACGCAATCTTTGGCTCGTATGGGCGCTTCGGATCGGCTTGCTCGCGGCTTTGCTCGGATTGTGGGAATTGGTTACCGTATGCGGATGGGCAGATCCCTTTATCACCAGCTCTCCCTCGCGCATCGGCGCGACGATCGCCTCTTTGTACCGCGACGGCACGTTGTTTTACCACATCGGCGTAACGCTCGGGGAAACTATACTCGGATTTTTAATTGCCGTGGTGCTCGGCTGCGCGATCGCGCTCGCGCTTTGGTGGAGCGATACGCTGCGAAAGGTTCTCGAACCGTATATCGTCGTTCTGAACGCCCTTCCGAAAATCGCACTCGGCCCCCTCATCATCATATGGTGCGGTACGGGAAGCAAAGCCATCGTATTTATGACCGTTCTTGTCGGGCTGATCGTCGCCGTCATGCATATGTTGAGCGCGTTCATCGCCACAGATTCGAATAAAATTCTGCTCCTGCGCTCGATGGGTGCAAGCAAGCTGCAAATTTTACAAAAACTCGTCGTTCCCTCCTCGCTTAATTCCTTTATCTCTATGCTGAAAGTTAACGTCGGCATGGCATGGATCGGTTCTATTATGGGCGAATACATCGTTTCCAAAGCGGGGCTCGGATATCTTATCGTTTACGGCGGGCAGGTTTTCAAGCTCGACCTCGTCATGAGCGCGACTTGCATTCTCTGCTTGCTCGCCGCAGGAATGTATTTTCTTGTGGTGCTTCTGGAAAAAGCAATCGTGAAAAATTCCGAAAGCTGATAAAAACAATCCGAACGCACCCAACACGGGATAAAAATACCGAACTATTCCCCCGAGCCCCAATCGGGAGAGCGCAAACGCCGCAAAGAGCATTCCCGCCTTTGCGGCGTTTTTTGCAGCCCTTCCCGCCCTGATTCCGTTGCAGGCGGAAAAAAGCGGATATACGGATGCCGTAAGCGAGGTCATGATGGCGAGCGCGCTCGCCGCATAAAAAATCCGATTACCACGCATGGCATAGAGAAACGGCATTTCGGCACCGATCGCCCCCGCACCCTCGCGGTAAATTTTTCCGAGAATACATACGGCGCAAGCGGCGATCACAGCGGAAGCCAGAATTGAGGGCAGCACGACACGCTTCATACTTTTCCCCGCCTCCATGAGCACAGGTGCGGCAAGAAAAGCATTCATTCCCGCGTATAATATTCCCCCGCCAATCCCGTAAAATCCGGCGCGAAACGGATAATAAAATTCAAGACTGCCGCGCCCGTAAAAAAATACGAAAAAAAGCAGCGCGGGCACGAGAACAAAATTCATCACCGATATTCCCTTAGCTCCATTTTTTGCAATCACCCAGGCAATCAAAAGTCCGATAATCGACGCAAGCGGCTTCAAATCAGGCAGCAATGCATCAAGCCCCGCAAGCATTCCGGCGCACGGAATAAATCCCGAAAAACAAATTAAGGCAATTACCGCAGGTGCCGCCCTCCCAAAAAAAGCATTGACCGTCCCTTTATATCCGCCGTATCTGCGCCCTGCAGAAAGAAAAACGACGCACATCGCACAAAACGCCGCCGAGGAGATAAGTATCGGTAATAAAAAACGCTCGCACGGAAAAAAACGGACGAGTTCGGCTCCCGATATAAAACCCGCCCCGATGCTTGTTCCTACGATAAAAAAAGTCGCTCCTATAATCCCCATCTTTTTTCATTATGACAAATAACCCTGTCATATGCCGTTTTTTGATAAAAAATCCGTTTTTTATGCCAGACATAATACTTTGACTATTGACAAAATTTATCGTATCCTGTATAATATAGGAGATTTATACGGAGGAAACGTAATGACTGAAGAATATCCTCTTCCCGACAACGAAACAAACGACGAAAAACGGGAAGAAAAACAGGAAGAAAAATCTATCAGCGCGGATTTGATCCGCGGACATATTAACACCATTATTCTCCGCGCCCTTTACGACGGAGATAAATACGGTTATGAAATCATTGCCGAAATCGAAAACAAGAGCCATGGACAATATTCACTGAAACAGCCCTCTCTTTACAGCGCGTTAAAGCGGTTGGAAGCACAAAATTACGTTACATCCTATTGGGGCGGCTCCGTAGGCGGCGGAAGACGTAAGTACTTTTCCCTGACTGACGAAGGCAAAAAAATTTCCGAACAAAATCAAGCGGAATGGGAATATTCCCGTACCGTAATCGACAGTTTGATTTCCGATAAAGATTTCGACTTCAACAATCCCGCGCCGACCGTGGTCAATATGCGCGTATTAAAGAGCAGCACTTCCCGCGTACCAAACCGCAGCGAAAACGGCGAAGATAGCTTCGGCTACTCCCCCTCGTTCGGAGACGGCGCCGAGCAGGAAGCTGAGCTTACGGAAAAACGGCTCGCCCTCGAATTAGAACGCGCCCGCGCGGAAGAAGAATTTGCAGAACGAAAAACTGCGTGGGAAGAAGAACGCGCGCGCACGGAAGCCGAACTTATTCAATGCAGGGAAGCGCTCCACGCCGAACGGGAAGATCTCGAAGCACAAAAAGCCGAGCTGTCCGCACGCAGCGAAGCCGCTTCCGAACAGGAAAATTACGGCGAACAGTTAAAAGAACGCGAATTGGAATTACAGCAGGAACGCGCACTCCGTGCGGAAGAAATCCTGAAAAGAGAGCAGGAAATTTCCGAGGAACGGGAACGCTATCAATCTCTTCTGAAAGAACGGGAAGAGCAGCTTGCTCTCGAACGGGAAACGCACGCCCGTCAGTTAGAGGAGCAGGAAGCGCGCATCCGCGAGGAACAGGACGAACTGTTCCGCCGCCGCGAACGGCAGCTCATCCATGAAAATTATATCAAACTTGTAAATGCTCCGCCCGAAACACAGGAAGATACCAAAGGCGATTACAGTTATTACACCCGTCCCGTTGCAGAAGAAGTTATGCGGGAAACAGAAGAACTTTCCTCCGTCAATCAACTTACGGAATCGGGACAAGAATACCGCACCGTAATCAACAAACTGTATCATAGCGCAATCAAGACGGACGGTTCGGAAACAAACTCTTCACGTCCCGAAAGAGCGCATGCTCTCGGCGGAATTGATTTTTACGATTTGGAAGCGCGCGCCGCGCAGGACGGCATCAAAATCTCCACGGCAGGCGGAACGTATTCCGCAGAAAGCGCGGAAATAAGCGGCAGTATCGTAAATAAAGGAAAAGCGCTCTTTTTAAGCGCCATCGTCCTTTTCTTTATTTGTCTTGCGGAGGGCAGCATCGTTCTTGCCTTACAGTCAAAGTTTTCGATTCCCCTCTTCCTTCCTTTCTTTATTTGGGGGATAGGTCTGGCTCTATTGCTTGTTACGGGCGTAGCGTTCGCCAATCGGTTTGCAGAACGCGCGCTGCGCAGATCAAGTCCTGTAATTATTAACGCGATCGTCATTTACGCGCTATTGGTTATTTTTACTTTGATCGTAGCGCTGGGTGTAAATATTGATTTTACAAGCGCCTCTGCGTTAGCTACTTACGTTGTGATTCCGATTATTTTCTTCTTCGGCGTCGTAATCTTCGGACTATTATATTACATTCAGATAAAACCGAAAAAAGAATAAAAATATGACCTCGCAAACAGCGAGGTCTTTCCATTTCACTTCATGCGGTCTGCCGCGTATTGAGCCGCACCGTAAAGTCCCGCGTCGTTGCCGAGCTCCGCGCAGACAATTTCAAACGGCACATATTCTTCGGAAACAAATATACGGGGTTTCACATACTCCCGCAAGGGAGCGAGAAGCGCTTCCTTCTCCGCCGAAATTCCTCCGCCCAAAATAATTGCTTGAGGGCGCAATAAATTCACGACGTTTGCGACACCTTCCCCAAGCCCCGCGACATATTCCGCAATAACGCGCTTTGCGCTCTCGTCTCCTGCGCGCATCCCGTCGAACGCCGTCCTTCCGTCCGCTTCATCAACAGAATGCGCAATGCTCCACATCTTACTGTTCGGCTCTGCAAGCATCGCCTTACGCGTAAGCGCGATCAAAGCGGTTGCGGAGGCGTAACGCTCGAAGCACCCTTTTCTTCCGCAAGTACATAGCTCTCCGTCTTTATAAATTACGGTATGTCCAAGCTCAGCACCCGCGCTTCGAAATCCTTCGAATAATTTTCCGTCGATAACGATCCCGCTTCCGACTCCCGTTCCGAGTGTAATTAAAACGCTGTTCCGATATTTTTTACCCGCACCGAATTTTGCTTCCCCGAACGCTGCGGCATTGGCGTCGTTGGTTACGAACACGCGTTTTCCCGTTTCACTTGCGACAAGTTCAGCGAGCGGAACATTTTCCCAAAAAAAATTTGTCCATTTCACGACAACACCCTCAGTGCTGTCGATAACGCCGGGAGAGCCGATCCCGATTGCCTCCACGGCGTCAAAACATTCGCCCGCTTTTTCCGCAACCTGCCTGCAAAGCTCGGCAAGAGCGCGCGCGGTTTGTTCGGGCGTATCGGCAGCCGACGTTGCGACACGCGCTTTTTCCGATATAACACCGTCTTTCAAGACCGCAGCCTTTGCAGACATCCCGCCCAAATCAATTCCGATAATCATACTTGACCTCTTTACCTTATTTTTCCGAATTGTTCCGATAAACTTTGAGCCATTCACTCAATTTTGCAATAAACTGTTCGTTATCGGTCGTTTTTCTCATCATGTCCGCAATATTTTCGCAATCGGTAATTCCGCGCCCGCGCAGGCTATGCACTGCCGCGCGCTCCTTTTCGGTCAACAACAATTCTTCCCTACGCGTTCCGGAACGGCGAATATCGATCGCGGGAAATATTCTTTTTTCCGCAAGTTCGCGGGAGAGAAAAATATCCGAATTCCCCGTTCCTTTGAACTCCTCGTAAATCACGTCGTCCATACGGCTTCCCGTATCCACGAGCGCAGTGGCAAGAATGGTAACGCTCCCCGCTTCCAACGTATTCCGCGCCGTACCGAAAAAGCGTTTCGGTTCGGAAAAGCACCCCGCGTCCAGTCCGCCAGAAAGTATCTTCCCCGTATTGGTAACGTAATTGTAAGCACGGGTAAGTTTCGTAAGCGAATCAAGTAGAATAACGACGTCCTTTCCGCTCTCCGCCAATCGCTTAGCATGAGCAATCGTAAGTTCCGCCGCGCGGATATGATGCTCCGCCTCTTCGTCGAACGTAGAATAAATTACTTCCGCACCTTCGACGGCGGAACGAATATCCGTTACTTCTTCGGGGCGCTCGTCCACGAGCAGAATAATTAAGCAAAGATCCGAAGCGGAAGCAACCGACCGTGCGATTTCCTTTACGAGCGTCGTTTTCCCCGCTTTCGGCGGAGCAATAATCAACGCTCGCTGTCCCTTTCCGATTGGCGCAAACAAATCGAGAATCCTAAGAGAAATCTCGCTTCCTCCCGAAGAAAGTGCAATGCGTTCCTTGGGATAACAAGCCGTAAGCTCGTCGAAATGCGGTCTGTTTTCATATTGCCCGAGAGGCATTCCGTTTACGCTGAGCAAGTCCCCGACGGCGGGCGAATCGTTTTTTTGGCGCGGTTTTACGACGTTGCACGCGACGAAATCCCCCTCTCTTAAACGATACTCATGAATTGCCGACGAAGGAATAAAAACGTCGCCGCCGCTTGAAGGCTGACAGTTATTCGCGCGCAAAAAACCGTAACCGTTTTGCGTGATTTCCAAAATTCCCGTATAAACGGGCTGATCGAAAATACTTGCAATGCGCTCCGGCGAAGCCACTTCAAAATAATTTTCCGTTTCCGAATCAAACTCCAAACGAATTCCGTTCAAACGGCTGATAACCGAAGGATCTACGAAATCCTGTTTGGGCGGAGCGCCGCGGTTAGATTTTTTTACGGGCTGACACTTACCTGTAAGGCGTGCGATCAATCCATCCACAAGCACCGTTTTTTTATCCGACGAAGCGTTCGGCACACCGTTATGGCGCCCCAATACCCGAAGGGTAGTTAAAGGAAGGGTATCGAGATATTCCCGATACCGCTCTTCCATAGTCTGTATTTTCATTTTTTATACCGTTCCATGAGCACGACCCTGGTGCTTTCCTCGTTGACGTCGTCGCGGGAAAGCTCCAACTCGCAGCCGTCGAGTTCTTCGACTTCTTCACTTTCAAACATTTCCGTGAAATCGTCCGGCTTGTCGATGTCCATATCCAACCCCTTTGTTTTATAATGCATCGGTATCACGATGGACGGCATGATCCGATCGACATATTCCTTTGCCATTTCCGCATCAATGGTATAAGTTCCGCCGACGGGAATCAAAAGAACATGAACGGGAAGCAGCATTTCGATGAGAGAAGAAGAGCATCCCTCCCCCAAATCGCCGAGATGGCATATTTCCAATCCGTCCATACGGAATTTGAAAATAAGATTTTCGCCACGCGCATTGCCGTTTTCATCGTCGTGATAGCTTTTCACAGCGGTAATATCCACGCCGCCGAGCTCGTACTGCCCTTCTTTATCGAAAACGACGGGATTCCCCTTCACGCCGTTCACGTTGTTATGATCGTAATGCGAATGACTGACGGTAACCGCGTCCGCCTTCACCTCCGGCAATCGGAACCCGACGTCCCCGTAAGGATCGGTTACCACGGTCGTTCCCGTACTTTCCGTCAAAGCAAAACAGGAATGACCTAAATATCGTATTTTCATTTTTCCTCCGAAATGATTTGAACTGATATTTCCAAAAAAAACTTCTGAGAATCTGCGGGAAAAAGCAACTCGTAATTCAATCGACAAAAGAAACCGTCTTCCGTACGGCGAAAAGAATAAATGGAAGTAAAAACGGGAATTTCGCCGAGTAACGCACCGCCGCTTACCGTCATGACAGAGCGCCGCCCTAAAAGAAATTCCACACGGAGCGAGCAATCACCCGTCCTTTGCATCAAAAGCGACCGTTCGCGCGCGTCAAGCGCAACCGCGTCGCCATCCTGAATATAAGATACCAGAAAACAACCGTTCGCTCGCTCGACTTTTCCCCTCGCCGAAAAACAGGAAACGGCGCCTTCGGAGCGCGTAACAATTTCCACACTGCAAGCGTCCATCATTATTATTATAAAACAAAAAATATGTTTTGTAAATAGAAATCATGCGATTTTAGACGATTATACTTTATTTCTCGGAAAAATATTCCTCGCGCGCAATTCTTCCTTCATGCAAGAGTTCCTTCATTCGCCCGCAATCTCCTGCGCGCAACGCATCACGGTATTCGCACAAGCGGGTAATCAATCGTTCCGTCTCTTCGAGCAACGATGCGCGGTTATAAAAATACAGCTCTGTCCACAAATTTTCGTCCACCCCCGCCACGCGCGTCATATCCTGGTAGCTCCCGCCCGTAAAGGAAGCGCAGCCTGACGTCTCCGGACTCTTCGCATAGGCATTCGCAACGATATGCGCAAGCTGAGAGGTGAGCGCGATCTTCTTGTCGTGTTCTTCCGCCGAACAAACCGTTATCCTACCGAACCCGATTTCCTTCCCGAGACAACGCACCGTTTCAAGCGCCTTTGGATCCGTCCCTCCGCAAGCGGTGAGGATAAGGTTCGCACCCAAAAAGAGCGATGCGCTCGCCGATTGAATCCCGCTCGTTTCCTTACCTGCCATGGGATGCGTTCCCACGTAACGATAGGCGCGCGGCTTTGCGTAAACGGCATCTTCGAGAGCGCGCTTTACGCCGCATACGTCGGCGACGATAACACCGCGCGGAAAATCCCCTTCGTCCAATTCACGCATCGTCGCATCGGGTGGCAACGCAAGAAAAACGACTTCCGCGTTTTCATAATTTTCCGCCTCGTCGTCAATTATCCCGTGCGAAAGCGCATACTTCACCGCTTCTCGACTTCTGTTTTTTCCGTAAACGGTATGCCCCGCCGCGCGCAGCGAAGCGCTAAGCGAAGCCCCGATAATACCCAGTCCGTATACGACGATTTTCATGTTTTCACCCATTTTTCGTAAATTTTAATCAATTATGTCTGGCAAAGTACTATCTAATATAGCAATTATAAATAATTCATAACCCTGCCGCATGCCCTTAACTGCTTCCGCCGCGTGCGCCAATCGGGTAGGATGCGTTCCACTTCCCGCCAGAACAGCGCGCCATGATTAAAGTAACGGGTATGGCACAGTTCGTGCACGGCAACGTATTCGCACAGCGCAAAAGGAAGAAACGCGATGCGGAAGGAATATGCTATAACCATATATTTATTACAGGAACCCCATCGCCCGCGCGCGGCGGACACGCGGAGCTTCGCATAAGAAAGCCCGAAATCGGCGGCTATTTTTTCCGTTATACGCGACATTTCGGTTAAAGTTAACTTTTTCAGTAAGCGGACTAACGCTTTTTCACGATTGTCCTTAGGCAAAAATATTACGCCTTCTCCAATACAAGCGCGCCCGCTTGAAACCAAATATTGCATTCCGAACAACGTTATAACATCTCCGTCCCTATAATTCAGCTCGGGAACTGCTTTTCTTTCCGCCAATCGGCGTTCCAACCACCGTTCATGTTTTTTGACGAAAGAAAATATCTCTTCTTCCCCAACGCCATACGGGACACGGACAAGCGCGTTGCCGTCTTTATCCACACTTAAACACATCGTTTTCCGTTTCGCGCGCAAGACAACAATTTTCATTCCGAATTCTTGCATAACTTATTTAATTATACCATTTTCAATTTATAATTTCAAGAAAAACAACTGCAATGCAATAACATTATAAATTTTTGCGATCCTTTTTCCGTAAGAAGCCCAAGTCCTTGACTTTTTTTCCCGAACTACTATACTTATATATATGGACTCCGTTTTATTACCACCCTTTCGCCCGACCGACGAAATCTTGAAAGTGCGCGTTCCCGCTTCTAAAAGCATACTCAACCGCGCTCTTATTCTTGCCGCCCTTTCCAACGGAACGGTAAAACTTCATTGCGGTCCCCTCGCCGAAGATACCCGCGCGATGCTCGGCTGCTTGGACGCGCTCGGAATCCGCACGGAACCGGAAAACGACGATATAAAGGTTTACGGATGCGGCGGCGATATTCCTGTCAAAACGGCTGTCCTCGATGTAAAGAGCGCGGGAACGGCGGCGCGCTTCCTCACCGTTGCGCTTGCATTCTGCGGCGGAAATTACACTTTCACCTCCTCCAAACAAATGCAAAAACGCCCGATGGAAGTACTTTCCGTATTGGAGAATTGCGGCATAGAACTAACATTCGATAGAGAAAAATACCGATTCCCCTTCCGAATGAAATCGAACGGAATCAGCGTTGACAGCCTTACCATTAATACCGATATCAGCACACAATACGCAAGCGGAATTCTTCTCGCCGCAAGCGTAAAAAAATCTCCCTTTACGCTGCGCCTGACAGGCGGAAGAACTACGGGAAGTTACATTAACGTTACCCTTAATATGCTCGAATCATTCAATATCCCCTATTCGAGAAAGGGAAGCGAGATTACCGTATTTCCGCAAACGGCGCCGCCGAGGGAATATACGATCGAGCCTGACGTTTCGGGCGCTTGCTATTTTTACGCGCTTGCGCTGCTTTGTTCCGCGCGCATTCTCGTCCGTGACGTACATATAAATTCAACGCAAGGCGATATGAAATTTTTGCGCCTGCTGGAAGAAAAAGGCGTAAAATTTACCGATTCTGCGGAAGGTTTGCTCGCCGACGGACGAGCTATAAAACAATTTAACGGATTTGACGCCGATATGCGAGATTTTTCCGACCAAACGCTTACCGCCGCAGCGCTCGCCCCCTTCGCTTCTTCCCCTTCCGTTTTACGAAACGTAAAACACATCCGCCTGCAGGAGTGCGACCGCATCAAAGCGATATGTGAAAACCTGAACGCGCTCGGCGTTGCCGCACATTCCGACGGCGACGATATCTATATTACTCCCGCGACGATTCGGACGGGTACGGTAAACAGCTACGGCGATCACCGCGTGGCAATGGCGTTTGCCCTTGTTGCTCTGAAAACGGGGAAGGTAACGATTAAAAACCCTCTGTGCTGTAAAAAAACATTTGAAAATTACTTCGATATTCTCAACACATTAACCAAATAAACACTGCGCGCACGGAATAATCCGTGCGCCTTTTATCTTAGTCGGAAAAGCGTTTTTTCAGCAATTCAAACATTTCATTCGATATGACATGCTCGATCCGGCAGGCATTCTCTTCGGCGAGACTTTTATCCGCGCCGACGGTCATAAGCGCCTTTGTAATGACGAGATGCCGTTCATAAATGCCCGCGGCTTTTTGATGCCCGCTTTGCGTAAGCGCAATATCTCCCCCGCCGTCGATGGTAATATACCCCTTTTTTAGTAGCAAATTGACCGCGCGCGAAACGCTTGACTTCGCATAACCGAGCTCTTCCGCTAGGTCGATCGAGCGAACGATCGCCCGCTTTTCCCTTAAAAGTAAAATAGTTTCGAGATACATTTCTTCCGATTCATGCGTTCTCATCCGCTTATTCTCCTGTTCCTTCATTTGTCAATCGCAAAAAATTTCAATCAAATTATATATTCCCGCACTTTCACAATCTTTCGTTCCTTCGAAGCGGAGGGGAATTACAGTATAATCGTGACCGTTCACCCGTTTTTTTCTGCAATTTCGCGCCAATAATTCCCCATTAAGATAAATCTCTTCGCGATAAAAATCCCTGCCCAAATTGCCGATTAGCCGCTTGGAAAACACGATTTCCCGTCCGACGATAACGGTAAGAGGTTTTCCTTCGTCCCGGGAAGAAATTTCTATGGAAAGGATATTCCGTTTCCCGGGATCGACGGCCATATCATAAGAGAAGAAACCACCCGCGCCGGCATAACGATACGTACCGCTTGAAGTAACGCCGAAGGATTTTTCCTCCTTCATTTGGTGGAGTTCGTCGCTTTCATACTGACCGTATCCCGCTTGCACAACGTCAAACGGCAAACGATTTATCCTTTCTTCGCCGCGCTCCCCCTCCCGCAGTCGGAAATAAATCGCGTAGCGTTTGCGGTAGTTTTTATAATACAGCCCGAATGTATAACTTCTGTCTCCGCCTGTAAGCGTAAAGGTTTCCCCTTTTTCGATGAGGTATTTTTCCGGATGCGCAACGACGTCGGACACATCGGAAAAATAGATGCTTTCAGAATCCATCATTTTACAGGCCGGCACCGTTACGTCCACCCCCGTTACGAGCGTCTGCTTATCGTCGCCGTTCAATTCCGCGCAAAGTACGGCACCGCCGTAACAAAAGGCGTATGCGTCGCCGTCCGGCAATTTTGAAAGATGAACGGCAACGGGAATTTCGATTTCGATTTCTTCGCCCGCGCGCGCTCGAACCGATATATGCCCCGCGCCTTCCTTATAGCCGCAAACCGATCCGTTTTTCGACACGCTTATCTTGCCCGCACACCAATCCGGAACGCGGAAGTTCAGCTCAATCCCGCTTTGGGCGCGTTCAAGACGGAATACCGCCGACTTACGGAAAGGAAAGCCGCATTCTGCAACCAATTTGATCCGATCCGTCTCCAATACGGAAGAAAGATACTGTTCCACAAAAACAGAGTCGCCGCGCATATAATAGGCGCTGTCGCCGAGCTTGGTAAAATTCTCCATTCCGCTCCCCGTACAGCACCAGAAATCAGAATACAGCGCGGAAAACGTTTTGAAATATCCGCCCGCCATCGGCTGAAAATAGGTCGTCATGCCCGATTCGGGATTCTGAGAGGCAAGAATGGCATTTGTAAACGCTCTATCGTAATAATCGGTATACTTTTTATCTCCCGTCGCGCAAAATAACATGCGCGAGAGCTTGAGCATATTATAAACGTTGCACGTTTCGCAGTTATATACGGTGCGCTCCGCATCCAAAATATAATCTTTGCCGAAATGCTCCCACTCGGAATTCCCGCCCGTTGCATAGGTATGTCGCTCGACAACAGTTTTCCAGAACGTTTCCGCAACGCGCAAACAGCGTTCTGCTTCGCCGTCCGCGCCTCCCTCCCGAGATAATACCCAATAACGGTAAAGCTCGCCTATGATTTTCGGAATCGTCGTATTGGCATGTTTTCCGTCGAGAATATTTTCCCTTTCGGACAGAATTGTTTCAAAAAGTTCCTCTTCGTCAAACATATGCGCGGCAAAAAGATGCCCGCCTTTCCCTGTAACCGAATACAGTCGGTACAAGCAATCGTTCATTCCCCCGTATTCCACGGAGAGAACCTTCTTCTTCAAATCCCCGTCCCACGTCGCGACGCGACGGTATACCCAATCGCCGAGACGGCTTACGACTTCCTTCGCCTTTTCGAGACCTGTAAGCTCATATGCGTCGATCAATCCCGCAATCAGTTTATGCATGGTATACCAAGGAACCCACGCCTCGCGCAAGATGTTCGTCTTGCCCTGTTCTACGCAATCGAACTGAAACGCGGCGTTGTCGGGATTTAAGCAAACGGCGCCCCATACAAACCCTTCGCCCGCACGGGAGCGCTTCTGGCATTCCGCCAAAGCAGTAACGATACGTTCCACTTTGCGGTAAAATATATCCTTTGTCTCCCGCGAAACGCCTGCATTTGCATATGCCTGAGAGATCGCCGTCAAGTAATGCCCCAACGTATGACCGCCGATCAGCGAATTTTCCCAACCGCCGTACCGCGCAAACGGATAGAAAATCCCCGCATTTTCAAAGAACCCCGCGAGCAGTCGCTCTTCCCGCAGAGATAAAAGATAATCCGTTTCCTTTTCAAGCGCGTTTACGCAATAACCGTCGGTAAGCTTTACCGAACCGAAGGGTACTCCCCGCAACGGAATTTCCATCGTTCCCCCTATTTTTCCTTCAGATAATCGAGCAACGCCGCACAACCTTCCGTAACGTCAGTGAACGTTTCGTCAAAATTTCCCGTATACCAGGGATCGGCTATTGCGCGGGAACAGCGGGTAAAGGAAAGCAATAAACGGACTTTTTGCTCGTATTCCCGACCTACGATGCGCTTCATATCCCGCACGTTATATTCGTCCATTGCAATGAGATAGTCGTAATTTTCCCCGTCCTCTTTCCTCATAAGCCGCGCCCTGTGCGGCACGAGCGGAATGCCCTCCTGCGCTAACTTTTCCCGCGTGCCGCGATGCGGAGGATTTCCGATTTCGTCTGTATGCGCCGCAGCGGAAGACACTTGGATTTTATCCTCCAGCCCCCGCAATCTTATCATATGGGCGCAAACGCTTTCCGCCATGGGCGAGCGGCAAATATTACCGTGGCAAACAAATAAAATACGAATCATGCCTTTCTCCGAAATTGTTAAAAAAATTGAAAATGACTTGTTAAAAAATTACAGTGCGGAAACCCTTGCATTCCGCCCCGTTCGTGGATATAATATAATTATGAAAATTTTTTCCGAGCGGTTGGTGGAATTAAGAAAGGAACGCGGCTTATCGCAAGCGACGGTAGCAAGAGATTTGGGAGTAAGCCTCGGCATTATTTGTTATTGGGAAACGAATAAGAGCGACCCTACTGCGACCAATATCGCAAAAACGGCGCGTTATTTTAACGTATCGGCCGATTACCTACTCGGACTCGGCGACTGATCGATTTTATTTATTCGCAACTTTGCGTTACGCTTTCGGGCGGAACGCTTTTCTTTTTTTCCGAAATGCGGGAAATTAACTTTCTTTCCAGCTCCGAAATCCCGTTGATTTCCTTTTCCGCGCAATCGAGCGCTTTGGGGCACAATTCCGTTTGTCCGCACGCCGCCAAGGCACGGTAATACGCGCACGTACCTAATGCGTCTGCCGCGTCGGCGAGATACTTTTCGGCGCGCGCCGCGTCGGAAAGCAGCACGCCGTATGCGTAAGCGAGATCGCAGGCCGCTTCCGCGCGGGAATTTTGGGGAAGATAACAATATAGTTCCTCCAAACGCAAAAGCTGCTTTATCGACTCCTCTTCATTCCCGGCAAAAAAAAGATATTGCCAACGGAGCTGCGTCAGCGCGATAAACGCGGCATCATCCTCCTGCACGACGGGAACGTCAAACAACAACGCCTCGTCAATATCGGAAAAAGTGCCCCGATTCAAAATTCCCTGCGCCGTGAGAACGCGGAGCGCAACGACTTCCGAAGGCTGTTTTTTTACCAGCCCGCGCACGACGGCACCGTCCATTTTACCTGCGGGCAACGAAATCGGATAAAGCGCCGAAAGTCCTTCGTAAAGATTTACGGGCGCAAACAGTTCAAAGAACAACAAAGCGGGATGATGCGGTAAGAGGAAAAATAACGCGAGAAAGACCGTGCCGTAAATCAGATTGCATATGATGCCGCCGAGCGAAAAGGCAATCATGCGACCGCGCACGCGCGAGGGATGTTTCGGATACATTTCACAGCAACCTACCGCATTTCTTCTTCCAACAAATGCAATTTTCAGCTTTCCGCCCCGCTTAAAAAACCGAAAAAAAGAAATCTGCACCGAAGCAAACTTCATTCCCGAAATCCAACCGAAGAGAAGATGCCCCCCTTCGTGCACGAGGGCGTTCACGGACAGAACGAGATAAAAGACGACGGCGGCAATCGCCGCAATCAAAAACGGAAGAACAGCTTGTCCGCTCCGCGAAACGGAGAATAACGCGGCGTAGAACAGATAAGCCGTTGCCGCCGCAGAAGATATACCGAAAATCAATTCCAGCGCAATATATAATTTCTTTTTTCCTCTTCCGCTCATTGCATCCCCCGAAGCGCAAGATAACCTTCTAAATTATCTTTATCGGACACGCTTATTTCCGTCAAATGTAGTTTTTCGACGACGCGGGCAAGCAGCAGCGCGCCGCCGGCAATAATGTCCGCACGTCTTTCATCCATTCCGTCTAACTTTTTTCGCTCCTCCACGGAACGTGAAAGCACGTCATCCGCAAAAACCCGCAACACTTCAAGCGAAATGGTATATCCTTGGATCCTTTCGGAATCGTATTCCCGCATACCGAGCATAACCGCCGCTATCGTCGTGGCGGTCCCCCCGATCGCATAAACTTTTCCCGCCCCAGGCTTCACGTTCAGACGCTCCGTTTGAGCGGCGATCGCGCATTCGAGCTTGTCCCTGTCCTGACCGCACAAATCGAACAACCGAACGGCGCCCACGTCTAGACTGAGGGAAGACTTCACGCTTCCGCCTTCGCGGAAACACACTTCCGTGCTGGCTCCCCCGACATCAATAATCCCGCCGTCGTCCGTTCCGAGCGCGCCGTATAAGCCAAGCAGCGCCTCCTCCTCGCCCGATACGACGTCGACAATCCGTCCGCATTTTCGCTCCACGCGCTTACAAAAATCAGGTCCGTTTACCGCAGAGCGGACGGCAGCGGTTGCAAACACATTAATATCCGCCCCCTCGCCCTCGGCAATTCGGACAAAATCCTCAACTGCCGAAGCAGAGCGCTTCATCGCATCTTCCTTTAACCTACGGGAAAACGCGATCCCTTCACCCAGCCGAGTGGTACTTATCCTTTTATATAAAGTTATTCCGTCCGCCCACATCATCAGGCGAACGGAGTTTGATCCTACGTCTATAACCGCTCTTTTCATCGCTTATTTGGAAAACTCCGCATCGTCGGGAAAGATATATCCGTATTGATACGCGAGCCGAAGCAAACCCTGATAGGAACTGTAATATTCCAAATCGCCTTCATGTTCCTTCAGCTCCGTTTCAAGACGGGTTTTTTCCTCGTTTTCCCATTGAAGCCGCGCGGCTTTCGTCCCCATCTGCACGAACTGAATGACGAGTATGACGACTAAAAACAGTGCGAGCAAAACGCCCGCCACCGTCGCGCCGACCACGATTTTTTTGAATTTTTCTTCCGACATCTGCATCCGATACGTTTTTCCTTTTGCGCTTTTTTCTTTCGATACTTATATTATATACCTTCCCCGTAAAAAAAGCAACGATTTGGTGAAAACTTTTCAAATAGAGTAACAGCCCGGCGATACACCCTAAAAACATATACAGTCTGAAATCGGGCAACCCGAAGAGAAGGGAAACAAACAGGAAGAGCGCGGAAAAAATAAGAAAAAAACAAAAATCTGCGCCGAACCGCACCCAAACCGAGCGGAAAGCACAGCGGATGCAATAAAAGAAATCGTACACGACGCCGCCGACGATTCCGCAGGATACGCACACGATAAAAATAAATATCTGATTTCCGTCCGTCATTTGAATAACTTGGAAAGCGATTTTCCTTTCGCTCCTCCGTATTTTATTGAAATAATTTCCCCGCTCGCCGCAAAAGCGCCGCTTCCCTTGGAAAAAGAAAGAATTTTCAACTGAGTTCCGCCGATTAAAACCTTTTTCCCGCACACGGTAAGGCGGATTGCCGTATCGGAAAAGCTGTCTACGCTCTCTACTCCCGTCATGGAGATCCGTTTCTGCTGTTCGATGGTAAGTACGCTTTGATTGGTTTTATTCTGTTCCTGCATGCCATATTTTATGCCCGTCAAATCGCGTTTATTCTCTGTTTTTCGCAGATACGCCTGAGTATCATTAGACGATAATACAACTCATATTTATATCATAAAAGAAACGGTAAATATTGCACAAAAAATCCCGCTTAAAGCGGGATTTTTTGTTTTATGCCTGACATAATACCTAATATTTATTCAAATTTTAGCTTTTGCCCGCGCTTTTGCCCGTAATTCGCCGTCGAGAATACGTTTTCTCACACGGACGTTGAGTGGCGTGATTTCCAGCAATTCGTCGTCAGCGATAAATTCCAACGCCTCTTCCAGACTCATTTTTTTGGGAGTAATCAAGCGAAGCGCGTCATCGGAAGAAGAGGAACGCGTATTCGTCAGGTGTTTCGTTTTACAAACGTTTACGTTAATATCCCCTTCTTTGGGCGAATAGCCGACAACCATTCCCTCGTAAACAGGAGTGCCCGCGCCGATGAAGAGCACACCCCTGCCCTGCGCGTTGAATAGACCGTACGTTACGGCTTCTCCCGTTTCGAACGCGACGAGCGAACCGCTCTCTCTGCGGGAAATTTCACCTTTATGCGGTTGATACTCGAAGAAAACCGAACTCATGACTCCCTCGCCCTTGGTATCGGTCAAGAACTGACTCTTATATCCGAATAAACCGCGGGCGGGAACGAGAAATTCAAGACGCATGCGCGACCCGATTGCGCTCATATGCAAAAGCTCCCCTTTTCTCTCTCCCATGCTCTGGAATACGGAACCCGTTCCATCCTCGGGCACGTCTACAATCAAACGCTCGACGGGCTCGTACAGCGTACCGTCTATCTCTTTATACAACACTTTGGGGGAACTGACTTGAAATTCGTACCCCTCGCGGCGCATGGTTTCGATGAGAATGGAAAGGTGCATCTCGCCTCTGCCGCTTACACGGAAGGAATCGGCGGAATCGGTATCTTCCACGCGGAGAGAAACGTCTTTCAAAAGCTCGCGGTATAAGCGTTCCCGTAAGTGCCGCGTTGTAACGAACTTTCCCTCCTTTCCCGCAAACGGCGAATCGTTAACGGAAAAGATCATTTCCACGGTGGGGTCGGAAATTTTCACGAACGGAACCGGCTCGACGCAGTCGGATACACACACGGTATCTCCGATATTGATGTTCTCCAAACCGGAAAAACATACAATATCGCCCGCCTGCGCCCGCTCGCACGGAACGCGGTTCAGTCCCTCGATTTCATAAAGATTGACTAGCTTACCGCGCGTTTTCACGTTTGCATGGTTGAAATTGCATACGGTAACATCGCTGTTGGGAACGGCAATGCCGCGCTCGATGCGCCCTATCCCGATTCTGCCGACGTAATCGTTATAATCAATGGAAGATACGAGAATCTGCAAACCTCCCTTTTCGTCGGCCTCGATAGGCGGGAAGTGGTTAAGCACCGTTTCAAAGAGCGGCGTTAAATCGGTTCCCGCAATGTCGGGATCAAGCGACGCCGTCCCCGCTCTGCCCGAACAGAACACGAACGGACTTTCCAGCTGGTCGTCGGAAGCGTTCAGATCCATCAACAGTTCCAACACCTCGTCGATTACTTCTTTGATGCGCGCATCCGCCCTGTCTACTTTATTGACGACGATAATGAGCTTATGCCCCATTTCCAGCGCCTTCTGCGTAACAAAGCGCGTCTGCGGCATAGGTCCTTCCGCCGCGTCGACGAGGATCAGCACGCCCGAAACCATCTTCAATACGCGCTCCACCTCGCCCGAGAAATCGGCGTGCCCCGGCGTATCGACGATATTGATTTTCACCCCGTTGTAATGAATGGACGTGTTTTTTGCGAGAATGGTGATACCGCGCTCCCGCTCCAAAGCGCCGCTGTCCATAACCCGCTCCTCTACGACCTGATTGTCGCGGAAAGTTCCGCCCTGTTTAAGCATCTGGTCGACGAGCGTCGTCTTGCCGTGGTCGACGTGCGCGATGATGGCGATGTTCCGTAAATCTTCTCTTATCACAAAAATACCTCTGTATCAAAATGTTTTCAAATTCACCCGTTTATTGTAATACTTTTCGGAAATTTTTACAACAAAAAACATGCGCCCGATAAAAAATTTACCGCGGGCGCGCTTGTTATTTTCCGTAAGACAAAACGTTTTGGTTGTCGTATGTGCAAAAACGGATGGAGTAACCGTTGTCGTCGATCGGATCTCCCTCCTCCGTCAAAGTGAAATCGGGATCGGCGTCGAGATCGGGAACGAAAGTTTCGGCATTTCCGTCAGCCGCCACCTTTGTAACGAGCACCTGCGAACAGTACGGAATCAGCGTTTTATATACGCTCGCGCCGCCGATGACGAAAATGTCTTCGTCGGGATATTTCCTCAATTCCGAAAAGAGTTCGTCCAAATCATGAACGGTTACGACGCCTTCGCCCATATCCTCGGGCGATAAAACGACGTTGACGCGGTTTTTGAGCGGCTTGCCGTTCGGAAAGGATAACAACGTATTCCGCCCCATGACGACGACCTTTCCCTTGGTCGTTTCGCGGAAGAACTTCATATCCGCAGGAAGGGTGAACATGAGGTCGTTCCCCCGCCCGATGCCCCATTTTTTATCGCAGTGAAATATTGCTCTCATATCGCCACCGGTATTTTAGTTTCAAGCGGCGTATATTCGTAATCTTCCAAACGGAAGCTGTCCGCCGTAAAATCGTAAAAGTTTTTAATCGAAGTATCCATCACGAGGCGCGGCGCTTTCTTCGGCTCGTTGGCAATAATTTCCCGCACAATGGGAATGTGCCTATCATACAGGTGCGCATCCGCGATGACGTGAACAAGCTCCCCCGCCTTTAATCCGCTTACCTGCGCGAACATCATGAGAAGAACGGCATATTGCGCGACGTTCCAGTTATTTGCCGTGAGCATATCATTGGAGCGCTGATTCAAAATCCCGTTGAGCGTATCGCCCGAAACATTGAACGTCATTGAATACGCGCACGGATAAAGGTGCATTTCGTGCAAATCCTGAAAATTATATAAATTGGTCATGATACGGCGGGATGCGGGATTGTGCTTCAAATCGTATAGCACGCGGTCTACCTGATCAAACTCTCCTTCTTTATAAACCGCCTTCTGCGCAAGCTGATAGCCGTACGCCTTGCCGATCGAACCTGTTTCGTCCGCCCAGCTATCCCAGATATGAGACTTCAAATCGTGAATATTATTGCTCTTTTTCTGCCAAATCCACAAAATTTCGTCGACGCACGACTTGAACGCAAGACGGCGAATGGTCTGCGCGGGAAATTCCTCCTGTAAATTGTAGCGGTTTACGATGCCGAATTTTTTGACCGTATGCGCGGGTTTTCCGTCCTCCCAGCGCGGACGAACGTCCAATTCGGTATCCCACACACCGTTATCTATTATATCTTTACAGTTTTCGATGAAAATTAGATCGGCTCTGCTCATACTTCCTCCGCAAGCGCGCGCTCTACTCTCGCGCGGCATTTCTCTTCCCCGAGAATATGGATGATCGTCCATAAATCGGGCGTATTTGCTCTTCCCGTAATTGCAATGCGGAGCACTTCCGCGACGTCGGCAACGTTGCCCTGATAGGCTTCGGGGTTTGCCTTATACTCCTTCATGTCGGCGGCAAAGCCGAGTTTCGCCGCAACCTCTTTCACCTTTGCAAACCAAGCGGACGCGTCGTCCGAATAATCAAACGTGCGGGAATATTCCTCTAAAATCCGCTTCTTCGTAACTCCGTCCACGCGATAATCGTCCGCGCGGACACTCACACCGAAGAAGTAAGAAATCAATTCCACGCCCTGCTTTGCCGTCGTAAAATCCTTTCTGCGCTTCTTGCCCGCCGTTCCCATACAGAGCTCGAGCACTTTCAGCATATAAGCCTTATCGTCAAAGTAGCTTTTCTGCATTTCCGTGCCGTACTCCCGCGCCCAGGAAGAAAGAAAATCGTACATCGCTTCGGCAGAGAGCCGCGCAAGCTCGTTTTTGGAAATGTCGTTGAGCTTGTCTAAATCAAAGAGCGCACCGCTCTTTCCCATTTTTCCGACCGTAAATTTGAACTCTTCAAGCGGGGCATCGGAATTCTTCAAATACCATTCCTCGAAATTGGAATTGAGCAGCGTAAGCATATAAACTTTTACAGCGCGGGCAAAATACCCTTCCCTGCGATAAAATTCCAAGGAAAGCTCCGGATCTTTCCGCTTGCTCAGTTTTCTCCGCGTTTCGCCGTCCTGCTTCATGAGGGAACAGTTATGCCCGTAACGCGGGCGCTTGAAACCGAGCGCATCGAACAATTCAATGTGAATGGGAAGAGAAGCAAGCCACTCCTCGCCGCGAATCACGAGCGTGGTGCGCATAAAATGATCGTCGATCGCGTGAGCGAAGTGATAGGTCGGAATACCGTCGCTCTTCAGAATCACGACGTCTTGATCGTTTTCGGTTACCGTAATATCGCCCTTGATTTCATCGTGAAAGGCAATTTTATTTTCGGGGTTTCCCAAAGAGCGTAAACGTATGACGTAAGGTTTTCCTTCGTCGAGCATGCGATATATATCCTCTTCCGAAAGGTTGCGGCATGCGGCAAATTCGCCGTAATAGCCGGTAATTTTCTTTTCGGCGGTCTGTTTTTCGCGGAGCGCAGAAAGCTCCTCTTCCGTGCAGAAACAGGGATACGCCCTGCCGCACGCAATCAGCCGTTTGACAAACGAGCGGTAAATCTCCGCGCGTTGGCGCTGATAATAGGGCGCATAGGCGTTTTTCGCTCCTTCTATTTCCGCGCCCTCGTCAAACTTAATATCAAAGTAACGGAGCGCGTTTTTGACCGCCTCGACAGCTCCGTCCACCTTGCGCTTCTCGTCCGTGTCCTCGATGCGGAGATACAGAATGCCGCCGCTGCGATGCGCGACGCGCTCGTTAGCGATTGCAACGAACAGATTCCCGAGATGAATAAAACCCGTCGGCGAAGGCGCAAGCCGCGTTACTTCCGCACCTGAGGGAAGCGCGCGCGGCGGATAAATTTTTTCGTAATGTTCGGGCGGAAAGTAATCGCCGGGCAAAAGCCGTTCCGCCAATTTCGCATAATCCATAACTTCCTCCGAAAAAAATTATTCTTAATCAACGGCAATCGAGCAATGCCAGCGTTTCGGGCGAAAGCTCGGCAAGTCCGTTTTCCACTTCGTGCACGAGTTCGACCGCACGCGCCGTATAAGGGACGGAAACGCCGAAACGATTCGCCGCCTGTACGACGACGCCCGCGACGAAATCCACGTCGCACCTGCGCCCCGCGAGAATATCTTTCAGCATGCCCGATCGGGTAGAAGCATACTGCTTCATCGCCCGCGGCAAAATCAGCCTCGCAAACGGTTGATTGAATACCTTGAATAAGTTGTGCCCGTTGAGCGGCAAGCAGTTGCACCCCGCAGCCGCAGCAACGGCGAGCGTTTCCCGCAAGATAGCAAGCGTATATTTCTTGTATTTTACGGAAATTTCCCCGAACGTCAATCCCGAAATCGCCGAAAGCGTGGAAAACGCGGCGTTCACTGCAAGCTTCGCGTAACGAATTTCCGAAAGATTTCCCGTTTGAACGGAAAAACGAGCGCCGAATAAACCGGCAAGTTCCGAAAGGCGTTCCCCCGCGCCGTACGCGCCGAGCATGATTCGAAACCCGCCTTGGGACGTAACGCGCACGCGCCCCGCCCCTTCCGTTTCCGCTCCCCAGGAGAGCGCGGCACCGTATACGCGGTCTTTTCCGAGAATTTCGGCAAGCTCAGCTTCCGGCAAACCGTTCTGAACGGTAATAAGCGCGCCGTCCGCCTTCAAAAATCGCAATATGTATTCCGCCGTCTTTCGGTTCTCCCTCTGTTTCGTCGCAAGAAATACAAAATCGTATTTCCCCGACATTTCCCGGGGCGTTAACGCACACACGGGAACGCTCGCCTCCGCGCTTCCGCAGAGAATAGCGCCCTTTTCGCGCAGCGCCGCAACGTGTTCTTCGTTTCTTGTAACGAGGTCGCAGGATATGCCGCCCTCCGTAAGCAAAGCGCCGAGAACCGTCCCCATCGCGCCCGCGCCGTACACGCAAATTCTCATAAGGAAAACCCTGCGGCGCGCGCAATCGCACAAACCGTTTCCTCTATGCTCTGTCCGTCGCAGTCGACGGTGCAATCGGCATACTTTTCGTACAATGGCGCGCGTTCGGCATAAAGCGCGCGGATATCGGAAATATTTCCGCGCATAACGACGCCGCGCTTCGATAAATTCGGAATGCGCTTTTCGACTTCGCCCGCGCTTAAATGAAGATATATCACCTTTCCGATCTCTTTCAAATGTTCCATGGCGCGCGCGCCGTAAACGACGCTCCCTCCCGTGGAAATTACGCACCTCTTGGCGAATAAACCCGCGTTAATGCGTTCCTCGATTTCAATAAATGCATCCATTCCCTTTTCTTCGATGATTTCGGAAAGGAGCGCCTTTTCCTGTCCTTGAATAATAAGGTCGCAGTCGATAAATCCGTAACCGATTTTTTTTGCGAGAAGAACGCCCGCCGTGCTCTTCCCCGATGAAGGCATTCCGATAAGAATGAGGTTGTCCATACTTTTATATTATAGAGCATACCCGCAAAAATGTCAACGGACGGCGCACGGAAGAAAAGTCCTTTTATAATTATTTCAAATAAAATTTTTGTTATCCACTTGACAATGATAATTTTGTATCATATAATAAAGCATATCAATCGCAAGGAGATAAAATATGAAAAAGAGAAGTTTACTGTTGACCTGCATGCTACTGGTCGTTACGTTGGCACTCGCCCTCTGCGGATGCAGTTCGTACGGTTCTATCAAAAGCGCGTTTGAGAAAGAGGGCTACACCGTTACCGACGCGTCGAACGAAGACATTGAAAAATATCTCGACGAACAGGGCGCAAACGTTTGCCACGTTCACTTCGCATCCAAAACGGCAAGCCACGCGCTTATTTTTGAGTTCAATTCCACCAAAGATATGGAAGAGCAAATCAACAAGAGCGAAACCTTAAAGGGAATCATTAAAGATTTGCAGAAATCCGACCTTGTAAACGGAAATTGCTGCATCGTATCTATTTCTCCCGAAGCGCTAAAAATTTTCCGAGACACAAAGGGTTAATTAAAATTGTCAATCCCTCCCCTCGACGGGAGGGAATTTTATAATATTTGTAAAAAACCGCATAAAAAAACTTGTTATTTTTTTCCGAATATGGTATACTTCCATCTGTATTTTGTAAATAGTTAAAAGGAAATACCGTTATGAACGTAATTTCGATGATTGCAAACATTCTTGCGCCCGCTAAGGACGCTGCGACTTACGCGACTTACCGCACGGTAAGCATTGTTTTTGTCATTGCCATGTTAGTTGCCGCCGTAGCCGCAATTATTCTCGTCTTCATGCAGCCGGGAAATTCTCAGGGAATCGATGCCTTGGGCGGTTCGAGCGAAACGTTTTTCGGAAAGAACAAGGGAAAGTCGACGGAAGCCGTCTTAAAAAAGTGGACTATGATCTGTCTTGCGGTTTTGGCGGTTTTCGCTATTGTGTTCTTTATTCTGCAAATTGATGCTATCTGGTCTTAACTTGCTACTTCGAAAACGGGCGGCTCGCAACGGGCTGCCCGTTTTTTGCGGTATTTATAAGGAGTTATTTTGAACGCCAAACAATCTATCCTCGAAAAAATAAAAGACGGTTCTTTTGCACTTTTAACCGACGAACAAATCGCAAAAAAACTGCGCCTTGGAAAAAAAGAAGCACTCGGCTTACGCGAAATTCTGACCGCACTCGTGCGAGAAGGAGAACTCCTGCGCGACTCCCGTTACCGGTACGGAACGGCGGAACAGTTCGGCGCGCGCCGCGGCAGGCTTTCGGGAAACGAACGCGGCTTCGGTTTCTTCGTCCCTTCGGACGGAACGCAGGAAGACCTCTTTATCCCCCATCGCGCCTTAAACGGCGCCTTGCACGGCGACGACGTACTGGCAATCTCAGTCAAAGGCGGACGTTCGGGAGACGAAGGTGAAATTCTCGCCGTGCTCAACAGGGGCTATAAAGAAATTGTGGGCACTTACCGCCGCGAAGGAAAGGCGGGATATCTGCACCCCGACGAACGCAAATATTCCTCGGATATCTTTATTCCCGCAGGCAAAAACAACAACTGTTCCGACGGCGAGAAAGCCGTGGCAAAAATCACCTCCTTTCCGAACGGACGCGCCCCTTCGGGCGAAATTATAGAATCGCTCGGGAAAGACGGAGATTTCTTCACAGAAGAGCTCGCATTGATTCGCGCCCATAAATTGCGTGAAGAGTTTTCCGCCGAAGTTACGGAAAAAGCGGAAGAACAAGCCTCCCGCCCGATTACCGACAAAGACCTGACTTACCGCGAAGATTTGCGCGGCAAGCTGATCATTACCGTCGACGGCGAGGACACGCGGGACATTGACGACGCAATTTCCGTCGAAAAGAAAAACGGAAAATATTTTCTCGGCGTGCATATCGCCGACGTATCCCACTACGTCGCGCGAGGAAGCGTTATTGACAAAGAAGCCTTCAAACGCGGCACGAGCGTATACTTTCCCGACCGCGTTCTGCCCATGCTCCCGAAAGCGCTCTCCAATAATATCTGTTCGCTAAACGAAGGCGTAGACCGCCTTACGCTCTCCTGCTTCATGACCGTGGACGGAAACGGGAAGGTTCTTGAAAAGCGCGTCGCCCCCTCCGTTATCCGCTCCCGCCACCGCATGACGTATACCGACGTAACCCAACTCTACGAGGGAGATAAAACGGCGTGCACGCGCTATCCCGATCTTACAGAAACGATAAAACTCGCCGCGGAGCTCACAAAGATCCTGAAAAACGCACGGGCTTCCCGCGGCGGCGTTGCAATGGACATCAAGGAAGCGAAAATCATTTACCGCGAAGGTAAAATACTGATTCCCGATTACGAACGGACGATTTCACACGAAATGATCGAGCAATTTATGGTGCTCGCAAACGAGAGCGTCGCCGAGCTGATGACTGAACGCGGAATGCCCTTCGTTTACCGTATTCACGAACGTCCGAACGAAGAAAAGGCGCGCGGGTTTGCCGAATTCTTATCGGAAGCGGGAATCGAAGTAAAATTCAATCCCGCAAAAGTGAGCCCGAACGATTATCGGAAGCTGCTTGAAAGTCTGATAAAAAATCCGATCTATCCCATCGTCAACCGCGTTATGCTGCGTTCCATGATGAAAGCGAAATATTCGCCCGAAAACGAAGGACATTTTGGATTGGCTTCCGACTATTACTGCCACTTTACTTCCCCTATCCGCCGCTATCCCGATCTTTGCATTCACCGCATAATCAAGGAAAGTCTAACCGACCCCGAACGGACGAAAAGCAAATACAAAGCGTTTGTCGGCGAAGCTGCGGTTCAGTCTTCCGAATGCGAAAAAAACGCGACGGAAGCAGAACGCGACGTGGACGCGCTGTATACCGTCGCTTATATGCAAGACAAAATCGGAGAGGAATACGAGGCTGTCATTTCGGGCGTTACCTCTTTCGGATTATTCGCGGAACTTGCGAACACGATAGAAGGATTTATCCCCCTCGAAACGCTTCCCGAAGATTATTATGATTTCGTGGAAGAGCGCTATCTGCTCCGCGGAACGAAGAATTCCTTCCGCCTCGGCGAAACGATACGCATACGCGTCGCCGCCGTCGATTGGGGTATGCGCAGAACGCACTTTTTCTTAATAAAGAAACTGCCTTAAACGCTTTTTTTATGAACGAAATTATGTTATAATAACATTATGAAAATCATTGCGGTCAATAAATCTGCTTCTTTCGAATATTTCATAGAGGAAAAATTCGAGGCGGGACTCGTCCTCGAAGGGAGCGAGGTAAAATCGCTCCGCTTGGGGAAAGCCTCCCTCGGGGAAAGCTTCTGCGAGCTGCGGCGTGGAGAAATTTTCCTGAAAAACATGCACATCGCCCTTTACGAGCGGAGCGGAGCATTTTCTACGCGCGATTCCCGCAAAGAGCGGAAGCTTCTCTTGCATAAACGGGAAATTGCCAAGATCGTCGGACGGGTCAATGAAAAGGGCTATACTCTCGTCCCCTTAAAACTTTATTTCAAAGACGCGCTCGTTAAAATGGAAATCGCCCTTTGTAAGGGAAAACATACCTACGATAAAAAGCGCTCCATTGCCGAACGCGACGTAAAGCGCGCGACTGATCGGGCGGTAAAAGAACTCTTCAAATAATTATATGAGGTATCTAATATGAGTTACAAACAGGACACGCTATGCGTTCAAGCCGGCTACCGCCCTCAGACGGGCGAAAGCCGCATTCCGCAGATTTGCCAGAGCACGACCTTTTATTACGGCGATACGCAGAAGATGGCGGATCTCTTCGACCTGAAAACAGACGGCTTTTTTTATTCCCGTCTGGCGAATCCTACCGTGGAAGCACTTGAAAAAAAGGTCTCCGCACTCGAAGGAGGCGTTTACGGATTAGGCTGCGCCTCGGGGATGTCTGCCGTTCTCCTCACGGTCATGACCGTCTGCGGCGCGGGCGACAATATCGTTACCGCAAGCGAAATTTACGGCGGAACGTTCAACCTTTTTTCCACTACCCTTCCCAAATTCGGAATCGACAGCAGATTCTTCCATGCAAACGCGCCCGCCGAAGAAATCGAAACGCTCATCGACGAAAACACCAAAATCGTATTTGCGGAAACGGTTGCCAATCCCGCAATTACCGTTCTCGATTTCGATAAAATCGCGGCTATTTGCAAAAAACACGGAATTTTATTTGTCGTAGACAATACGCTCGCCACTCCCGTATTGTGCCGTCCCGTCGAATACGGCGTCAACATCGTCATTCATTCCACCACGAAATATATGGATGGACACGCGGCGGCACTCGGCGGCATGATCGTAGACGGCGGCAATTTCTCCTTCAAAGGCAATCCCCGATATCCCGGCTTTAACCAACCCGACGAAAGCTATCACGGACTCGTCTATGCAGATCTCCCCGTAGCGTTCGGAACCAAATGCCGCGCGCAGATGATGCGCGATACGGGCGCTATCATGAGTCCGCAGAATGCGTTTTTAACCTATCTCGGCAGCGACACGCTCGCGCTTCGCATGCAAAAACATTGCTCGAACGCCAAACTGGTCGCGGAATACCTGAGCAAACACCCGAAGGTTGAATGGGTCAAGCACCCTTCCTTGAAAACGGATCAAAATTACGAAACCGCACGAAAATATCTTCCCGAAGGAACGGGCGGCATGATGAGCTTCGGTA
>CAJUJO010000008.1:0-2990 GCA_910586675.1 uncultured Christensenellaceae bacterium | reverse complement strand
GGAAACATGCGCGCATTTCATGGAGCATTTACGCCTCATCACACAGGAGACGCACGTCGCCGACGTGAGAAGCTGTATCCTTCATCCAGCCTCAACCACGCACCGCCAGCTCTCCGAAGAAGAATTAAAAGCCGCAGGCATCTCTAAAAATCTCGTCAGGCTTTCTGTCGGGATAGAAAACCCCGAAGACATCATCGCCGATTTGGACGGAGCATTCAAAGCCGTTTGATTTATACCAAAGGAGAAATCCTATGCCTATCGTCATAGATAGAAATATTCCCGCCTACTCCGTTTTGAACGCCGAAAGAATCGTCGTAATGGATAAAGAACGCGCCGGCACGCAGGATATCCGCCCGATTGAAATTGCGCTGCTCAACTTAATGCCTACCAAAATCGAAACGGAAACGCAGTTCATGCGCCTTCTTTCCAATTCGCCCCTGCAAGTCAATATTACGCTCATCCATACGGAAAGCTACCGCTCCAAAAATACGGAAGCATCCTATCTCGATCGCTTTTATCAGCCCTTCGAACAGGTTAAAAACAAGCACTTCGACGGAATGATCGTAACGGGCGCGCCCGTCGAAGATCTGAATTTTTCCGACGTTGCTTATTGGGAAGAACTCACACGGCTTTTTGATTTTACCAAAACGAACGTAACCTCAACTATTTTCATTTGTTGGGGCGCTATGGCTGCATTGCATCATTTTTATGGCATCGAAAAATACCCCCTTTCACGAAAATTATTCGGCGTATTCGCCCATAAAAAAATCCATTTCGACACGCCCGATCCGCTCATGCGCGGAATCTCCGACGAGTTTCATATGTGTCATTCCCGTCATTCCGCCGTCCGCGAACGGGACATCAGGCAGAACGGCCGTTTGAAAATTTTAGCGACCTCCCACCGCGCGGGCGCCCCTATCGTCTGTAACGAAGATCACAGCCAGATTTTTATACTCGGGCATATGGAATACGACAGGGATACCCTAAAAAAAGAATACGAACGGGATATTGCGAAAGGTCTGCCCATTGAAGTACCATTCTGTTATTTTGCGGGTAAACAAAAAGAAACAATTAATATGAATTGGTCGTCTACTGCAAATTTGTTTTATAATAACTGGCTGAATTTTGTCTATCAAACGACCCCTTTCAAATTTGTATAATTTCGTAAAAGTTCGGCAGCATCAGCCGAACTTTTCTCTACTTTTTTGTATTTTTTGCTTGACTAATTTCCCGACTTGCCGTATAATATATTTTGTTTATGCGGACGTGGCGAAATTGGCAGACGCGCAGGTTTCAGGTTCCTGTGGGAGACCATGGGGGTTCAAGTCCCTTCGTCCGCACCATAACAGGGGTATACGAACACCCAGATTGAGAAACCGAGTTTTCGGTTTCTTTTTCTTTTGCGCCGTTTTCGTCCTCGCCGCCGTTTCCGTCTGGGTAATCGGGGAAAATCAAGTTCAGTAGTAGTTCGTTTTTCTGACCGCCTTTCAGATTAAACAGCACTTTCATTTTATCGTCATACAATACCACCCGATAAATAAACGTGTCAATCAACGCCTTGCGGTTTTTCGTCTTGGTATAGTCCAACGTGCGGAAATGGTCTAACCACTTTCTTATATCGTCGTATGTGTAATTGATTTGCAACGCCTTTTCGCTTTCGATTGTTGCGTTCAGCTCGGCGTTCTCTTTCTCTAATTTTTCGATTTGCGATAAAAGCGTGTCGGCAATCTTGCCGCGCATAAGGGCTTGCATTAGGTTGTTTATCGCGCTTTAATTGTCTGCAATTACGCCCTCAATGCGTTTTATCTCGCTATCGTTGCGTTCGGCTTGTATAAGCAGATAGGTTTCTGCCGCAACCATATCTATAAATTCGTCCGTCAAAACGCCGTTTGCACCGACTATGGCGTTAATCACCTCGTCCTCGATAAACTGTTTTCTCACGGAACGCTTGTCGCAATTTGCTTTGGGGTTGCCGTTGCACTTGTAATAGTGATGCACCGTCATATTTTTGCTCGTGCCGCTGATACCTGTCATTTTATTGCCGCATTTTCCGCATATCAATTTTTCAGATAACAAGTATTCTTCAAGGGCTTTCCCTCTTGACGGGGCTTGCGCGTATTTCTTTAATACCCTTTGCACCTCGTCGAAAAGTTCGTCGTCAATAATGCGCGGCATACCGCCGTCAATCTCATTGCCTTGAAAAATGTACTTGCCCAAATAGCGGCGGTTGGCAAATATGCTGTGAAAACTGTTCTTGTTCCACTTGCCGCCGCGCGAGGTGGGTATTCCGCGCTCGTTCATATAACGCGCGATTTCGGCGTAATTGTAGCCGTTTGCAAGCATTTCAAACATTTGCTTTACTATGGGCGCAGTTTCCTCGTTGATAATAAACCGCTTTTCCTCGTCCACCTTGTAGCCGAGCGGAATACCGCCGCCGAAAAACTTACATTTCGACGCCGTTATAGCGATACCGCGCTTGACTTTCTGCGACAGTTCCGCGCTGTAATATTCCGCCATACTTTCAAGTACGCCCTCAATCAAAATACCGCTCGCGTCGTCCGTGATATTCTCTTTTGCCGAGAGTACGCGAACGCCGCTTTTTTTGAGTTTTGCCTTATACGTTGCGCTGTCGTAACGGTTACGTGCGAAACGGTCTAATTGATAGACAATTATGTATTGAAAGCCCTTGCGCTTGCTGTCCTCAATCATTTGCAAGATTTGAGTGCGCTTGTCGTTCGTACCCGTCAAGTGTTCGTCAACGTATTCACGGACTACCCGTAAATCGCTCCGTTCCGCAAAAGCGTAACACTCTTTGAGTTGCCCCTCGATTGATTGGTAATTCTGCTTTGAACCGGGAGAATACCTTGCGTAGATGACTACATTTTTCATAACTTACTCCTTTGCGCTGTCTGCTTGGTGTGCGGACTGCGGCTTAAAAAATTTTGTGTTCGCTTTGGTGCTTACCGTCTTAACCAGCAAAAAATGCCGCC
>CAJUJO010000007.1 GCA_910586675.1 uncultured Christensenellaceae bacterium | reverse complement strand
ATTCTTCGAGGACGGCAGCACGGAAGTCAACGACCAAGAAAAAAGTTTTGCATAATAATAACGCCTAACGGATTTATCCCGTTAAGCGTTTATACTTTATATTAAATCATGCGCAAAAGTTTTTTCCGTTTACTTCCGCTTTTCTTTGTGCTACCGACCAAAACCCGAAAAGGCAATTCAATCGGAGTGTTTATAAAATTTCATAGCATCCATAGTGGACGCTCGCATAGGCAAGCGTAACGTAACCCTTGAACTCCGTCTTGTCTTTATCGACGGAGTGACAATGTTTTGTTGCCTCGTCGAATATCCGAATGTACGGATTGCCTTTGCTGGAAGTGGAGGGGATCAGCAGGTCGCCTTCTACCAGATAACCTACACCCTTCATCTTCCTGTTGCTGTTTACCTTTGAGACCGAGTAAACTACCTTTTGCATCTTAACTACCTCCAAATTTTTTTATTTTTTGCCTTTTGGCAGGGCAACGAAAGCATAGGACTTCATTGCGAATTTGGCTGTTATATGGCTTTTTTCCAAAGTCAACGGTGGCGGTGATTTCGTAATATTAATAGGAGAAATAAGCCACAACCAAAAAATTGCATAAAATGAAAAACACCGAACGTAAAAGCTCGGTGCTGAAAGATAGAAAGTTCGGTTACGAAGCCAAAGCAATTTTTTACCCGTTGACTTCGGGGAAGGACTATGCAACGATAGCCCGGACAAAAGGAAAAAATTTCGGAGGACTTTTTTCTTTTTTTAACCCCAAAGAAGTTGACGGAGGGGGGTGCTGTGCTATACTTGCCATAAAGCCTGTTATATCCTCTTAAAAGGTGTTCTATTGGGGTTGCCGGCTGGGGGGGGGTATAATGTAAGTATTCTAATTGTCAAGAAGAAGAGAGAATGATATTCGGGAAAAGATTTTTATTCGCTGCACTGGCGGTTGCGGCGGCGCTCGGATGCTTATTCGGCTTTGCCGCGTGCGGCGACGACGGGGAAGAACAGCAACCGCCCGAGGTTTATCTCGTCAGGGAACTGACGTTCGATAACGTGCGGTTGATTCCGAAGTATTACGGGGATAATTTTCAGGGTTACAGCATAGATCTGTATCACGAAGGGCAGCCCTTGCCGCGCATGGACTGCCAATGGGAAATGCTGAAATCGGACGGAACGAGAGGAAGCAGCGCCTGGTTTTCCGATGAGGGAATGCCGCTTTATTTGAATTACATGAGCGGAATTTTCGAGTGCGTCGCTTTCGAGAAAGAAGCGGACGGACATACGCGCGAGGACGTGTATTGGAAGGGTACTGCTGTCCTGTATTACAAAGACGTCGGGCTCACGCTCGATCTCCGTGCCGCCGATTATCTGCCTGCCGGCGATTATACGGTACGGCTTACGGGCGACGCCGGTGAATACGACGTGGCGATCGAGGATGCGGTTTCCCTGTCGCGTTTCGTTTCGTTCGATCAGAAATTTAGGCTCAGTCCGCGCAGAACGGAGCATTATTGGTATTCGTTTACTTATTATGCCGGCACAAGCGGAAACGGTTCGGATAATAATACGGTGCACCTCTATCTCGACGGTTCCGCAAGCGGCGCAGCGGGGCTTTATAACGGCACGCGCGCGGCGTTTACGGTGAAGATGTATAATCTGGAAGACGATTGGCTGAAAGAGGCGGGAAGCACCAAAGTAACGCACAGCGACCCTTTCTCCCTCTTTTCCAAGGGAACGAATCCCCGGTACCGCGCGGGATACTTTACCAACGGCAGAACGCCGCTCGTTTCGGGGCGCATCTATTACGTCTGTTTTGCGTTCGATCGATATGCGAGCGGAGAAACGCAATTCTGGCTCACGAACACGATGATACGTTAATAAAAGCGCGCGCCCGCCGACGAAACCGTCGGCGGGCGTTTTGTATCGCGTCGCTTAAAAAATATTTTCCAGTCCCGGTTCATAGGTTCCGGGAATGGTTTCGCATAAATGGGAAAGAATTTCCAGCTTGGGCAGGGCAAGGGCGTAATTCTTTTCCGCGATCAGGCGCACCGTTTCGGAAAGATAATCGTCTACGCGCGTAATGTCGTTGTGCGGAATCCAGATGTGCAAGTTTTCTTTGCGGTGCTCCCAGGAAGCCTGAACGGCGCGCGCGTCTTCGCCGTTCGCCGTTTCGTTTTCCGTTTTGATCATGAGCGAATGAATTTCCTTTCCGAAGTCGTCGAATTGGTCGGTTACGTAAAACCATTCAAATATGCCCGCGCCTACGAGCAGGGCGAGCGCGACAAGGATGCTCGTAAGAGATTTTACCAAGTTTTACCTCCCGGATATTCCGCCTGAAAGGTGCGGAATTTCTCGTTTTTGATTTGCAGGTACATTTTTCCCGTGCCATCCGCCGTGAGCACAAGCACTTTTTTTACGTCTTTAACGCCCTGCTTTTTCAGAATTTCGTCGAAAAATTCCTGTCCAAGCCCCGTGATTTTCAAATTTTTGCCGTCGTATTTTCCATTGTCTACGATGACGAGGGGGAGCGACGTCTGCGTTTGTTCGTAGTCCTGCTTGGGGAGCGCGGAAAACGTTCCGTTTGATTCGTAGAGCGCGTAATCGATCGCATCGAGCGAGAAATATCCCGCCGAGCGGAGCGATTCGATGAGGTCGGACACGTCGAGATTGTTTTTTTTGAGCTGATAATCGTCTATTCCGTTTTTGTTGACGACGACGCTCGGCTTCCCGCTGATGAAAGATTTGAGCGGTTTAACTTTTAAGTCAAGAAGGGTTACCGTCTCGTGCAATACGAAGAGGGTAACGACGGAAATAATGCCGTATAAGAGCGGGATAGAGGAGTCTGCCATGGGAATGCAGACAAGCTCGGCAATCAAAAGGGTGATGACAAGCTCGAAGGGCTGCATTTCGCCGATCTGCCTTTTTCCCATAAGACGCATAATAATGAGCAGGGCGAGAAAGATGATCGCCGTGCGTATCATGACGAGTACCATATACAAGAGTATCGTGAAATTTTCCGAAAAGTATGTAATTTTTCTTGCAATCTTTCGGCGGTTATGATATAATGCGCGATAGAAGAGTAGCCAAGGCGCGTTAAGTGTTGCGAAACGGGACGTTGTTCGCAAACGAAAGGGATCTTTCCCTGCGGTGCCGCGGCGCGTCCGCTCGAATAGCGCTTAATTACAGGCGCACCGTTTGCGGACCTCTCAAATTCGGGAGGTTTTTTCTTATGTTCTCTAAGTCCTTTTCCGCGCTTTCCGCAGGAAAAAAAGCCGCGCTCCTTTCGGTGTTTATGGCGCTATCGGTCGTGGTCAACGTGTTCGGCGTCGATACGCCGACGTTCAAAATCACGCTTACCTATCTCGTCTGCTTTTACGCCGCGCTCCTCATGGGCGCCGTTCCCGCCTTTTTAGTCGGTTTTTTAGGCGACGCGCTGGGCTTCCTCATCTTCCCTAACGGCGGGATTTATTGGCTGTTCGGGTTAACTTTGGGGCTCTACGGTTTTTTTGCGGGCGTTATCGTGCATTATTTCCCCGCAAAGGGCAAAGGAACGCTGTACTTAAAAACGGCGATTGCCTTCGCCGTGTGTTATCTTCTCATTACCGTACTGATCAATACCGCGGTTAATTATTCGTACGTGATGATTTTTGTATGGAATGGCGTACCGAAAAAGACCTTTTTCGTCTACTTTGCGGGCAGAATCGCCGTACAGACGATCGTCTATCTCGTGAACGTCGGGTTGGCGTTTCTGCTCCTTCCCGTCGTTTCCCGCCTGAAACTTTTCTCCGAGAAAAAATCGACGTAAAGGGCGGGATTGCCGCAATTGGGGTTGACAATCGCTTTTCGGAAGTGGTATACTGTATCTATCTTCCCGAAAGGAGATAAGAATGGAAAATCTGCTCAATCCCGGCGTTACTATTTTCGGTTTTACCATTTATTATTACGCAATTGCAATCGTAATCGGCATGATCGTGGCGACTTGTCTTTCCGCGCTTCTTATGAAGCGCAGAAATATGTCGCCCGATTTTATTTTTACGCTCTTTATATTCTGCATTCCCTCCGCGCTTATCTGCGCGCGGCTGTATTACTGCATTACCGAACCGCTTCCGTTCGATAAGTGGATCGACGTGCGCGACGGCGGGCTTTCCATTCTCGGCGGCGTTATCGGGGGCGTAGGCATGGGGCTTGTCGTCTGTCTCGTAAAAAAGATAAATTTTCTCCGCGCGGCGGACTGCGTGGTGATTACTATTCTCATTGCGCAGGTCATCGGGCGCTGGGGTAATTTTTTTAATCAGGAAGTGTACGGCTTCGAGGTAACCGATCCTGCGCAGCAGTGGTTTCCCTTGGCGGTATTCATCGATAAAACGCAATCTTGGCACTATGCTTTGTTTTTCTACGAAGGGTGCCTGAACGCGATCGGGTTTGCGCTTCTGTACACGGCTGCCTGGTTCTGGACGAAGCGCCCCAACGGAATTTTTACCTTTGCTTATTTCGTGTGGTACGGCATCGTGCGCGCGATTATGGAGCCCTTCCGCGATCCGAAGTATATTCTCGGCGCGGGGGTGGACGCCATGTGGTCGCAACTCACTTCCGTGCTCATGATCGGAATGGGAATCATCGGCATACTTGCTCTGCTCATCTATAACGTAAAGACGCAGGGCGCGGTGTTCGGCAGCAGAACGGGCGATCCGTGCGGCATTTCCGATTATATCGGCGCGTATAAAAACGACAAGCCTTATTTCAGCAAAATCAATATTTTAGGCGCGAAGTATCCGCAAAGGCCCGAAGAAAAGCCCAAAAAGAAGAGCAGGGAGGATCGCATGTACGAACAGTTCCGCGAGGAGCTTTCCTTACCCGAATATTCCGTTAAGGATACCGAAGAGAAAAAAGAGGACGAAGACGGGGAGAAGAAGGAATGAGGAATTTATCCCTTCTGACCGACCTGTATCAGCTCACTATGGGGCAGGGGTATTTCAACGAGGGCAAGCACGAGCAGCTCGCCGCGTTCGATATTTTCTTTCGCCCCAATAAGTTGATCACTTATTCCGTTGCAGCGGGCATGCAACAGGCGGCGGAATATCTCGAAAATTTCCGCTTCGCGGAGGACGATATTTCCTATTTGCGCTCGCTCGGCGTTTTTACGGAAGATTATCTTGCCTATCTTAGCGGGCTCCGCTTCACGGGCGACGTTTACTCCGTGCGCGAGGGGGAAATCGTCTTTCCGTACGAGCCGATCCTCACGGTGAAGGCGCCCATGATACAGGCGCAGCTCGTCGAAACGGCGCTGCTTACTTTTATCAACCATCAGACGCTCATCGCCAGCAAGGCGGCGAAGATTTGCGCCGCGGCGGGCGGCGGGGTCATGGAGTTTGGACTGCGGCGGGCTCAGGGCGCGGACGCAGGCGTTTACGGCGCGCGCGCGGCGGTCATCGGCGGTTGCGGCTCCACTTCCAACGTATATGCGGGGAAGGCGTTCGGCATTCCCGTTTCGGGCACGATGGCGCACAGCTGGGTCATGAATTTTGATGACGAGCTGACTGCTTTCCGCGCCTATGCGAAGAGTTTTCCCGAGAACTGTCTGCTTCTCGTCGATACTTACGATACGCTCAGAAGCGGTGTGCCCAACGCGATAACCGTCTTTCGGGAGCTGCGGAAGCGGGGCTTCGAGCCCAAGGGGATACGGCTGGACTCGGGCGATCTTGCGTACCTTTCCAAAGAAGCGAGGAGAATGCTCGACGAAGCGGGCTTTCCTTCCGCGCAAATATGCGCTTCGGGCGATTTGGACGAATATTCCATCCGTTCCCTCAAATCGCAGGGCGCGAAGATCGATTTGTGGGGTGTGGGGACGAAGCTTATCACGAGCGCCGATATGCCCGCGCTAGGCGGTGTATATAAGCTCGCCGCCGTATTCGAAGGAGATAGGGAAATTCCGAAAATAAAATGTTCCGATACGACGGAGAAGACGACCAACCCCGGCATGAAGGAGGTTTACCGCCTCTACGATAACGGGACGGGAAAGGCGATTGCCGACTATATCGCGCGTTCGGGGGAGACAGTCGATGAAAGTAAGCCGCTCGAACTCTTCCATCCCGTGGAGGTTTGGAAGCGCATGACGGTGAAAAACTTTTCCGTGCGCAATTTGCGCGAGCTGCTGATAAGAGGGGGGAAACGGGTTTGCCCTGCGCCCGCGCTTTCGGAAATTTCGGCATATTTCAAAAGGGAATATGCAAAGTTCTGGGAGGAGTATACCCGCCTCGATATGCCGCATATTTATAAGGTAGACTTGTCGCCTGCGCTGCATTCGTTGAAAGGCGAGCTGGCGCGACGTTCGGGGAGGGGAGAATCATGCTGAAATTCTTTACGGAAAAAGACGTGCGCAAACTCATTGCGCGACTGAAAGAGGAATACGAAGCCGTTCTGCTCTCGCACAGGGATTACGTGGAGGAAATCAAAGAGGAAAACCGCCGTCTCCGCGCGCGCGTTTCCTTCCTCGAAAGCGAGCGCGAGAGCGTTTCGGGCGCGCTCGTGCATGCCGTAGCGGAAGGGGAGCGCATCAAGAGCGATAAGGCGCGGGAAGCGGAGAACGAGCGCAGGGAGCTTGTCCTGCTCGCCGAAAAGTGCCGTTTGCTTTCCGATCGCCTCACGCGGAAATATCCCGACGAAGAGGACGTTTCCGACTTTCAGGCGTTTACCGACGCGCTCCGTTCTCAGCTCGGCGCGGAAGAAGAGGAGCCCGTATTCGATATGGACGCGGTGTTATCCCCCAAGGAGCCGCTCGATCTGGAACAGCTCTGCAAGGATTTGGATTTAATGGAGGACGACGTATGACAGCCGTTATCTGCGGAATCGCAATGCTCGTTCTGCTCTTCGCCGACCAGATCACGAAGGCGTGGGCGGAAGCGGTGCAGATTCATCAGGGAAATTATTTTCTCGGAATGGTGCGCCTGTACTATACGGAAAACACGGGCATGGCGTTCAGCATGTTCGACGACAATCCCGCTGCGATGACGGTGATTACCGTTCTCACCGTGGTCATGATCGCGGGCATCGCCGCACTGTTTTTTACCGTTTTCAAAAGGAACAAGCCCGCGCAAGCCGCGCTCGCTGTCATCGAGGCGGGAGCGATTGGAAACCTCATCGACAGACTGTGCCTGACGAACGCTTCGGGCGAGGCTTACGTGCGCGACTTTATCGACGTTTCGCCCCTGCGCTTCGGCGTGTGCAATCTCGCAGACTTCTATATCACGTTCGCGGCGGTCGCGCTTATTTTCATTATCTTGTTTATCGGCCCCGACGCCGTGTTTCCGTTGAAAAAAAAGTGGCGGGAAGAGGCGGCGGAAAAGGAAAAGCTGCGCGCAAAGAAAAATGGATAACAAAATTTTTACCGCGGAACGGGAATATGCCCGCGCCGACATGTTTTTTACCGAGCGGGCGGGGCTTACCCGTTCGGCGGTGAAAAAGCTGATCGAGGGCGGAAACGCGCTCGTGAACGGTGCGCCCGCGAAGGCGGGACAGGCGGTGAAGGCGGGAGACGTTGCCGAGCTCTTTATTCCCGAACCGCAGCCCATCGCGGCGAAAGCCGAGGATATTCCGATTGACGTCGTGTATGAGGACGACGACATCGCCGTCGTCAACAAGGCACAGGGCATGACGGTGCATGCCGGCAACGGCAATACCGATGGAACGCTCGTCAACGCGCTGTTATTTCGCCTGAATTCTCTGAGCGGAATCAACGGGGAGATACGCCCCGGCATCGTGCACCGCATCGATAAGGATACTTCCGGACTTTTGGTCGTCGCCAAAAACGATCGTGCGCACCTTTCGCTTTCCGAACAAATCAAGGAAAAGACCTGCCGCCGCGAGTATCTCGCGCTTCTGGAAGGAGCGCTGAAAGAGGAACGCGGAACTATCGTAACGCAGATCGGGCGCGATCCGAAAAATCGCTTGCAGATGGCGGTTATGCCTGCGGGCAAGGGGCGGCGCGCCGAAACGGATTTTTTCGCGGAAGAGCACTTTTTACACAACACCTTAGTGCGGTTTTCCTTAAAGACGGGGCGCACGCACCAGATCCGCGTACATGCGAAATTCATGGGGCACCCCGTCGTCGGCGATCCGACGTACGGTTATAAGAAGCAGAGATTCGACCTTGCGGGACAGCTCCTGCATGCCTGTCGTCTGGAACTGACTCACCCCGCTACGGGTGAGCGCATGAGTTTTTCCGCGCCGCTTCCCGATTATTTCGAGCGCGTGCTGGAAATTCTGCGGGCGCGCGAGAAAGTCTGAGCGAAAGAAAAACGCCGCGTTTGCGGCGCAGGAGGAATTTATGTTGACCATTCTCGACGGAGAAGGCGTACGCCGCGCCATCACGCGGCTCGCCATGGAAGCGGTGGAACTGAACAAGGGGACGGACGACCTCGTGATCGTCGGCATCCGCACGCGGGGCGTTGTGTTCGCGCGCAGATTGCAGGGCGAGATCGCGCGGTTGGAAGGCAAGATCTTGCCGCTCGGCATTCTCGACATCGCGCTTTACCGCGACGACTTGCTCGAAGGAAAGTGCGACGCCGTGTTTAAGGGCAGCGAAATCGACTTCGATATCGAGGGCAAAAACGTCGTTTTGTGCGACGACGTGCTTTATACGGGCAGAACGGTGCGCGCGGCGCTATCGGCGCTCGGCTCGCTCGGACGGGCAAAGACCGTCCGCCTGTTTGTGCTCGCCGACCGCGGACACCGCGAGCTTCCCTTCCGCGCGGACGGCGCGGGAAAGAATTTTCCCACGTCCTCGCAAGAAAAAATCGTCGTGCGGTTCCGCGAAACGGACGGAAAAGAGGGCGTTTACCTGCTCAAAAAAGGGGAAACGGTGTAAAATTATTTCCTCAAACGTTTGCGTTCGGGCAAAGATTGTGATATAATTCCGATAGTTTACGGAGGTGTGTTATGGCAAAACAGAAAAGACAGAGAACACAGAGAACGGCTACGTTCAATCTCGTACATCTTTGCGCGTTTCTCGCGCTTGCGGCGGCGGCGATCATTCTGCTCATCGGACCGCTCCTCGGCTGGCTCCTGCGCGAAACGGGAGGGGGCGTTATCGTAACTGCGCTCAACATGGTCGCGCAGTACTGCTTGCTCATTGCGATCGCCATTCCCGCATGGATGTTCGTGCGCGGAAAACGGAAGGGCTGGAAGATATTTTATTTCGTCGTCCTTGCCGTTTATATTGCGGGAACGATACTCGGCGTAACGCTCGGAATTTAATCGTTTGAAAAAGAGAAACGGCGGAAACGCCGTTTTTTTCTTTACAAAAATATGGTTTTTTAATATAATAATTAAGGCATGTTAAAGATAAACGCAGTGAAAAAACGCTCTGCCGCCGCGCGCGCCGGGCTGAATATGGGCGATATCGTGCTCTCCGCGGGCGGATTCCCCGCAACCGACGAGCTGGATTTGCTCTATTTCGCGGGGGAAGAAGTCGAGCTGGAAATCGAGGGAAAGGGAAAGTTTACCGTCCTTGCCGACGATATCGAAGTAAAGGCGGAAAACGAACTCCGAACTTGTCATAATCATTGCATTTTCTGTTTCGTCGATCAGATGCCGAAGGGAATGCGCGATACGCTCTACGTGAAGGACGACGATTATGCGATGAGCTTTGAATGCGGAAACTTCGTAACGCTCACCAATCTTACCGAAGCGGATACGGAGCGCATCATTCGCCTGCATCTGTCGCCGCTGTATGTATCCGTGCATACGATGACGCCCGACTTGCGCTGCGAGCTTCTGAACAACCGTTTTGCGGGAAAAATCACAGAACAGATAGAGCGGTTGTCGGCGGCGGGAATCAAGATTCACTGTCAGGCAGTGATCGTGCCGGGAAAGAACGACGGCGAGGATTTGAAGCGCACGGCGCGGGAGCTCTTCCGTTACTATCCGAACGTGTGCGATTTGGCGGTCGTTCCGACAGGGCTTACCAAGTTCCGCGAAGGCTTGACGGAGATTCCCGACGTGGACGGGGCGTACAGCGCGGAAATGCTCGATACAGTAGACGCGCTCAATGCGGAATTCAAGGTTAATTTCGTTCTGCCCGCCGACGAGTACTTTATCAAGGCGGGGCGGGAATTCAAGCCGCCCGAATTTTACGGCGACTTTTCGCAGATTGAAAACGGGATCGGCATGACAAGTAAATTTATAGCGGAATTCCAGTCGGCTCTGCGCCCCGTCAAGCGCAAAAAAAAGACGCGCGTTTTATGTGTTTGCGGTACTTCCGCCGCGGGCGTGATCGAAAGCCTGTGCTTAAAAGCCAATTCCGTCGTGGAAAATCTCCAAGCGCACGCTCTGCCCGTGAAGAATGCCTTTTTCGGGGAGAGCGTAACGTGCACGGGGCTTTTGACGGGGCGGGATATTTTTGCCGCGCTGGAACGGGAAAAGGGAAAGTTCGACGAGGTGCTTCTCCCGTCCGATACCATGAAATCGTTCGAGGACGTGTTCCTCTGCGGCATGACCTTGAAAGAATTAAAAAAGAAGCTGCATTTTGCAAAGATCCGCGTCAACGCGGAAGGGGGCGCGGGCTTTTTCGAGCTGCTCGCCCGCGGGTAAGGAGTAAATATTATGGCATATCCTCTGGTCGCCGTCGTGGGGCGCCCCAACGTGGGGAAGAGTACTTTTTTCAATAAGGTCGCGGGTCGGAAAATTTCCATCACGGAAAACCGCCCGGGCGTTACGCGCGACCGCATTTACGCCGACTGCGAATGGCGGGGCAAGCCGTTTACCCTCGTCGATACGGGCGGGATCGAGCTGAAAAGCGACGATACCATGTGGCGGCACATCGCAAAACAGGCGGAAGTCGCTGTTGAGACGGCGGACGTCATATTATTCTTTACCGACGGGCGGGAGGGCATCACCTCTTCCGACTACGACGTCGCCGATATGCTCCGCCGCTGCGGAAAGCCCGTCGTGCTCGTCGTGAACAAGATAGACGATTATTCGCCCGATAAGCTGTTTGAATATTATGCCCTTGGGTTGGGTGAGCCGTTCGGCGTTTCTTCCGAACATTCGCGCGGCATCGGCGACGTGCTCGACAAGGCGGTGGAGCAATTCCCTCACGGAGACGCCGAGGAGCACGACGCGTTGAAGATTGCCGTCGTCGGAAAGCCCAATGCGGGCAAGTCCTCGCTCGTCAATAAGCTGCTCGGCGCAGAGCGCAGCATCGTAACCGACATTGCGGGAACGACGCGCGACGCAATCGACACGACCTTCGAGCGAGGCGGGAAGAAGTATACCATCATCGACACGGCTGGCATCCGCCGCAAACGTTCCGTGGACGACGACGTGGAATATTATTCCGTACTCCGCGCCTTCGACGCGGTGCGAAGGGCGGACGTTTGCCTGCTCACCGTGGACTGCAACGAGGGGCTCACCGAACAGGACGTGAAGATTATCGGCTACGTGCACGAAGCGGGAAAGCCCTCCGTCATCGTCATGAATAAGTGGGATACCATTGAAAAGGACACGCATACCGTGCAGAAGTTCGAGGAAAAGCTGAAAAACGATTTAAAATTCATGGACTATTTCAAGTCGGTTTACGTTTCGGCAAAGACGGGGCAGCGCACGGATAAGATCCTCGCGCTTGCCGAAGAGGTGTATGCGCACGCCAACTTCCGCGTGCCGACGGGCGCGCTCAACGATTTACTCATCGACGCCATGCGCGTGAGCGAGCCGCCTTCCTATCAGGGCAGAAGAATGAAGCTGTACTACGCTTCGCAGGTGGCGGTCAATCCGCCTTTGTTCGCGCTCGTCGTCAACGACGAGACGCTGCTGCATTTTTCTTATAAGCGGTATCTCGAAAACGTCATCAGGGAAGCGTACGACTTTTCGGGCACGCCCATTAAAGTACAGGTGCGGAATAAAAAGGAGAAAGAATGAAGGAGTTCTCTTTGAGCGGCGGCTGGTATTGGTTTGTGCTGATGGCAATCGTCTGCTATTTTATCGGGTGCTTCAATTTTGCCGTCGTCATCGCAAAATTCAAGCACAAAAACGTGCATAAAATCGGGAGCGGTAACCCCGGTACCATGAACATGAGCCGAGAATTCGGTTTGAAAATCGGGCTGTTGAACTTTCTGCTCGACGTATGCAAGGGCGGTGTTCCCGCCATGATAAGTTATTTCATCTTTCGGAATTACGTGTTTGCGGGAACGGAAGTCGTCGTATCCGATTTTACGCGGTATTTCTGCGGCATGTTCGTCATCATCGGGCATATCTTCCCCGTTACCATGAAATTTAAGGGGGGCAAGGGAATCGCTTCCACGCTCGGGCTGTTCTGGTTTGCGCTCTCCTGCGAAAACCCGTGGTATATTCTGATTGCATTCGGCGGACTTCTGTGCGTGCTGGGTTACATAATTTGGACGGAGTGGGGATCGATGGGGTCTCTCCTCGGCGTTACGGGTTTCAGCTTATGGCAGGGCGCGGAATTTTATTTCCGCTATGAGTTAACGCTTGCAAACGGCTATGTGATCGCGCTCTTTTGTTTGCTTTTGGCGCTCAACCTTTTGACTTGGGTGGCGCACCGCAAAAATATCGTGCGTCTTTTTGCGGGCGAGGAGCACAGGACTTCGGTGAAAAAACTGTCGAAGGGCAAGCGCGGAATGCGCAATATGTGAGGAGTGAACCGTCCGCGAATAGGCAGGGACGTCTTTGAGAAATCTATGGAGTGGTTTAATTACTACGGACTTATCATAATGGCCGTCGTTATGATACCGAATATTATTTTCGCCTTAAAACACAAAGGGGAAAATTTTTACAAAAACAGAGCCGCTTTCATTGCCAAACAGATCGGCAGATACGGATGTTTTTTCTTCATGATTTTCAATATCCCGTTTACGTGGACAGGATATTGGTTCTTATACGGCGAGGCGGTTTATCTGATCGGAAACGGCGTATTTCTGTTCGCCTATTGCCTGACTTGGGGCGTGTTATGGAAAAAGTCCAATCTCGTAAAAGCGTTGCTGCTTTCCGTTCTTCCGTCCTTGATTTTTTTCTTTTCCGGCATCGTAATCGGAAGCGTTCCTTTGGTTGTATGCTCGATCGTCTTTGCGGCGTCGCATATTCTGATTTCCGTAAAAAACCTTTAAGACGCAGACAACCGAATAAAAGGAGGAACCGTATTTTTGACCTTGTAATAAAAGAACAGCCCCGACAAATCGGTCGGGGCTGTTCTTTGTGATTTCGTTATTGAATTATCAAGCTCTTTCCCGTCATTTCGGGAGGCACGGGCAAGCCCATGACTTCAAGAAGAGTGGGGGCAAGGTCGGCGAGGATGCCGTCGCGCAGCTTCGCATTTTTGTACTTTTCCGACACGAGCACGACGGGCACGGGGCTGGTCGTGTGCGCCGTGAAGGGGGAGCCGTCGCTGTCCAGCATCTTATCGGCGTTGCCGTGGTCGGCAGTCAAAAGCGCGCTTCCGCCCATGGAAAGAATTTTGTCCGTAACCTTTTTCACGCATTCGTCCACGGTGTGTACCGCCTTCACCGCTGCGGGAATAACGCCCGTATGCCCGACCATATCGCAGTTGGCGAAGTTGAGGATCATGGCGTCGTATTCGCCCGTGGAGAGCTCTTTGAGTACCTTGTCGGTAACCTCGTAAGCGGACATTTCCGGCTGCAAGTCGTAGGTGGCGACCTTGGGGGAGTTGACGAGCACGCGGACTTCGTTTTCATTGGGGGCTTCCACGCCGCCGTTAAAGAAGAAGGTTACGTGCGCGTATTTCTCCGTTTCGGCAATGCGCAGCTGCTTTTTTCCGAGGGAGGCGAGATATTCGCCCAGCGTGTTTGCCATGCTCTGCTTGGGGAAGGCGATGTGCACGCCCCCGAACGCCGCGTCGTATACCGTAAAGCACACGTAAACGGGATGAAGAAATCCCGTCTTGCGCTCGAACGCCGTGCCCTTGGGGACGACGAACTCCTTCTGCGAGAAGGCGCGGGTGATCTGCCGTGCGCGGTCGGGGCGGAAATTGAAGAATACGACGGAATCGCCCTCTTTGACGAGCGCGACGGGTTTGCCGCCTTCCGTGATGTTGGTGGGCAGGATAAATTCGTCGGTAACGCCCTGCGCATACGATTGTTCCAGCGCCTTCACGGGGTCTTCGGCTTGAACGCCGTTTCCGATCGTGAGCATGTCGTACGCCTTTTCCTCTCTGTCCCAGTTGTTGTCGCGGTCCATTGCGTAATATCTACCGCAGAGAGAAGCTATTTTTCCGTAGCCTATGCGCTTCATTTCCGCCTGCAACTGTGCGACGAAATGCACGCCCGAGGTAGGGGAGACGTCGCGTCCGTCCATAAACCCGTGCACGTACGCCTGCTTCACGCCGCGCTCCTTTGCCATTTTCAGAAGGGCGAAGAGGTGTGTAATATGGCTGTGCACGCCGCCGTCGGAGAGCAGCCCCCAAAGGTGGAGCTGTTTTCCGTTTTTCGCAGCATTGTCCATGGCAAGGCACAGGGCGGGATTTTCAAAGAAATCACCGTCCTCGATCGCCTTGGTTATTTTCGTTAAATCCTGATAGACGATGCGCCCCGCGCCGATATTGAGGTGCCCGACTTCGGAATTTCCCATCTGTCCGTCGGGCAATCCCACGGAAAGCCCGCTCGCGCCCAGCGTAGCGGAAGGGTAGTTCTTTCTCAGTTCGCCTACGTATTTGCTGCCGTCCATGGAGATGGCGTTGCCGTTTCCGTCGGGGCTCAGCCCGTAACCGTCCATGATGATAATAGCATAAGGGGTCTTACTCATAACAGCTCCTTGGAAAGCTTCATGCCCGCCATGCCGCCTTTGTCGTAATTTGCGATTTCGGAGAAGTCGTGCGCTTTCAGGGAAGCGCCGCCGATGAGCCCGCCGTCGATTTCGGGCATCGCCATGAGCTGCTTGCAGTTGCCCGCGTTCATGGAGCCGCCGTATTGAATGCGCACCTTTTCCGCGCACTTGGGGCAGAATACTTCGGCGCACGTCTTGCGGATGAAGCCGATCGTCTCGTTCGCCTGTTCGGCGGTCGCCGTCTTGCCCGTGCCGATTGCCCATACGGGCTCGTACGCAATGACGATTTTGGAAATGTCGTCGATTCCCTTCATGCCTTCTTTAATCTGCTTTGCAAGCACCGCTTCCGTTTTGCCCGTTTCGCGCTCTTCGAGGCTTTCGCCGATGCAGACGATGGGGATAAGACCCGCTTCGAGTGCGGCAAGCGTACGCTTATTTACCGTTTCGTCCGTTTCGCCGAAATATTGGCGGCGCTCGCTGTGCCCGATGATGACGTATTTAACGCCGTATTCATTGAGCATTTCCGCCGAGATTTCGCCCGTATAAGCGCCCTTGGGGGCAAAGTGGACGTTCTGTGCGCCGAGGGCGATATTGCTGCCCTTGACTGCTTCCGAAACGGCGGGAATGTCGATTGCGGGGACGCATACGACGACCTCGCAATTGGCGTTTTTGACGAGCGGTTTGAGCTCTTCGACGAGGGCGACGCCCGCTCTTGCCGTGTTGTTCATTTTCCAGTTTCCTGCAATAATGGGTTTGCGCATAAAATTCTCCTGTTGAATTTTTTATTATTATAGCACATTACGGATAAGATGGCAATGTTCTAAATACTTTCCTAAAAAATTTTGCGGCAAAAAATTAAAATAACGAAGCCATGTCTACACCGAGAACTTGCGCAATCGTATAAATTTCTTTATCGGTTGCAATGCGGAGTTGACCTTCTAATTTAGAATAACTTGTGGGGTTAATATCGAGCCCCGCAAGTTGCAGTAGCTCGATAAACTTCTTTTGCGATATGCCACGTTCCTTGCGAAGGCGTTCGATATTTTTGCCGACGCAATTGGCTGTCCCGAATTCTTTTTTTCTGAGTTTCATATAAATATAATTCCTTTTTGGAATTATAACATAATTTTTGATTGACATAATTCCGAAACGGAATTATAATAAAAATATCTGAATAAAAATATTCGAATAATTATGAATGAGGATTAAAGATGAACGAATCGATTTTAGAGGAAATTTTCTACGATAATTGCGGATTGTTGGTAAAAATGCAATATACCAAAGAATACGATCGTCTGAAACACAGGGCGGAGGGGTATTACGATAAATTATTTGCGATATTAGGGAAAGAGCCTAGCGAATGGTTGGACGAAATCTTTTTGACGGAAGCGGGAATGGAATCGGAATTCGGTTTGATGTGTTTCCGCGAAGGCGTCAGGTTTGTTTTTCGGTTGTTTGCCGATATCATGCAAAACGAGGGCGGAAATAAAAAAAGCCCCCTTTCCGAAACGGAAGGGGGCAAATGACCTTTTTTAATTCTTGTCGTTCAGGCAAGCGATGCCGGGGAGTACCTTTCCTTCAAACAGTTCGAGGGAGGCGCCGCCGCCCGTGGAGATGTGCGTGATTTTATCGGCAAAGCCGAGCGTCGTGCATGCCGCCGCCGAGTCGCCGCCGCCGACGATGGTCGTCGCGCCTTCCGCGTCCGCCATTGCCTGCGCGACCGCGATCGTGCCCGCCGCGAGCGTGGGATTTTCAAACACGCCCATGGGACCGTTCCAGATGACCGTCTTTGCGCTCTTGATCTTTTCGGCGAACAGCTTTCTCGTTTCTGCGCCGATGTCCAGCCCCATTTTGTCCGCGGGGATCTTGTCGGAGGGAACCGTTTCGATTTCCACGGGCGCGTCGATGGGATCGGGGAAGCCGCCCGTAATCACGGTGTCGACGGGGAGGAGAAGCTCCTTGCCCGACTTTTTCGCCTTGGCGATCATTTCCTTGCAGTAGTCGATTTTTTCTTCGTCCACGAGCGAGGTGCCGACCGAACCGCCCTGCGCCTTCAAGAAGGTGTAAGCCATGCCGCCGCCGATGATGAGCGTGTCGCACTTTTCAAGCAGGTTGGAGATGACGTTGAGCTTGTCGGCTACCTTCGCGCCGCCGAGGATGGCGACGAAGGGGTGAACGGGATGTTCGAGGGAGTCCGCCATGACGGTGAGCTCCTTCTCGATGAGGAAGCCGCATACGGCGGTCTTGACCAGCCCGTATTCCACGATCGCCGCGGTGGAGGCGTGAGAGCGATGCGCCGTTCCGAACGCGTCGTTCACGTAAATATCGCAGTAGGAAGCGAGCTTCTTGCAGAATTCAAGGTCTTTCTTTTCCTCTTCCCAGTGGAAGCGGAGATTTTCGAGCAGGACGCATTCGCCTTCCTTGCAGGCGGCGACTTTTGCCTGCGCGTCCGTTCCGACGACGTCCGCCGCGAACGCGACCTTGCCGCCGAGCAATTCGCCCAAGCGCTTTGCGACGGGCGCGAGCGTGAGCTTTTTCGGCTCTTCTTTGAGCGCTTTTTCGATGACGGCTTCCGCCGTGGTTTCGCCCGCTTCCACCTTTTTCTTATCCTTCTTGTTGAGTTTTACCTCGTCGGAAAAGATGGAGTGGGGTTTGCCCATGTGGGAGCAGAGAATGACCTTCGCGCCCTGTTCCATTAAGTATTTGATGGTGGGAAGCGCGCCGTTGATGCGGTTTTCGTCGGTGATGACGCCGTCCTTCATGGGCACGTTGAAGTCGCAGCGGACGAGAACGTGCTTACCTTTCAAATCTTTCAAGTCTTTTACGGACATCTTGTTCATAAGAAACTCTCCTTAAATTTTATCATTTCTTTTCATATCATAAAACTTTTTCGCAAATTTGTCAATACTTTGGGAGGAAATCGTTTCCAAATTTCGTTATACCTAATTATATAGCGAAAAGATTAAAAATCTTGCGTAATATGCGTATAAAATGTTTGACAAATATTGCACGGTTTGGTAAAATAACCGTTGCCGATATAAGCGGCACGTTTTTTTGTGCGCAAAAAACCTGATAAATCCGAGGGGACAAGCGCATATTTTAATTTGCTTTCTTAGGATTGCGCAAGCGATTTTGAGGATATTCCGAAATACTTTAAGGAGGTTATAACATGCCTACGATCAACCAGCTCATCAAGAAGGGCAGGGAGAAGGAAGCGTTCAAGTCCAAGAGCCCCATTCTGGACAGATGCCCGCAGAAGCGCGGCGTTTGCCTTTCGGTTACGACAACTTCCCCCAAGAAGCCCAACTCCGCTTTGAGAAAGATCGCGAGAGTGCGCCTTACGAACAAGCAGGAAGGTACCGTGTACATTCCCGGCGAAGGGCACAATTTGCAGGAGCACAGCTCCGTGCTTATCCGCGGCGGAAGAGTTAAGGATCTGCCCGGCGTGCGTTACCACATCATTCGCGGTGCGCTCGATACGGCAGGCGTTGCAAAACGCAAGCAGTCCCGCAGCAAATACGGCGCAAAGCGCCCTAAGTAATCTTTCGTCATCGGCGTTCGCTGTTTTCCGGGACGAAAATTCGTGAACGCAACAAACCCCTACTTATTTCGGAATATCTAAGATGCCCGATGAAGTAGGCAGTATTCCCGCAAGGGGAGAAGGTTCGTCGCCGCAAAAGCGGTGGGCGATAGCCTAAAAGGGCGGCTGAAAGTTGCCGCAGCACAATATCTAAAGGAGGATAATATCATGCCGAGAAGAGGCAAAGTGCCCAAGAGAGACGTGCTTCCCGATCCTATGTACGGGAGCAAGGTCGTAACCAAGCTCATCAACCAGATCATGCTCGACGGAGAAAAGAGCGTCGCGCAGAAGATCGTTTACGACGCGTTCTCGATCATGGGTGAAAAACTGAACATGGATCCGTTGGAGATCTTCAAGCAGGCGATGGAAAACGTTATGCCCGTCGTCGAAGTCAAGGCGAGGAGAGTCGGCGGTGCGAACTACCAGGTTCCCATCGAAATCAGACCCGAGCGCCGTCAGACGCTTGCCATCCGCTGGATCGTTATCAACACGAGAAAGAGAAGCGAGCGCGAAATGAGCAAGAAGCTCGCGGCGGAGCTCACGGACGCGTACAACAATGCGGGCGGTTCCGTCAAAAAGAAAGAAGACACGCACAGAATGGCAGAAGCGAACAAGGCTTTCGCTCATTTCAGATTCTGAGGGGAGTAGAATATGCCCAGAGAATACGACTTAAAACACACCAGAAACTTCGGTATCATGGCGCATATCGACGCCGGAAAGACGACGACGACCGAGCGTATCCTGTTTTATACGGGAAAGACGCACAAAATCGGCGAAGTGCACGAAGGCGCCGCGACGATGGACTGGATGGTGCAGGAGCAGGAGCGCGGAATCACCATTACTTCCGCTGCGACGACCTGTATCTGGAAGGGACACCGCTTCAACATTATCGATACCCCGGGACACGTTGACTTCACGGTCGAAGTGGAGCGCTCGCTGCGCGTTCTGGACGGCGCCGTCGCAACCTTCTGCGCGAAGGGCGGCGTAGAACCGCAGTCGGAAACCGTATGGCGTCAGGCGGACACCTACAAGGTTCCCCGCGTCGCATACGTCAATAAAATGGACATTAACGGCGCGAACTTCTTCCGCGTCGAGTCCATGATCCGCGAGCGTCTGGGCGCCAATCCCGTGCCCATCGAGCTGCCCATCGGCAAGGAAGATTCCTTCCGCGGCATCGTCGACCTCATCAGAATGGAGGCCGAAGTCTATTACGACGACTTGGGCAAGGACTTCCGCAAGGAGCCCATTCCCGCCGACATGACGGACGTCGCCAACGAATACAGGGCAAAGCTCGTAGAAGAGGCGGCTTCCGCCAGCGACGAGCTGATGGAAAAATTCTTCGAGGACGGCGACCTTTCGCAGGAAGACATCATCAAAGGACTGCGGATCCGCTGTCTTAACATGGAAGCCATTCCCATGCTCTGCGGTTCTTCCTATAAGAACAAGGGCGTGCAGTTCCTGCTCGACGCGGTGATCAACTTCCTCCCCAGTCCGCTCGACGTGGATCACGTCAAGGGTGTCAATCCCAAGACGGGCGAAGAGGAAGAGAGAAAGACTTCGGACGACGAACCCTTCGCAGGGCTTGCGTTTAAGATCGCGACCGACCCGTTCGTCGGCTCCCTCGCGTACTTCCGCGCATATTCGGGCGTTCTGGAAGCGGGGTCTTACGTTTACAACTCCACAAAGGAGAAGAAGGAGCGCGTAGGGCGTCTCGTGCAGATGCACTCCAACGAAAGAAAGGACATCGACTGCATTTATTCGGGCGACATCTGCGCGATCGTGGGCTTGAAGAACACGACGACGGGCGATACGCTCTGCGATGAAAAACACCCTATCGTGCTGGAAAAGATGGAATTCCCCGAGCCCGTCATTCAGCTTTCGCTCGAGCCCAAGACCAAAGCGGGGCAGGAAAAGATGACGATGGCGCTCATCAAGCTCGCGGAAGAGGATCCCACGTTCAAGACGTACACCGATCAGGAAACGGGGCAGACCATCATCGCGGGTATGGGCGAGTTGCACCTCGACATCATCGTAGACAGACTTCTGCGCGAATTCCACGTGGAAGCAAACGTCGGCGCGCCGCAGGTTGCATACCGCGAAACCTTCCGCACCGCCGTGGACGCAGAGGGAATGTACAAGCGTCAGTCGGGCGGTAAAGGTCAGTACGGTCATTGTAAAATTCACCTTATTCCTCAGGAACCGGGCGAAGGCTATGCGTTCGAAGATCTCACCGTCGGCGGTTCCATCCCGAAGGAATATATTCCCGCGATCGACAAGGGGATTCAGGAAGCGGCGAAGAACGGATATCTTGCGGGCTATGAAATGGTAGACTTCAAGGTGCAGGTTTACGACGGAAGTTACCATGAGGTCGACTCGTCGGAAATGGCGTTCAAGATTGCAGGTTCCATGGCCTTCAAAAACGGAATGGAAAATGCGAAGCCCGTCCTTCTCGAGCCCATCATGAAGGTTCAGATCATCACGCCCGAAGACTATTTCGGCGATTTGATGGGCAACGTTTCGGGACGCCGCGGTACCATTCTCGGTACCGACGACAGAAACGGTGCGAAGGTCATCGACGCGGAAGTTCCGCTTTCCGAAATGTTCGGATATGCGACGGAGCTCCGTTCGAGGACGCAGGGAAGAGGACAGTTCACGATGCAGTTCGATCACTATTCGGAAGTGCCGAAGAGCATCTCCGAGAAGATCGTTATCTCCCGCGCAAAGAAAAACGCGTAAATCTCCCGCATAACAGGAAAAATTTGCGTTTTTCGGAAAAATTTTATCTTAAAGTATTTGCAAAAATACGCGCAATCAGTTATAATAGAAGCAATCAGCTGACAGCTTGAATATCATCGTTTGATAGATAGCTGCGCTTCCGCCCGAGAGGTCGGAAAAAGTTATCAAAATTATAAAAATATTTGGAGGAAAACTCAAAATGGCAAAGGCAAAATTCGACAGAAGCAAGCCCCACGTCAACGTCGGTACGGTCGGACACGTTGACCACGGCAAAACCACTTTGACCGCAGCTATCACCATGGTTATGGCATGCAAAGGTCAGGCTCAGAAAATGAAGTACGACGAAATCGACAAGGCTCCGGAAGAGAGAGCGCGCGGTATCACGATCAACACCGCTCACGTCGAATACGAAACGGACAAGCGCCACTACGCGCACGTCGACTGCCCGGGACACGCGGACTACGTCAAGAACATGATTACGGGCGCCGCTCAGATGGACGGTGCGATCCTCGTCGTTGCGGCGACGGACGGCCCCATGCCCCAGACCCGCGAGCACATCCTGCTTGCGCGCCAGGTCGGCGTTCCCTATATCGTTGTGTTCATGAACAAGTGCGACCAGGTAGACGATCCCGAGCTTCTCGACCTCGTTGAAATGGAAATCAGAGAGCTTCTCTCTTCCTACGAGTTCCCCGGCGACGACATTCCCATCATCAAGGGTTCCGCGCTTCTTGCCCTTCAGAAGGCGACGAGCGGCTGCTCCAACGAGGAAGTTCTCGCGGCTCCCGAATGCCAGTGCATTCTCGAACTCATGGACACCATCGACTCCTACATTCCTACGCCCACGCGTGAGGATGCGAAGCCTTTCCTTCTTCCCGTCGAGGACGTATTCACGATCTCCGGTCGCGGCACCGTTGCTACGGGCCGTGTAGAAAGAGGCGTAGCGCACGTCGGCGAGCCCGCTGAAATCGTCGGTCTTATCGACAAACCCAAGACGACGACGATTACCGGTCTTGAAATGTTCCACAAACAGCTCGACGAAGCGATGGCGGGCGATAACGTCGGCGCGCTTCTCCGCGGTATCAACAGAACGGATATCGAGAAAGGACAGGTTATCGCAAAACCCGGTACTGTTCCTACGGCAACGGCTTTCGAGGCGCAGGTTTACGTCCTTACCAAGGACGAAGGCGGCCGCCACACGGCGTTCTTCAACCACTACCGCCCTCAGTTCTTCATCAGAACGACGGACGTTACGGGTTCCATCGAGCTTCCCGCAGGCGTTGAAATGGTTATGCCCGGCGACCACGTTACGTTGACCGTCGAGCTGATCAAGCCCGTCGCAATCGAAGAAGGTCTCCGCTTCGCTATCCGCGAAGGCGGCAGAACGGTCGGTTCCGGTGCGGTTTCTAAAATCTTGAAATAAGCGCATACGCGTTTGAAAAGCAACGGCTCATTTGAGCCGTTGCTTTTTCGTAGACGGGAGAAAACGGAATGAACGAAAGAAATAAGTTTTTGATGTTCGTATATCTGGGCGAAGAAGAGGACGAGGTCAAAGGCGCGGTAAAACGGGCGTACCGGGATTTTCAACGCGTGATGGGCGGGATAGGTTCGGCGGAAAACAAGCGCATGAAGGCTGCGGCGCAGGAGTATCTTACCGCACGCCTGCGCGTCTATTTCGCGCAGAAAAGTTTTGGCGCGTTCGACGAGTGGCACCGAGAAACAGCGGACGGATTAAAAAAATGCTTTTGCGGTTTTCCGCGATTTACCTACGGCTGCGCGCAGAAGTGGATCAATATGGCGTTCAAATATCTTTACTGCCTCGCCGATTTTTCGCCGCAGCTCGGGTTTCAGATGCCGCTTGAAGCGTTTTCCCGATGTCATTTGCCTATCGACCGCAGAACGGCGCGGTGCGCAAAGGAGAACGGCATCGAAATTTCCTTTTCCGCTTGGAGCAGGTTAGACGATTACGACGAATATATGAGACTGCAAAGCGCTGTTCGTGAAATAGGCAAAGCGGAAGGGCGGTCTGCTCTCGACCTCGATTTTCAATGGTGGTAGGGCGTGCGGCGCGTAAAAAAAGCCGACAACGGTACATAATATTGTTATGGCACGGACAAAGGAGAGGGGAATCGGATACGTGTGGGCGCGGCTCAAAGGCGCTTACGCCGTTCTTGCCGAGCATAAATATACGACGATTGCGGGAACACTCGTCTTTTTTCTCATTATGTCTTTGGTGCCGTTCACTTTTTGGCTCACGCTGTTATTCGGGCGGACGTTCGACGCGGAAGAAGTATTGAATTTGGGGCTCTTCGGCTGGGCGCGGGATTTGCTTTCCTTTTTGATCCATAACGCGGAGGGCGCAACGGCGGGGGTGAGCATCATCTTTCTTGCGACGACGCTATGGTCGAGCACCGGTTTTTTTTATCATCTGCGGCGGAGCGGAGAAATTATCTATTCCTACAAACGGAAAAAACACGGCTGGAAGGTTCGCCTTTCCGCAGCCGCGCTTACGCTCTTCGTTCTCATATTCTTTGCCGCGGCGGGCGCGCTCATCGCGGGAGTTGCCTTTCTCGCGCGAAGATTGTCGCTTTGGCTCGGGTATCCCGCCGTGTACGCCGTCGTGCTCGTTACGGGCTTTTTTGCGGCGTGGCTGCTGAACGCCTATATCTGCCCTTACCGTTGCAAGCCGCGCGACACCGTCATGGGGAGTTTATATACCGCGCTTGCCTGGCTGGTCGCTTCCGTCATATTTTCGATATACCTCAATTTCAGCAACGGAGAAAGGCTGTACGGTGCGCTCTCGCTCGTCATCGTGTTTCTTCTGTGGCTGTATTGGATGATGATCTGCTTTACGTCGGGCGTCATTTATAACTGCCGAAGAATGGAAGTGCGCGGATTGGAACATAAAAAGTTATAATAAAAAAGGACTTCTGTAAAGAAGTCCTTTTTGTTATTTCCCGTAGTTGGGGATTTGCGGCAGATAATTTTCGCTGATGTAGAAGGTATAGCCGTAGGAACCCGCGGAAGCCAGCACGTTACCCGATACGGTGAGGAGCCGGTTCCAATCGGTGGAGAAATCTTTTGATCCCGTGTGTTTCTCGCCGAATTTAACGCTGTCGAAGAAACAGATGACCGCGCTCTTGTCGCTGTCGGCAAAGCTGTACTTAAAGGTTACCGTGTAGTCGGTAATGCCGCTGTAAGTGCTTTCATCATAATAATGATAGATGCCGACGCCGTCCGACATGAAAAGAAAATAGCGTTGTTGTTCGAGACTGTCTCGGGTGTCCTTTTCTTGAATGTAGCGCGTGTTCATTTGCAGCTCGGTATCCGACCCGCAGGCGGAAAAGGCAAGTAGGCAGCCGATCGCCGCCGTTACGGCAAGCAACAGGGAAAGTAATTTTTTCATAATCTCCTCCTTGATTATATTATATCACCGTTCGGGGGGATAGTCAAGGAATTTATTGATTTTAGAAAAAACTGCGCGATTTTGCGCAGTTTTTTTTCAATCGTTGATGTATTTCTGTTTTTCGTTTTCGAAGGGCGTATTGTACAGTTCGTCCTTGTTGAGCTTGAACACGGGCGCGCCGTCCTTCCCGAAGGTAACTTTCAGAACGTGCGCGTGGCGGTTGTGGTCGTTCAAGGGGTCGCCCGAAATCTTTTCGTAATTGCGGAAGTGCAGGAGGGTAAGCTGTTCGCCCTCGTCGCCCTTCACGAAGCAGTTGTGCCCGGGGCCGTAAACTTTGAGCGCTTCGTCCGTTTGCAGCACGGGATAGCGATCCTTTTTCCAGGAGAGCGGGTCGAGCAGGTCGGCGTCTTCGTCGGCGCGGAGCAGTCCCATGCAGTAGCAGGCGCCCGTCGCGGAAGCGGAGAAGGTACAGTAAATTTTCCCTTCGTATTTGAGGACGGCGGGACCTTCGTTGACCCAGAATCCGCCGTCGCGTTCCCAATCGTAATCGGGCGTGGTGAGCAGAACCTGAACGGTTTTCAGGCGGGTGGGCGTTTCCAGCTCGGCGATATAGAGGTTGGAAATGCCGTTTACCGTGCCCACCTTCTGCGCCCATATCGCATACCATTTTTCCTTATGCTCGAAGACGGTCATATCGAGGGAGAAATCGGTGAAAGAGTAAGGGTCGCCCTCCGCCGCCTGCATCATGCCGCCTTCCTCCCATTCGTCCGTCATGGGGTCGTCGCCCTTGCAGACGAGCGTAAAGGGGCGGATTTTCCAGATGTCGGGAAGCTCGCCCGCGGCGAAGTAGATGACCCATTTGCCCATAATATAGTGAATTTCGGGCGCCCAGATATGGCACGCCATAATGCCGGAAAGATGCCTCGACCACACGGTGCGAGGCTTTGCCGAAGCAATGCCGTTCACGGTATCCGCCGAGCGAATCTCGACGCGGTCGTACTTGGGGCAGGTTGCCGTGAAATAGTACTTGCCGTCCGTGTGCTTGTAAAGGTAAGGATCGGCGCGTTGAAGCGCCAAGGGAGAGAGATAAGTCGCCATAATAACCCCGTAACAGTTTCTTCTTTTATTGCCAATATTTTACAATATTATCGCTGTAAAGTCAATAGAGAAATACTATATTTTGCGTTTTCTCGGAAGAAGAAATACGTAAACGCCGACGATGATGACGGCAAGTACGCTTAAAATGACGATCGTGCTGATGCGCGCTGCGTCGGAAACGTTGCTTTCGATCGCGTCGGAAGAGAGAGCGCGCGCTGTGTATACGACGCCGTCTTTTACGATGCGGGCGGTATATGTGCCGTTTCCGTTTTCGGCAATTTCCGCCTGCGTGCGTTCGGAAAGCGTGAGCGCTTCTCCGTTTTCCGAAAAAAAGCCCGACGTTCCAGCTTTGATATAGCCGACGCGGAACTCCCCGACGGGAGCGGAGGGCGGGATTTCCGTGAGATAGGTAAGGGGAACAAAACCTTGTTTTGCGCCCTCTTCCGTTTCAAAGGAGACGAGCGCATAGCGGAAGGCGGGATAGTCTTCGTTTGTAACCGTGCCGAGGAGCGTAACCTTCTGCGCGCGGGCAAGCGCAAAACCTTCGTCCGTCAGCGCATCGTCGAGGCAGGGGAAGTAATAGGCGTGCACGTTTCCCGAAAGGTAGCGCGCGCCCTCCGCCTCAGCCCAGTATTCCCCTTGCGGTGCGGGCGTACAGTCGGCATTGCGGAAAAGCTCGGCGGTGAACGCGTTGTTTTTGTCGAAGAGGGCGACGAGGGAGTATTGTTCCGTTTCGGCAAGGAGAATGCCGCGGCGCACGTTTTCCGTGCGGCGATAGGAGCGGTAGGGGAAGTATGCGGCATCTTCCGCGCGGAATTGGGCGAGGTCGGTTTGCACGGAAACGGCGCCTTCGGCGACGTCCACGAGCGCGGGAGCGCCTTGCGCGGGGGCGAAGATCTTTTCCCGCACGCTTTCCGCCGCGATTTGATTCAGGGCGGGGAAGGAGAGCGCTTTCGTTTCGATCATGAAATCGCCGAACTGAAATACGATTTTGTTGTCCTCGAAGCCGAGCGCAAATGATACGGGCGTGAAGTCGGTTCCTTCCTTGCGGTATACGAAATCGGACGCGTCTATCGCCGCGAACGGCGCGCCGTTCCGATAGAGCATATTCTCCGAAAGGCAGTAAAGATTGCCTTCAAAATCGGCGTGAACGGAACGGAAATCGGCGGGGAGCGTAATTTCCAGCGCTTCGCCGAGGGGGGCTGCCGCCTTGTCGGTAAAATTGCTCTCCGTATATTTGTAGACCTTTCCGTCCGTGCGGACGACGTAGAGATTGCCGTATAAATCGCTCGTAAGCGCGGCGGGCGGATGTTCCTGACTCACGTCGTCGCGCACGCAAACCTGCTCCTGAGAAAAATCGGCGCTCGCGGCGCCGTAGCCGAATCCCTTGGTTACGAAATAGCATTTACCGTAAACGCAGGAAATTCCCGCAATGACGTTGTTGGGGCGGCAGGCGTACGAAAGCGCGAACGCGCCGTTCTTTTTTTCGTATACGTAAACGTTGTTTCCGTATGCGGCTGCGATGATTTCGCCGTCCGTTGCGACGAGCGCAGGGGAATAAGCATGCCCCGCCTCGTCTTCGCAGGGAATGACGGAAAAGCGCTCCGTGAAGCAGTCGTATACCGAAAGGCGCTTGTTGCCCGCGTCTGCCGTAACTAAGAGATTGCGCGCGCGCGCCGAAGCAACCGCGCCCGAAATTCTGTTTTCCGAAGCGGAAGCGGCGGTAATTTCGTAAGAGGAAAATACGTCTTCGCCCGAAAGGTTCAGTTTCAAAACGGAGCTTCCGCGAATGCCGTATAGTTCCCCTTCGTATTCGGTGAGGGCGGAGTAGCCGTTTCCCTCTAAGACGGATACGGAGTTTCCCGTGAAGTCGGAACGGTAAATTCCGTTGGGATATACGGCGTTGTTCGGTTCGGAATTGACCGAATAAAACAGCGCGCCGCGGTATGCGCAAACGAATTGCAGACCTGCGATTTGGGCTTGGGAATGATCGAGCTTTCCGCTGAACGAACCGACGTAAGCGTGCGTTTGCCCGTCGTAAGCGATGATGGTGTTGTTGTTGATAACGCAATAAAGTTTGCCGTCCGCAAACGTCATGTGCGGATTGGAGGCGGATAGCGGGCGGTCGTTGAGTGAAATGCGCGCGTCGTAGCTGATGTTGGAAAGCGGAACGTAAGAAAAGGTTACCTGGCTGCCGGTGGTAACCGTCGTCGCCATATACAGATACTCTCCGTGAATCAGAAAGGTGGAACATCCCATGTTATCCTGAATGACGGCTTTTCCTTCCGCGATATCGTAACGGTAAAGGTCGGAAAATTGGTCGTTGAAATACAGTTCGCCTTCGGCGGTAAACTGCACTTTGGAAATGTTGGTGGCGATATTCTCCGACGTCGTCAAATGCGTGTAGCAATGATATGTCTGCGTTCCGTTGCGATCGTAAACATACAAAATGTTTTTGTCCGCTACGGCGATATATCGGTTGCAAAAAGCAACGTAAGAGGGGCTTTCGAGAGGAAGATACTGCTCGTAAGTTGCGGGCAGAAAGAGTTCTGTTTTGTCCGTTTCCGCCGTGATCGTTACGGGGTCGGCGGCAGGCTGCGCGTCCGCCGCTTGTGCGGGGAAATCATTTGTGCCCGCGGCACCCGCAAAGATACACAGGGCGAGCGCGAAAACGGTCGTAATTTGTCCTTTCATACTCAATATTATAACACGCGCGCGCGTAAAAGACAACTTTTCCCGTAAGAAAAAATTCCGAAAAAAATTCGGCATACAAGCAGCCGTCTGTCATAATTGTTGTGATATGATAAAAATACAAACAAATGTTCGTATTTTGTTTTTCCTCAAAGGGAGTTATGGAGTTGTTATGAAAGGGTTCGAATACGTAAAAGTGATTTTGTACGCTTTTCCGAAGTTGGAAATGCTATCCGAAGCGATTTCTTCGGGCGTGGAGGTAAAGGCGGCGCTCTCCTTCCGCGCGAAGTGCGGCGCACTGGAAACGGCTGAAAAGATTGCCGAGGAAATGGCGAAGCGCGCGCGGCTCGACCGCTTGCGCGCCGACACGGAAGAGGTGCTGAAAGTCTTATCCGACGAGGAACGTTTTCTCCTCGAATATAAATATTTCCGACGCAGGCGCGTGCTGGCGGAGCGATATCCGAAACGTTACTGCCGTTCGGAGCGCGAATATTTCCGCCGTCAGAACGCCGTTTTGAAAAAAATCGGATTTTTGATTGCGGCGCGTGGCTGGACGGAAGAGGAGTTCTTCCGCGCGTTCGGACGATATGCGCCCTTTCTACGCGCCTACCGCGCCGTTTCGGAAGGGCGGGAGCAGTCGGTCGCGGGAATGCGGAGAAAGCGGCAGATTTCTTTTTCCGGCGCGCGTCAGAATTCCGAACGCTCCTCTTCGGGCAGCGGGGGCGACTTGCGCCTGCCGCGCAGAATAAACGCCGCTGCCGCGACGACGGCGACCGCGAGGATGCAGAGCGCGGCGATCTGTCCCGCCGAGAGGGGCGCCGTCTGTTCTTGCGGAGGAAGCGCGCTTCCCGAACTCGGAGAAAGGTAGTCGGTGTTCAGATCGTACGTGATTTCTTCCGCTGCGGGGACGTAATCGAATTTGCCGTCCGCGTACACGTAATGGTAGCGCGCCGTGCCGGAGAAATAGGTGCCGTAAAACAGGAAAGTTTTTTCCACTGTGCCGAAGGAGCCGCTCCCCGCGGGATTAGAGGGAAAATCGGGCAGGGTATAGGTAACCGTGATCTGGCGGCGGAGATAGGGGCGCGCGGGCGTAAAGTCCACAAAGGTCAGGCGGTCGCGCTTGCAGTAGCCGGTGATTTTCCGATAGGGCGGCGTGTCGTCGAGGTATTCCACGGCGCAGAAGGGCTCGCCTTCGGAAACGACGCTGACGTAATAGGTATAGGGCAGGATAAAGAGCCCGCTCTCCTCGTTCGCGTCCTTGTAGAACCAGACGTCCCGCTCCGCCGCGACAGCATATTGCGCGCCTTCTTCCGCCTGTGCGGGCAGAACGGGGCAGGGCGCGGCGAGGGCGAAAATGAGTGCGAGAAAAAAGGGGATAAAGCGTTTCATAACCGCTATCTTAGCGAAATCCGCGGCGCGTGAAAGGATAAATTTTATCGAAAATGAACGAAATAATAGAAAAAATCAAATCGGTGGAGCGGGAATTGGTAAAGCGGGCGCAATCGCCGATCGCGCGGTATAACGCGGGGGGAAAGAAGCACAAAAAACAGCTCGCCTTCCATAAGTGTAAAAAGCGCAACCGCTGGGTGTTCGGCGGAAACCGTTCGGGCAAGACGGAGTGCGGCGCGGTGGAAGCTGTGTGGATGGCGCGCGGCATCCACCCGTATCGCAAAAACCGCCCCGACGTATTCGGCTGGGTGGTTTCGCTCACGGCGCAAGTGCAGAGGGACGTCGCGCAGAAAAAGATATTGCACTATCTCCGCCCCGACTGGATCGCCGACATCGTTATGCAGAGCGGAAAGAAGGACGCGCCCGAACGCGGCGTCGTAGACCAGATTGCCGTGAAAAACGTGTTCGGCGGGATTTCCGTCATCGGATTCCGCAGCTGCGACCAGGGGAGGGAAAAGTTTCAAGGCAGTTCCCTCGATTTCGTCTGGTTCGACGAGGAGCCGCCCGAAGATATCTATACCGAATGTCTGATGCGCGTCGTCGACAAATGCGGCGAAATATTCGGCACGATGACGCCCTTAAAGGGGCTTACCTTCGTATACCGCGATATTTATCTCAATCAGAAACGCAATCCCGAGGTGTGGTACGAGTTCATGGAGTGGGCGGATAACCCCTTTCTATCCAAAAAGGAAATCGCTCTCCTCGAAAACACCATGGACGAAACGATATTGCAGGCGCGCAGGTACGGGAAATTCTGCACGCGGGAAGGGCTCGTCTATCCCGAATTCGACGAAAGCGTGCACGTGATAAAACCGTTCGACGTGCCGAAGGAGTGGCAGGATACCCTGTCCATAGACCCCGGGCTGCACAACCCGCTCTCGGCGCACTGGTACGCCGTCGATTATGACGGAAACGTCTACGTCGTCGCCGAGCACTACCGCGCGGGGGAGGACGTTGATTTCCACGCCCGCGCCTTGCACGAAATCAGCGAAAGACTCGGCTGGAAGCGGGACGGAAAGGGACGGATTTCGGCGCTCATCGACAGCGCGGCTGGGCAGCGCACGTTATCTTCCGCAAAGAGCGTATCCGAGCTCTTTTACGAGCGGGATATTCTCGTCAATCCGCGCGTGAACAAGGACGTGTTCGGCGGGATCGCCCGCGTAAAGAGTTATCTCAACAGGAAGAACGGACTTCCCAACCTGTATATTTTTTCCTGCTGCACGAACATGATACGCGAATTCAAGGGATATTTCTGGGGGAGCGGCGAGAGCCCCGAAAAGAAGGACGATCACGCCATGGACGAACTGCGTTACTATCTCATGACCCGCCCGAAGAACGACCCGCCCGAAGCGGACGGCGTCATCAAGCGGGATAAAGACAGGCTCATTCGCAAACTGCGGCGTCCTCGCCGCTTCGGGTAAAAAGGGGGGAGCATTTGGAAGACGAACAGATTAGAAAAGCCATTTTGAAGGTGGCGCTCGGCTACTCCGTCGAGGAAGTAACCGAAGAGTACGGCGTGGAGGACGGGGAGTTGAAGCTGGTCAGGCGAAAGGAAACGAAGAAGGATATACCGCCCGATCTCAAGGCCGTAAAACTGCTGATGGAGGACGTTGATTACGCTTGCCTTTCCGACGAAGAGCTGGAAGCGGAAAGAGCGCGGTTGTTGAAACAGTTAAAGGAGGAAATATAGTGGAAGAAAAAGAACGGGAAGCGCGGACGCGGGAGGAGAAGCGCAGGCGCGCGCTCGCGCGGGAACTTTGCGAGGATTTTGCGGCGCGGCAGGAGGCGCGCAAGTCTTTGGAGCGGGGCTGGCGGCTCAACATGAATTTCGTCAGCGGCAATCAGTACTGCGACATTTCACCCTCGGGCGACATCGAGGAAGAGGACGCGGCGTTTTACTGGCAGTCGCGCGGGTGCTACAACCACATTGCGCCCACCATCGACACGCGCATGGCGCGCCTTGCAAAAGTGCGCCCTTCCCTCAACGTGCGCGCCTTTTCCGACAGCGAAGAGGATATGAAGACGGCGCGGCTGTGCTCCAATATTCTGACGTCCGTCAAAAACCGCCTCGACTTCGACAAGATCATCACCCGCGCCACGCTGTGGTCGGAAACGTGCGGCACGGCGTTCTACAAGGTCGTGTGGAATTTTGACGACGGAAATATTATCGGGGCGGACGAATCGGGGCATTCCGTACGGGAGGGGGACGTGAACGTGGTTGCGCTGCCCCCCTTCGAGATTTATCCCGACAGCTTGACCGCCGAGAGCATGGAAGAGGTGAAGAGCCTCATCCACGCGAAAGCCGTGCCCGTGTCGGAGATAAAAGAGCGGTTCGGAGCGGAGGTCGCGGGGCGGCGGATAGACGAGTTTTCTTTCGCGCCCTACGCGGCGGCGGGCGGCTGGAAGCGACCTTCCGACGGGGAGGCTCGCCCCTGCCTCGAAAATGCGGAAATTCTGATCGAGCGGTATACCCGACCGAACGGACAATATCCCGAAGGGCGGCTGGAAATCGCGGCGGGGGAGACGCTACTCTACGAGGGCTCTCTGCCTTATCGGAACGGCGACAGGGGGGAGCGCGTTCTTCCCTTTATCCGTCAGACGTGCGTGCCGCTCGCGGGAAGTTTCTTCGGAACGTCCGTCGTCGACCGCATGATCCCCTTGCAGCGGTCGTACAACGCCGTCCGGAACCGCAAGCACGAATTCCTGAACAGGCTCTCCATGGGCGTTATCGCGGTGGAGGACGGCGCGGTAGATGCGGAGGAGCTGGCGGAGGACGGGCTTTATCCGGGCAAGGTGCTCGTTTACCGCCAGGGCTCGCCCGCGCCCGGCTTCCTCGATTGCGGCAAGCTTCCCGCCGAATTCGCCGAGGAAGAGGAGCGGCTCTCCGCCGAGTTCATTCTCGTGTCGGGCATGAGCGAAATCTCGCGCAATTCCGCAAATCCCACGCACGTAACTTCGGCGGTCGGGCTTCAACTGCTCATCGACCAGGACACCAACCGCATGCGCATGAGCGTGGAGAGCGTGGAGCGGGCGGTAAAGGAAGCGGGCAAGCAGATTTTGCATTTATACAAGCAGTTCGCTTCCGCGCGCAGGATCCTTCGCATGACGGGTACGGGCGGGCATACCGAGCTCTACTACTTCGACGCCAGCGATATTTCCGCCGACGACGTGCAGTTCGAAACGGGGTACGACCGCACGCCCGAGCAACAAAAGGAGGACGTTTTGTATCTGCTCTCGCTCGGGCTTTTGAAGGAGGCGGACGGCAGCTTTTCCGACGACACGCGGAACAAGCTCCTCGACGCGCTGGGCTACGGTTCGTTCGAGAACGCGCGGGATATTTCCCGCCTGCACCTGCGTAAAGCCGAACGGGAAAACGTCGCCCTGAAAGAGGGCGACGCCGCGGCGGACGAGTACGACGACCATGCGCTGCATATTTGCGAGCATACGCGCGCGCTCCTTTCGGGCGGGGAAGAGGACGCGGCGACAAAGGAGCGCATCGTGCGGCATATCGCCGAACACCGCAAACGGCAGGCGGAGCGGAATAAATAAAAAAGGAGAAGAACATGGAAGAGGACAACGTAAACGGGAATCCCGAAGCGGGAAATGCGGAGGGCGCGCAGACGCCCGATTTGGGGAAATTCAAATCCGTAGACGCCCTTGTGCGCGCGTACGGAGAGCTGGAGTCGGAATTTACCCGCCGCAGTCAACGGCTCAAAGCGCTCGAAGAGGCGGAAAAGGCGCGGGAAGCAGCCGCGCCCGCCGAACCGCGCGAGGTCGGCAGCGAAGAGCTTTACCGGCAGGCAAAACAGAACGAAGGGGTTTGCGCGCGTCTTGTGAGCGAGTATCTGCAATCGCTTAAAGGCGTGCCCCTGATGACGGGTTCGGGGGCGGGCGTCGCCGCGCCCGCCGACCGTCCGCGGAATCTCCGCGAAGCGGGCAATCTCGCGCTCGGCTATCTGCGCAATCAAAAAAATTAAGGAGAATGTAACATGGTAACGACTAGCACAGCGGACAACGTACTCAAATCCTATTATCTCGACGTGGTGAGCGATCAGCTCAACCACAATTCCAGCCCCTTCCTCGATAAAATCAAGCACACCACGGCGGACGTATGGGGGCGCGACGTGCGCAAAGCCGTACGCTTCGGCTTGAACGGCGGCATCGGCGCGGGCACGGAGGAGGGCCCGCTCCCCGCGCCTTCGGGCAACAATTACGCGCAGTTCGTTTCTACGCTCAAAAATCTGTACGGAACGATCGAAATTTCCGATAAAGCCATCCGCGCTTCGCAGAATAACGAGGGCGCCTTCGTCAACCTTCTCAACGACGAAATGGAGGGGCTTATCAAGAGCTCGTCCTTCAACTTCGGCAGAATGCTTTTCGGCGACGGCACGGGCAAGCTCGCCGAAATCACGGCGGCGACGGCGAAGATGCTCACCGTCGATTCTACGGCGGCGGTCGCCGAGGGCATGATCGTGGACGTGTATAAGAGCGGCGCGCTCGTTTCTGCGGGCAGAAGAATAAAGACGGTGGACCGGATCACCAAAACCGTCATGTTGGAAGGGGACGCGCTCACCGACGCGGTCGGCTGCATCTTTGTCGTGCAGAATAGCTACGGCTTGGAGCTTACGGGCTTGGGCGCCGTTATCTCCACGTCCGATACGCTGTACGGGGTCAAGCGCTCCTCCAATCTCTGGATGCGCCCGTACCGCCTGCTTGCCGTCGGCGACATCACCGAGGAAAAATTGCAGAGCGCGCTCGACGCCATCGAGGAAAATTCGGGCAGCAAGGTCAATTTCATCGTCTGCTCCTGGGGCGTAAGGCGGGCGCTCGCTTCCGCGCTTTCCAAATACAGACAGATGGAAACGATGGAGCTCGCGGGAGGCTACCGCGCCGTCAGCTTCAACGGCATTCCCGTCGTCGCTGACAGATTCTGTCCCGCGGGGACAATGTACCTTCTCAACACCGACGATTTCTGCCTTCATCAGCTGTGCGACTGGCAGTGGCTGGAAGGTGAGGACGGAAAGGTGCTCAAACAGGTTGCGGGCAAGCCCGTATATACGGCGACGCTCGTCAAATACGCCGAGCTCATCTGCAACCGCCCGTGCGGGCAGGGCGCCTTGCTCGGCATCAAAGAAGCGTAAACGTTCAAAGGAGGGCTTATGCCTGTTAAAGTAAAGGAGATCGCCGCCCTCGCGGCGGCGAATCTGGGGCGGGAAGATTTGCAGCGGCAGGCGGAAACGCTTGCGGGAAAACCCGAAGGCGAGCTTGCATCCCTTCTCCGCTGTTACAATCTCGTGGAAAACGAAATCGCGCTCGATTATTATCCCTTGAAGCGGGAGGAAAGTTTTCTGCCTGTTTCGGGAAGAATCGCTTATACGCGCTTTTCCCGCGCGCCCGTGCGCATTATAAGCGCAAAGGATCGCGACGGCAAGCCGCTTTCGTTTACCGTTTATGCCGACGGGCTGGAGCTCTCTCCGCCCGCCGCGCAGGCGGCAGTTACGTATGCGTACGCGCCCGCCGAAAAGGCGTGGGAGGACGATTCGGAATTTTCGGGAATCATATCGGCGCGCCTTTTATCCTTCGGTGTGGCGTGCGAATTCTGTCTTTCCCGCGGGCAGTTCTCCGAAGCGGCGCTCTGGGAAAAGCGCTACCGCGACGCGCTGCGGGCGGCGGGGTATCCCCGCGGCGGTTTGCGCGTGCGGTCGAGGAGGTGGGCATGACGCCGCTGTACGTGCCGAAATTTACGCGCCGCACGCTCAAATTCGACGTTGAGGACGGAGATGCGCGGCTTCCGATTAAGGCGTACCATATGCGCGCGGAAGGGAATGCGCTCGTGTGCGCGGAAGGGAGCGGGCAGGTTTGCCCGCTCCCCGAGGGCGCCGTGCTGGTGCGGAACGGGGAAGCGCTCGTTTACGCCGTAAAGGAGTTCGGCGAACTGTATCGTTTCAACGGGAAAACGTTCGCGTCCGCGGGGGGGATCATGAACCTCCGCGGGGCGGTTTCCTTCGTTCACAAGAACGGAGAACGGCGCGAGTATGCCGTGAGCGACGCGGGGATCTATCTTCTCGAAGATACTCCGATATACATTGCGGACGCGGGCGGCGGCGCGTCGTGCGTTGCCGTGCATTACGAGCGGCTGTTTGCGGCGAAGGGGTACCGTGTGCGCTATTCCAAGGCGCTCGAACCGGAAAACTGGCAGGAAAGCGAGCAGGGCGCGGGTTATCTCGATTTGCCTTCCGCGGGCGGCGATATCGTCGCCATGCTGCCGTATAAGGAAAAACTGTACTTATTTCGCGAGCGGGGCATCACGCAGCTTCGCGCCCTCGGCGACAACCTCAATTTCAAGGCGGTAACGCTGCCGTATGCGTGCGGAAAAATCGCAAAGGAGTCGATTGCAAGCTGCGGGGATAAAATTCTCTTCTTTACCGAAAGCGGACTCTTTGCCTTTAACGGCGGCGTGTGCGCGCTCCTCACGGAGTACGGCGCGGGGCGCGTCGATTTGACCAAGCCCGTATCCGCCGTCGGCGCGGGCGGGAAATATTATGCCGCGGTAACGCTGCTTTCGGGGGAGCGCTGTATTTTCTGTGCCGATCCCGCCCGCAAAGAGGGGCATTTTATCGACATTCCCGCGGAAAATCTCGTTGGAGGTGCAGAGCTTTTGTTTTCCTTCGAGGGAGCTCTTTACCGCCTGACGGCAAGCGGCGCGCCGCGCGCCGGCGCGTGCGGGCTGGAAATCGGAAAGACGGCGCTCGGGCTTTCGGACGGGAATAAATTTCTCGATGCGATGCTCTTGGAAGGGGAAGGGGAGTATCTGATAGAAGCGTTCGGAGAAAATCAATCGTACTGTGCCGCGGAAGGCGCGGCGGGGGAGCGGCTGGCGTTCAACCGTCCCGTGCGGGGGAGAACCTTTTCCTTGCGCATTACGGCACGTTCGGAAGGCGTGGCGCTGAAAAAAATCATATTCGCCGTGCGCGAGGAGGATCGTTTTGGTTATTGACATCATCGATTTATCGGACGAAAACTATAAAAATCTTTCCGCCGTGCAGCTCGCCATGGTGCGCGCGGCGCAGGCCAAAAAGGATAAACTTTTGTCGGAGGCGGATGAGCTTTGCGGGGAGCTCTTCCGCATGGCGCTCTCCAATAACGCCGTGCGTTCCACCGCCCTCAGGGACAGGCTCGCCAAGGAGCGGGCGGACGCACAGCGGCAGGTCGAAGCGGTGCGCGCCGATTTGTTGTATCAAATCGCGTACGAGGGGATCGGATCGGAAGGGAATGAACAGGGCCCTTACCGCTATCCCGAAAATCCCAATTACAATCTATCTTATTCCCAGCGTTTCCTCGTCGTGCGCAATTACTACATGCAGGCGACGGACGATCCGAACGCGCGCTTGCAGGCGTTCGCCATGGACACGCTCGCCAAAGAATATCTCGGCGAATTTTACAGGACGCTTTACGAATTGCTCGCTTCCTACTGCTGAGCGGAATTTCGCGGCGGGCGGTATAAAATCCGAATAAATTTACCAAATTATAGGTATGAAAAAGATTCGGACGAACCCGCTCGACAAAACGAGAGAGGAGCGGGAAACGTGCTTTCCGCAGGCGGGAAGAGAGGAGGCGCGGGAAATCAAATGACGGGCAAATCGCGCGAGAACTATAACAAGAACTATATTAATTATGTAAACTCTTTCGATCCGCCCACCAAGCATTTCAAGACGTGCGGGCATGCCTTCCTCGTCGGCGGATTTATCTGCTGTATCGGTCAGTTTTTCCGATATATGCTGGAATTTGCGGGGCTTTCGGGGGATATTCTGGCGGGCACCGTTTCCGTCCTTCTCATCTTTTTGGGAACGCTGTTAACGGGCTTCGGCGTTTACGACAGAATCGGCAAAAACGCGGGGGCGGGAAGCATCGTGCCGATTACGGGCTTTGCGAATTCCGTCGCGTCGCCCGCGATCGAGTTTAAGACGGAAGGCTACGTATACGGCATGGCGGCGAAGATGTTCATCGTCGCGGGACCCATTATCGTGTTCGGCGTGAGCGCGGGCGCCGCGGTGGGGCTTATTTACTGGTTGCTGGCGCTTTGAAGAAATTTTGTTTAAATCGTTGTAATCCGCCCGGAAATGTGGTATATTTATGGTATAAGAAAATCTAAGGAGTAAACTGATATGGCTAAAATCACGGCGGATACGCTGATATCCGAATGTTTGGAACTCAACCCCGACGCGGCGGAAATCCTGCTTTCCACGGGAATGCACTGCATCGGCTGCGCGATGGCGCACGGCGAAACGATCGCTCAGGCGGTCGCCGTCCACGGCGAGGATCTCAACGCGCTTCTGAACAAGCTCAACGAAGGAATTTAAGGGTACAAAATCCCCCTGCGGAACATTCCGCAGGGGGATTTTTTTACAGTTCTTTTCTGCCGGTGAGGAAGTCGAGCGAGACGTCGGTTATTTCCGCAACGGAAACGATGATTTCCAGCGAAGGCAGGGCTTTTCCGTGCAGATACATAGATACCGTGGATTTATTAACGCCCAATTTATCCGCCAACTCCCGATAGGATATGCCGCTCATCGTTACGGCTTCCCTTAACCGTTCGGGAAAAATTGAGAGTAATTTTTCTTTTTCCATATGAAAAGTTTAACAAAATTTAACTGATTTTAATTAACGGTTCAATTTCATTTAACTATAATATGTATAATCGGGAGAAGAAAATGACAACGTTAGCTGAAGTGGTATAAAAATGCAAAGCAATTCTTTATGAAATAGCGAGACGCTGGGAAATGTTGGATAATGAAGGTCAAAAAAATTATTTATTGGCGGAGCGTCGTTGCGAGGAATTAACGAAAAAACTGAAAAGTTTATCGTATATGCCTATGATAGAGGATTACGACGATTGTTTGGATTTATTGGTTGAATGTATCATAGATTGTGAAGAATTGGAAACGGCAACATTGCCGGTATCATTAAAAAACGAGGAAAGGTAAAACCTTTCCTCGTTTGATCTTAAAATAATGCCTTGTCGAAGCGGAGTGTTTGAAGGGGCTTGCGCGCAATCGTCATGCTCGCCACGCGTTTACTCTTTTCCCGCCATCTTCTTATATCCGGCAAGGCGCTGTTTGGAGCTTTCCTCCGTCTTTTTGAACAGCTCTTCCGCGACCTCGGGCTGCGTCTTTTTCAGCGAAGCGTAGCGCGTCTCGCCGAGGATGAACGCCTGATAATCGCCCGTGGGATCCTTGCTGTCGAGCGTGAAGGGGTTTTCTCCCTTTTCCGCCAGCGTGGGATTGTAGCGGTACAAATGCCAGTAACCGCAATCGACCGCGGATTTTTCTTCCGCCTGCGATTTGGTCATGTTGATGCCGTGGTTGATGCAGGGTGCGTAGCAGATGATGAGGGAAGGTCCGTGATAGCTTTCCGCTTCTTTGAGCGCTTTTACGAGCTGCGCCTTGTCCGCGCCCATGGAGCACTGCGCCACGTAGACGTAGCCGTAGCTTGCCGCGATCATGCCCAGATCCTTCTTCTTCACGCGCTTGCCGCCCGAAGCGAACTTCGCAACCGCGCCGATGGGGGTGGACTTACTTGCCTGACCGCCCGTGTTGGAGTAAACCTCGGTATCGAGGACGAGCACGTTCACGTCTTCGCCCGAAGCAAGCACGTGGTCGAGACCGCCGTAACCGATGTCGTAAGCCCAGCCGTCGCCGCCGATGATCCAGAAGGATTTTTTGACGAGGCAGTCTTTTTCCGCATAAATTTCCTTTTCGAGCGCGTCGCATTCGCAGCCGCAATCCTTGCATTCTTCAATGCGTTTCAGAAGTTCGCAAGCCGCGGCTTTGCTTTCTTCAGCGTCGTCGATGTTTGCAATCCAGCTCTCGCATGCGGCTTTGCCTTCCGCCCAGTCCTTCCACAGCTCGGCGAGCTTTTCGACCTTATCTTTGAGCGCCGCTCTTCTCGCCTTGTAAGCGAGCTGCATGCCGTAGCCGAATTCGGCGTTGTCCTCGAACAGGGAGTTCGCCCAAGCGGGACCGTGCCCCTGCTTGTTGGTCGTGTAAGGGCAGGTAGGGGAGGAGCCGCCGTAGATGGAGGAGCAGCCCGTCGCGTTTGCGACGATCATTCTGTCGCCGAACAGCTGGGTTACTACTTTCACGTAAGGCGTTTCTCCGCAGCCCGCGCACGCGCCCGAGAATTCGAAGAGGGAAGGGGTGAACTGCGATTTCTTCACGTCCGCCATCTTCACGTCCTTCAAATCGACTTCGGGGAGGTCTACCGCATAATTCCAATTCTTCGCTTCCTTTTCTTCGAGGTCGGCAAACGGTACCATTTCCAGCGCCTTGCTGCCCTTCATGCCGGGGCAGACTTCCGCGCACACGCCGCAACCCATACAGTCGAGCGGGGAAACCTGAATCTTGAATTCGTAACCGGGAACGCCCGTCGCGGGTTTGGTTTCAAAGGACATCGGCTTGCTTTCGCCGCTCTTGACGAGCGCGGGGCGGATGCAGGCGTGCGGGCATACGAACGCGCACTGGTTGCACTGAATGCAGTTTTCCTTGAGCCACTTGGGAACCATCACGGCGACGCCGCGCTTTTCGTACTTGGTCGTGCCCGTGGGAACGGAACCGTCGGCGTTGAACGCGGAGGAGGGGAGCTTATCGCCTTCTAAGGCGAGAATGGGCGCGACGACGTTCTTGAAGTATTCGTTGTCGGCAAGGGAAATCATATCCGCGCCTTCCGTCGTCGTTGCCCAGGAAGCGGGGATGTCGATTTTCACGAGGTGTTCCTTCGCCGAGTCGATTGCGTTGTAGTTCATTTGAACGACGGCGTCGCCCTTTCTTGCGAAGGACTTGTACGCCATCTTTTTCATGAGCTCGACCGCTTCGGAATACGGCATAATCTGCTCGTTGATGAGGAAGAACGCCGATTGCAGAATGGTATTCGTTCTGCCGCGCAAGCCCAGCTTCGCCGCGATGGAAATGGCGTCGATTACGTACAGGCGCGCCTTCTTCTTTGCAAGCGCGTTTTTGACCTTTGCGGGCAGATTCTTTTCCAGCTCTTCCGCCGTCGTCCAGGGCGCGTTCAAAAGGAATGCGCCGCCTTCCTTCAAATCGCTCACCATGTCGTAGCGGATGATATAGGAAGGGTTGTGGCAGGCAATGAAGTCCGCCGCGTCGATGAGGTATTCGCTCTGAATGGGCGTTTTGCCGAAGCGCAAATGGGAAACGGTGATGCCGCCCGACTTCTTGCTGTCGTAGAAGAAATACGCCTGCGCGTACATGTCGGTATGGTCGCCGATGATTTTAATGGAGTTCTTGTTCGCGCCGACAGTGCCGTCCGAACCGAGCCCGTAGAACTTGCACGAGGTGGAGCCTGCGGGCGCCGCGTCGAATTTTTCCGAGAAGTCGAGCGAGGTATTGGTAACGTCCTCGTAGATACCCACGGTGAAGTGGTTCTTGGGCGCCTTGCTTTCGAGGTTCTTATAGACGGAAAGCACCATCGAGGGGTTGAATTCCTTGGAACCCAAGCCGTATCTGCCGCCTACGACGTCGATATTCTTCATGCCCTTTTCGAGCAGAGCCGTGCACACATCGAGGTAGAGGGGCTCGCCGAGGGAGCCGGGTTCCTTCGTCCTGTCGAGAACGGCGATTTTTTTACAGCTCTTGGGGATAGCCGCGATAAACGCGTCGGTTACGAACGGGCGGTAAAGGCGGACTTTGATAAGACCGTACTTCTTGCCCTGCGCGTTGAGCTTGTTGATGGACTCTTCCACCGTCTCCGCGCCCGAACCCATAATGACGATAACTTCCTTCGCGTCGGGTGCGCCTACGTAGTCGAACAGGTGATATTTTCTGCCCGTGAGCGCGGAAACTTCGTCCATCATTTCCTGAACGATAGCGGGGGTGGCGTTGTAGTAGCTGTTCGCCGTCTCCCTGTTCTGGAAGTAGGTGTCGCTGTTCTGCGCCGTACCTTTCTGAACGGGGTGTTCGGGGTTGAGCGCGCGCGCCTTGAATTCGGCTACGTCTTTTGCAAGCCCCTTCTTATCGAAGATGGCTTTCATTTCCTCGTAAGAGATAACGTCGATCTTACTCACTTCGTGGGAGGTTCTGAAGCCGTCGAAGAAGTTGATGAAGGGCACGCGGGCGCGCAGCGTGGAAAGGTGCGCGACGAGCGAAAGATCCATGACTTCCTGAACGGAGCAGCCCGCGATCATCGCAAAGCCCGTCTGGCGGCATGCCATGACGTCGGCATGGTCGCCGAAGATATTGAGGGAATGCGCCGCGATCGCGCGCGCCGAAACGTGCATGACCATGGGCAGCAGCTCGCCCGAGATTTTATACATATTGGGAATCATAAGGAGCAATCCCTGCGAAGCGGTGTACGTCGTCGTAAGCGCGCCCGCCGAGAGGGAGCCGTGCACCGCGCCCGCCGCGCCGCCTTCCGACTGCATTTCCGCAATGCGGAGCTTCTGCCCCCACATGTTTACTCTGCCTTGGGTAGCCCATTCGTCGGCGGATTCCGCCATCGGGGACGAAGGGGTGATGGGGTAGATGGCAGCCACTTCCGAGAACGCGTAAGCGACGTGCGAGGCGGCGGTGTTGCCGTCGATAGTCATCTTAGTCATCAAAGAAACCTCCATAAAAATATAAATTAACTTATTTTTTGCGCGCGGAAAAGCTGTGCTTGTCCGCACCTGTACTATTATATATGTTTTTTCACGCGAAGTCAACAGGGTAACAAAAAAAATTAAAAAAACGTCATCCTCCGGTATGGCAAAATTAAATTACTCTATTGATTTTTCGGGTTTGCAGTATTATACTGGACGCATAGGGGGAAACGCAATTGAAACTGTTAAAGAGTAAAAAATTCCGGATTGCCGCCGTCTGCGTGCTTTTGGCGGCGGGGCTTGTTTTGGGGCTGGTGCTGGGGCTTCGCCCGTCGGCCGATACGGAGACCCCCTCCGTAACCGTTCGGATGGCCGAAAGCGCCGTCGTCGGGCAGCCGTTTGAGGTAAAATTCACGGCGGCGGATAACGTAGGCGTTACGCGCGTTGCGGTGAAGATTACCGACGAAGACGGGAACGACGTTACGGCAACGGTTTTCGACGCGGAACAAAATATTTTTACGCCGCCGTCTGCCGGGAAGTATCTTATCACGGTGGAAGCGTACGACGCAGCGGGGAATAAGGGAAGCAATACGCATACCGTGCAGGCGGGTACGGTTGATTCCGTGCGCGACGAGGAACATCCCGTCGTAACCTTCGATATGGCGGAAACGGCGGAAGCGGAGAAGCCGATAGAAGTCAAGTACACGGCGACGGATAACGTCGGCGTTGTGCGCGTTGATATTACGATTACGGACGAGGACGGAAACGACGTTACCGCCTCCGTTTACGATGCGGAAAAAAAGATTTTTACGCCTTCGGAGGGGGGTAAATATCTGATAAAGGCGGAAGCGTACGACCAAGCGGGAAATAAGGGAAGCAATACGCATACCGTTACCGTTACGGAAAAGACGGAGCCCCCCGTCGACCCGCCCGAGGAAAAGCCCGAAGAACCGCCCGCGCCGGGGAAATATGTTCTTCCCGCAAATCCGAATTACGGAAGCGGCGTTGCCGTGCACGACCCTTCCGCATTTTACGACGAGGCGACGGGCAAATATTACGCTTTCGGCTCGCACTTTGCCGTCGCTTCCTCGCCCGACCTCATCCATTGGCAGCAAGTAGCTTCCGACGGGCAGGCGGAAAAGATTTACGGCACGGCGAATTTCAGAAGCATTCTTACGAAGGCGAACGAGATCGTCGGCGGGAGCGAAAATACCTGGGCGCCCGACGTGCAGAAAATCGGCAATAAATACTATATGTATTATTCGCTGACTTCGGGGTTCGGTTCCAATAAATCCGTGATCGGCAGAGTTTCTTCCGACAGCGTTACGGGCCCTTACGCGAATGAGGAAATCATCGTTTGGAGCGAAAACGGTTCAAGCAACCCCAACTGCATCGACCCCGAGCTCTTCTACGATAAGGAGGGCGGGCTGTGGATGGTGTACGGTTCCTTCTTTGCGGGAATTTACATTAAAGAACTCGACCCGAATACGGGCTTGCCGCTGCAAAACGGCGTGCACGATTACGGAAAGCTGCTCTGGAAGGGTGCTTCGACGGGGGCGGAAGGTCCGTTTATCTTCTATAACGAACAGACCGATTATTACTACCTCATGGCGAGCGACGGCAGTTTGTTTAAGGACTATAATATGCGCGTCGCGCGGAGTAAGAATCCCGACGGACCGTATACCGATATTACGGGAAAAAACGTTGCGGAAAATTACGGCGGCGGCAACAAGATAGCGGGCAATTATAAGTTTGCGGAAGATCATGCGGGATACGCCGCGATGGGGCACAACTCCGTCGTCAAAGCGGACGGAAAATATTTCGTCGTGTATCACACGCGATATATGGACGAGGCGGGAACGGGCGTCGGCACTGCGCATAACATGCAGGTCAATCAACTCTTTTTTAATGCGGACGGTTGGCCCGTCATGTCGCCCAACCGCTATGCGGGCGAATCGCTCGGTAAGGTTACGGAAAGCGATCTCGCGGGCAGGTACGATATCATTGTGCATACGGAAGGCAACAGCGAAGCGTTCGCTTCTTCCGCGCGCTATACGCTTTCTGCGGGCGGCGCCGTTCTCAAACGCTCGCAAAATGTTGGTTCGTGGAACATTACGGGCGACTGCGGAATAGAAATTACTTTGGACGGCGCAACGTATAAGGGGGTAATCGCGCCCGCGTGGAGCACGTACGGCGGCGCAATGCTCTGCTTTACGGCGGTGTCGGACGGCGGACGCAGCCTGTGGGCGAATCATGCCGTAACCGATTCGGACATCGCGGTGAGCGGCGTCAACGTCCTCAAAACGGTATACGGTGATGCTTCGAATACCAAAACGGAAGCGTTTGACCCCGCTGCCAAGGGGCTTGCCGTGTCCTTCCGGCTGGAAAGCGCGGCGGGCGACTGGAATTCCGCTACGGTTACAACGGGCTCGGCGGAGCGTACGGGCATTTATACCGTGCACCTTCCCAACCTCGAAGCATACTATTCCACGGGGGATATGAAGGGGATGAACGCCTATCCCAACGGCACGTGGGAGAACGGCGGTTCACCTTCTTCGTTTACGGGCGGAGCTTGCTACGTTACCGTTTCGTTTAATACAGACGGTTCGGTCGACTACTATAAAAACGGCGTGCGCGTCGCGTATTATCAGACGACCTCGGGCATGGTAAAGGACAATATTTGGGTAACGACAACGGTAAAGGATTACGTAAACAGGCTGTTCGGCGAAATCAAAGCCGTCGGGCTTACGTTCGGCGCAGGTATTACCGCGCGCGATTTGATTATATCCGACGCGGTTAATTCTTCTCAGGCGCAGGCATTGTATCGCGCGTATTAAAATGAACGGTTAACCGCCCCTCTGTAGAAGGCAGAGGGGCGGTTTTTCGATGCGTGCGGAATTAAATTATTGTGCGGCAGGCGGTATGGTGTCCCATCCGCCTATCACTGTGAAATCGGCGGCGTATTCGCCCCAGCGGTCTGACCAGCTGAGTTTGTACGTGCCCGCTTTGAAAAAGTCCACGGCGAAGAATGCCGAAGCAGGTACGTAATAACTCTGGAAGCTTCCGTCTTTGTAGGTAATTTCCACGGAAGTGTAATTTATGACGTCTTCCACCGTGTCCGAAAAATTCGTTGCGTCGGGGTGCGATTCAAACTTGTTGCAGGCGAGTTTTACCGCATCGACCGCTTTTACGGTCGTCGTTGCGGAGTCGCAGCGGCGCGTGTCGAGCATCGTCCGGACGACGTACAGTTGTTCCGAATCACCGTCTTTTTTAGCAAACTGTATTTCCATATAACGGTAGGTGAGTTTGTTCATCTCCTGCGTCAGTTTCTCGTTTTCCTGTATGATTTTGCCGAGCTCTTCGAGGTCGGAAATATTTTCCAACTTGTTGTTGTTCTCTTCCATTCTGCGGACGAGAGCCAGACAGTTGTCGTCGTAAAATTTCCAGGTATTTTCCGACTTTTGGTGCGGTTCGGGCAAAATATTTTGTACCGAGTATTCGGCGCGTCCGACCGTGTATTTCTTTACGACGGAAATGCGGAACATGTTCGTGATAATGGGATATACGATGCAGGGTACGGCGATAAATACGGCTAAGACGAGCGCGCCGACGGCAAGGGATATCTTTTTCGCCATGAGCGAAAAATACAGGCGGGGCGGCTTTTTGTCGTACGGTTCTCCCTGAACGTACCGCCGCATTTCATAGCGGTATATCGCTTCTTCCACGCGGAATTTTTCGTATTTCTGTTGCCTTTCCAGCCATTCGAGATAAGGTCTGTTTATTTCCTTAAAATCGATTTGTGCGGTTTCCGCATCGAAGAATTTGGGTTTGTGTTCGCCGTAAATCGACCGGTTTACCTTTCCTATGCAGCGGAGCGCAAAAATCGAGACCCAGGTAGGCGTCAAAGTGAAAGGTAACAATGAAATGATAATCATCGTCGGGGGAGAGCGGAAAAACATCCATGACCATAGTGCGGCGGCGATTACGAGGTTTACGATAATGGTAATTTTATAAAAATTAGAAGAGCGCTCTTTTGCGTTCCAATCGGTAACGTGATTGTAGCGGTAAAAGCGCGTTTGATAGAAGTAAGTGCATACCGTTCCGTAAAGGACAATTAAAAAAATCGTAACAAAAATAATAAGTGCATGAAACCAATCCGTCGTCGGCAAAAAACCGATTACCGGAGTCGGAGAAAGAAATATTAGCGGCATCATAAAGAGCAATAAGCACAAGATCCATTCTAAAAAGATATAAGACTTTAAGTAAATGGATTTATTTGCCGTTTTTATAATTTGAGGTTCTTTCATTCTGATAGGGTCAAGATAAGACCGAGCGGAACGCTTGGGCTTTTCAACGGTTTCGGGCGCAGTCGGCGGTACGAGCGCGGCGCGCTTTATCTCCAACTCCTCGCGCGCTTGGGCAAGCGCGGGCGATTTTCCGAGGAAATATCTTCCGACCGTCGCACCGGCGGAAAAGAGCGCGAACAGCAGGGAAAACACGATGAGCAGGACGGGGCAGGTCTCCGAAGTCAGAACTCCCGCTCCGCCGTCTTCGGCATTGATGATTCCGATAAGCGCGCAGGCGGCGGAAAATATCGCAAGATAAAAGGGTGCTGCGGCGAAATCGGCGTAGTTTAACGCAGTCCATTTGTTTCTATGCGCCGCAATTCCCATAACGGCCGCCGCGAGGAAAGCAAACGACGCAAAAACGATTACCGTCCGAATGCTTCCGTGCAGGAAGCTTACCGACGTATCGGAGAGCGCCTCGTACGCGCTTTCCTTTGCGCCCAAAAGAAAAAGGTTTGCTCCGATGAGCGGCGTTGCGAGAAAGCAGAGCGCGAGCACCGCAAACAGCGCGAGAAGAGCGGCGGGTATGTAGCGCAGCGCGCCGTGGGCGGCGCGCAAAAGGTCGGCATTCAACAGGGGAGCGCGCGCGTAACTCTCTTGCAGCGGCTGCGCGGGTTGGACGGGCGCGGACGCTGCGGCGATTTCCCGCGCTGCGGGCGCGGCGGTTTTTTCGTCTTCTGCGCGGGCGTTTTCAGCCGGCAGTTCGCCGAGGAAGGAATGCCCGCATTCGGTGCAGAATTTCGCGCTCTTCGGGAGGAGCTTGCCGCATTGGCGGCAGTTCTTTCCGTCGCTCCAATGAGAGCCGCACTCGGGGCAGAAGTTGCCCTCGAACTCCGTTCCGCAGTTCAGGCATTTGTGCATTGTGGGATCTCCTTAAAATAAAAAAGTGTGCTTCCAAAGTTCGGAAACACACTGCACGGTATCTCCGAAGTTTGTTACCACACAAAACCATATCCCACAAGGAATAAGAGATACACAATGCCATATTGTGTACCTTGTGAGATAATTATTCGGTTTTGTGTGGTAATTACAGTGTAACACAGTAAAAATTTTTTTACAAGCTTTTCGCAAAAAATTTTTATCGGCGTTTTGTGAATTTTCACGCCTTTTTCATTGTAAATATGCGCGGATAATGGTATAATAAGGGAAAATTCTTTCGGGCGGCAGATGAAAGTCATCGAATTCAAGGACGTGAGCTTTTCCTACGGAAACGAAGCGTTCGCCATAAAAAAATTGAATTTTTCCGTAGAGGAAGGGGAATTCGTCGCCGTCCTCGGGCATAACGGGAGCGGCAAGAGCACGCTCGCGCGCCTTTGCGACGGTCTGCTTTCGCCCGACGAAGGGGAGATCACCGCCTTCGGCATGCCCGTCGGCGGCAAGAATTTATACGAGATCCGAAAGAATATTGGGCTCGTGTTTCAAAATCCCGACAATCAGACGGTGGCTTCCATCGTGGAGGACGACGTGGCGTTCGGCGCCGAAAATATCGGGCTTCCGCGCGAAGAGATAGGTGAGCGCATTTCCTTCGCGCTCGCCGCCGTCGGCATGGAGGAGTACCGTCATTCCACGCCCACGCGCCTTTCGGGCGGGCAGAAACAGCGCATTGCCATCGCGGGCGTGTTGGCGCTCCGTCCCAAGGTCATGATACTTGACGAGTCTACCGCCATGCTCGACCCGCGCGGCAGAAAGGAAATCATCGACGTCGTAACCCGCCTCAACAAAGAGGAGGGAATTACCGTTTTGCTCATCACCCATTTCATGGAAGAGGCGCTGCTTGCAGACCGCGCCGTCGTCATGAACAAGGGGGAAATCGTCATGGAGGGCGCGCCCGCGGAAATTTTCGAACGGCATGAAGAGCTTTTAACGTACAACCTTGCTCTGCCGCGCATCGGCTATATCTGCAAAAAATTGCAGGAGGGCGGCGTTTCGGTGAGCGATACGCTGGATACCGAAGTCCTTGCGGAGGAGATTGCAAAATGCGTATCGTAGCCGAACACCTGAATTATACCTATAACGCGAAATCTCCCTTCGCTTCGCGCGCGCTCAAAGACGTTGCGCTCACCGTCGAGGAAGGGGAGTTTTTCGGGATCATCGGGCACACGGGGAGCGGGAAGTCCACCTTCGTGCAGCACCTGAACGGGCTTCTGCGCGTGCCGTCTTCGTTAAAGCGCGCTAAAAAACAGAAGGTGAAGAAGGGGCAGACGCCGCCCCCGCCCGCCGTCTTAAAAGTGGGCGATTACGATTTGACCGACAAAAAGACGGATTTCCGCGCCCTGCGCTCGCACGTGGGCATGGTGTTTCAGTACCCCGAATACCAGCTCTTCGCCGAAACGGTGAAGGAGGACGTGGCGTTCGGGCTGAAAAATTTCGCCAAGGAAAAGCCGACGAAGGAGCAGACGGAAAACGCCGTCCGCGCCGCGCTCGAAATCGTCGGGCTTTCGTACGACGAGGTGAAGGATGTTTCCCCGTTCGAGCTTTCGGGCGGACAGAAGCGCCGCGTCGCCATCGCGGGCGTCATCGTAACCCGCCCCGAAATTCTCGTTTTGGACGAGCCCGCGGCGGGGCTCGACCCGCTCGGCAAAAAGGAGATCATGGAGCTTTTGCACAAGCTCCACCGGGAGTGGTGCAAGACGGTCGTCATCGTCTCGCACGATATGGACGAGATTGCCGAAAACTGCACCAAAGCCGCCGTCTTTTCGGAAGGGGAAGTGAAATTCGTGCTTCCGCCGCGCGAGCTGTTCCGCCGTGCGGATGAACTCACCGCGCTCGGGCTGGACGTGCCGCTCACGGCAAAGCTGTGTTCCGCGCTTGCAAAGCGCGGCGTCGCGCTCGAATGCGACTTTACCACGGAGGATTTCATCGCGAAAGTGCTCGCGTTGAAAAAATAATCGGGAACTATGTTAAAAGACGTCGCTTTCGGACAATACTATCCCGTGCAGTCCTTCGTGCATAAGCTGGACCCGCGGCTGAAATTAGTTTTCCTTATCGCGTATATTACGGCGATTTTTTTGGCGAAGAATTTTTACGGGCTCGCCGCGTGTTTGGGCGTGCTCGTCCTCGCCGTGATTTTTTCCCGTATCCCGCTCAAAAAGGTTCTGCGCTCCATCAAGGGCATTCTGTTCATCGTGCTGTTCACGGCGGTGCTCAACACCTTTTTTTATACGGGCGCGACCGTCTATTGGGAATGGGGCATTTTCCACGTTACCAAGGAAGGGTTAATTTTCAGCGCCTTTCTCGTGTCGAGGTTGTTTCTTCTCGTCATGTGTTCCTCGCTTCTGACCTTTACGACGACGCCCGTCGCCTTAACGGACGGCATCGAAAGCCTGCTCACGCCCTTGAAGTGGATCCGCTTCCCCGTGCACGAGCTGGCGCTTATTATGAGCATCGCGCTCCGCTTTATCCCCATTCTCATGGACGAAACGGAACGCATTATGAACGCGCAAAAGGCGCGCGGCGCCAATTTTGAAACGGGCGGCATCGTCAAGCGCGTGCGCGCCATCGTACCCGTGCTCATACCGCTTTTGCTTTCGGCGTTCCGCCGTGCGGACGAGCTGGGCGACGCGATGGACGCCCGTTGTTACACGGGCGGAAAAAAGCGCACCAAGTACAAGAAACTCACGTTCGGCTGGCGGGATTTGATAGGGCTGTTTCTGATTGCCGCTTTGGTTGCGGGGGTCGTCCTGCTCGGTATCTACTGCGGCGGGAGCGTGGCATGAGATACGCGCTTTTGCTCAGCTACGACGGCACGCACTTTTGCGGCTGGCAGGTGCAGAAAAACGCGCGCACCGTGCAGGGCGAGCTGGAAGGAGCGGCGGAAAAGCTGTTCGGCTGTAAGACAAAAGTCGCGGGGAGCGGCAGGACGGACGCGGGCGTGCACGCGCTCGGGCAGGTCTGCCACCTCGACGCGCAAACGCCCGTTCCGCCCGAACGGCTGCGGGAAGCGTTCAACGCGCTCCTTCCGCCCGACGTGCGCGTGTTGAAAAGCGCGGCTGCGCCCGAAGGGTTCGACTGCACGCGCGGCGCGAAGAAAAAAACTTACGTCTATACGGCGTATTCCGCGCCCTGCGAATTGCCGCTGTTCGATCGGTACGCCGTGCGGCTCAAAGAAAAACCCGACCTCGGAAAAATGCGTTCGGCGGCGAAGCTTATAGAGGGCGAGCACGACTTCAAAGCATTTTGCGCGGCGGGCTCTTCGGCAAAGACGAGCGTGCGGACGGTGTATTCCGTATCCGTTTCAGAGCGGGAAGAGGGCGGCGCGGCGTTTTACGGGCTCGCCGTATGCGGCAACGGGTTTTTATATAATATGGTGCGCATTCTTGCGGGTGAAATCTTTGAAATCGGCTGCGGAAGGCGGCGGGAAACGGAGATATTGCGCGCGTTCGAGACGGGCAGGCGGGAAACGCTTGCTAAAACAATGCCCGCCAAGGGCTTGAAACTGTTAAGCGTGGATTACGGCGTTCCGCTCTTTTGCGGAACGGAGGAGTAAGATATGGAATTTTTTGAATGGACGAGCGCGGCGCAGTCGCTCATGCTGCAGCTCTTCCAAATCGGCGGAACGCTGGAAGAAGCGATCGCGCAGGTCTATCTGTTTTACGAGATATGCCTCAGCGTTGCGGGCGGGCTGTACGTAATATGTCTCGTGTTCGGCGGCATCGGCATGCACGCTATGGCGAAAAAGCAGGGCATGAAGCACAGCTTCTTGGGATTTCTGCCCTTCGCAAACACCTACTATGCGGGCAAATTAGCGGGGGAAGCCAATTTCTTCGGGCAGAAAATGAAGCGTGCGGGGCTTTACGCCATGCTCGTGGAAATCGCGTACGTTGCGATGAACGCGCTTTATCTTACGTCCAATATGTGCCTTTTACCCTATCACGTGGAATATAAGGAAAACGACTTGCGGCTGATGAAGTTAGATCCTTCGCTCATTCCCGATAATATGCTCTGGATGTACGACGGCATGCGCTGGTTTTCCTTGCTCGCGTATCTGCTTTCCTTCGTGGAAATCATTCTCTTCTGCGTGGTGTTCAATGCGCTTTACCGCAAGTACTACGCGCGCGGCCCCTTCCTGATGACCTTTTTGAGCGCGGTGCTTCCGCTGCGCGGGTTCGTGCTTTTCGCGGTGCGCAACAACGCGCCCGTGGACTATAACGAATATATGCGCCGCCGCGCGGAGGACTTTGCGCGCAGGAGCGCAGGTTACGGCGACGGTTACGGTAGCCCTTACGGCGGGGCGAACGGCGGAGCGCCGAACGGCAATCCCCCCGCGGACGACCCGTTTTCCGATTTTGGCGGCGGTTCCGGCGGGAGCGGCGGCAATAACGGCGACCCGTTCGAAGAATTTTCGGGCGGCGGGAAAGGCGGCGGAAACTGAACGAAAAGAGCGCGCATCGGGCGCTCTTTTTTCTTTGCGGAAGTGTTTACAAACGCCGCGCGGCGTGATATAATAACATAGCAATGCAAAAAATCAAAGATTTTTTTGCGCCGCTATCGCGCCGCCGTTTTTCTTGCGAAAAACGCATTAAAGTTTGAATACGGCGCTCGAAAACCCTTGCAAGCAAGTTTTCTCGCTTGTATAATAGGTATAAATACAGGTTATACCTTGCCCGTCCCGATTTGGGAACGGCGCGGGAGCTGCTATAAAAAAGGAGAAGGATATGGACGTAATTTCCGCCATCGCAACGGCGCCCGGTCGGGGCGGGGTCGCCATCGTCCGCATGAGCGGGGAGGGCGCGCTTTCGATCGCGCGGCGCATGTTCTCCCGCAGGGGGGAATATCTCCCCAACGTGATGTATGCGGGGAAAATCGATTGCGGCTCCTTCGAGGATTACGGCATGTGCGTGTACTTCCGCGCGCCAAAGTCGTTCACGGGCGAAGATACCGTGGAATTCCACTGCCACGGCGGAACGGAAATCGCGCGCGGCGTGCTGGAACAAACGCTCGCCCTCGGCGCGCGGGCGGCGGAGCGGGGTGAATTTACCAAGCGCGCCTTTTTGAACGGAAAACTTTCCCTTTCGGCTGCGGAGGGCATGGCGGACATGATCAACGCCGAAGCGCGCGCGCAGGTTCGGGCGGGGTTTATGTTGTACGGCGAAAAGCTCACGAACGAGGGCAAGAGATTGCAAGCTCTTCTCACCGAGTGCCTTGCGAGCATCGACGCCGACGTGGATTACCCGGAAGAGGACTTAAACGCGCAATCGCGGGAAGAGGTCGTTCTTCGCTTAAAGGAAGTTCAAGCGGGGCTTTCCGCGCTTCTGAAACAGTACCGCGCGGGCAGGAAGATAAAATCGGGCGTAAACGCCGTCATCTGCGGCAAGCCCAACGCGGGCAAGAGCTCGCTGCTCAACGCGCTCCTCGGCTGCGATAAGGCGATCGTCTCGCCCGTGGCGGGCACCACGCGCGACGCGGTGGAGGGCTCGCTCGAAATTAACGGCGTTCTCTTCCGTTTGACGGATACGGCGGGCTTGCGCGAGAGCGGCGACGAAATCGAACGCGAGGGCATTCGCCGCGCGGAAAACGCGGTCAAAGCCGCCGACCTCGTGATTTGGCTCAAAGAGGAGGGGGAAACGCTCCCCGCGCTCCCGAAGGAAACGCCCGTCGTTACGGTGGGGGCGAAGTGCGATATTCAAAAGCAAAGCGGCTGCGACGTAAACCTGTCCTCGCTGACGGGCGAGGGGCTGGAAGCGCTCAAAGCGCTCATGTACGCGCGCGGCGCGGGCGAGGACTTGGACGGCGCGTATCTGATGGAAGAGCGGCACTACCGCGCGGTGGAGCGCGCGGCGGAAGCGGCGGCGCGGGCGATTGCGGCGGCGGAGGGCGGGCTGTATGCCGAGCTGTACGCCGAGGACGTGAAGGCGGCTTGGCTTGCGCTCGGCGAGCTGAGCGGCGAAACGGCTTCTGAAGCCGTGATAAACGAGATATTCGCAAAATTCTGCGTAGGCAAATAAGAAATAAAGAAAAGGGGCGTTTATGGTAAATCTCGATTTATACAGAGTGTTTTACACGGTGGCGCGGTGCGGCAGCCTTACCAAGGCGGCGGAGGAGCTGTATATCTCCCAGCCTGCCGTGTCGCAGGCGATCAAGCAGCTGGAAAACCAGCTCGGCACGCCGCTGTTCAACCGCACGCACCGCGGCATGGAGCTCTCCGCACAGGGCGGGCGGCTCGTTTACGACAACGTGGAGCAGGCGCTTTCCCTCTTAAACGGGGTGGAAGACAAGCTGTCCGAGCTCAAACAGAGCGCGACGGGCACCCTCCGCATCGGCGCTTCCGAGACCATTTTTCAATACTGTCTCGCCGACAAGCTCGTGGAATACCGCAAGCTGTATCCCGACGTGCGGTTCGAGCTTTTGTCCGACGTCTCGCCGGTTACCATAGAGCAGCTTAAAACCAACCGTTGCGACGTCGGCTTTTTGAACCTTCCCGTGCCCGAGGACGACGAAATCCGCATTACCGATTCTATTATGCTGTTAAACGACGTATTTATCGCGGGGCGCGCGTTCGAGGAGCTGCGCGGCAAGGAGCTTTCCGTGTGGGATTTGGAAAAATACCCGCTCGTGTTTTTGCAGAGCAACACCGTCGCGCGGGTCGCGGTGGATTCCTATTTCAAGAGTTTGGGCGTTAACGTACAACCTGCGGTGGAGGTGGACAGCTGGGGATTTATGAAGCGGCTCGTCGTCGAAGGAATGGGCGTCGGTTGCATTCCCCGCCAATACGCATTGAACAAGTTGAGCGACGGCAGGCTCTTCGAGCTGAACGTAAAGCCCGCCATGCCCGCCCGTTCGGTCGCGGTGGCGCTCCCCAAAAACGCGGGCATGACCTTTGCGCTCCGCGCCTTTCTCGACTTGTTGAAGTCGCCCGAAGAAAAATAAAATAGCGCAGTGTCAGCTGTGCCGCCCGCGCGGAAAATTCCGCGCGGGCGGTGTTTTTTATATAAAATTTTACTTTTTCCGCAAAAATTTCCTACGTTGCGGGAAGCTGACCCACAATATATTGTGTTAGTGTGAAAGTTTTCGACTATTTTCAAAAATTTGTCGAAAAACACTTGAAATTCCTAAAATGTTGTAATACAATTATAGTGTATCATATCATAATTATACGGGTTGAGAGGA
>CAJUJO010000006.1 GCA_910586675.1 uncultured Christensenellaceae bacterium | reverse complement strand
TAGGGCTATGCCCGAAAATGAAATACCACCCGCTACGCGGGTGGATTATTATTTTTGTGCGTTTCACGCTTTGTCTCTGCGGGATGGCGGCGGAGAGCGCTGTTTGTCGAAAAAAAGCAAAAAAATTTTGCAAAGTTTACGAAATTTTCTTAAAACGCATAAAAAAACAGTTTACAAAAAAAATAATTACTAATATAATTTATTAGCTTGTATCGGCGGCAAAGTGCGCCGTTCGGAATGGAGGTTAATGCTGTTATGGTACGTTATATAAAATGTCCGCGCTGCGAACTCAATTATATCGACGGCGAAAAGCAGGATTATTGCGACGTATGTCTGAAAGAATTGAAGGGTTTGCCCACTGACGCGGATGAAATAGAGGAGGCGGAAGAGGATATGCCCACCGAGCTCTGCCCCGTTTGCGGCGAGAATATGATGCGCACGGGCGAGAAGATGTGCGAGGAATGCCGCAAGAAAGCCGATTACGACGAGGAGGAAGAGCCCGATCCCGAACAGGATGACGAATGGCGCAATTACCTCGACGACGATACCGACATCGAGCTGGACTCCGAGCTCGGCGAAATCGACGAAACCTTCGACGAGGAGTTCGACGAAGAGGAGAATGCGGAAGAGGAGTACGAAGAGGAGGAAGAAGACCTCGATTACGTTACGGGCGACGAAATATACACGCTCACGGACGACGATGACGACGAGGACGATGATTCGGAAAAGGGCGAGGATGACGATTTCTGATAGGCGATAAAGAGTGGGTGCGGGCAACCGTATCCGCTTTTTTATTGGGAGATGCAAATGAATAAGCTGCTGCAAAAATTTTTTGCCGCCGTAAAGAAATACGACGATACCTATAATTTTACCTGCGACGTCTGCGGACGCGAGGTGTTCGGAAACGAGCGCGTCTGCACGGCGTGCATGAAAACGCTTCCGTGGAATAACGGCGCCATGTGTCCGTTCTGCGGAAGAAAGACGGAAGAGCCGGGCGCCTGCCTCGAATGCAAAGAGCGCCCGCTCGTCGTTTCCAAGGCGCGTTCGGCGTTCACGCACGAGGGCGAGGCAATGAAACTCGTTTTGCGGTTCAAACGCGGCGCGAAATATTTATACCGTGCGCTTGCGAACGCATTATATCCCGTCGCCGAGCGGGAGTTTTCCGAGGCGGAAGCGCTCACCTTCGTGCCCATGACGGAAAAGGCGGAAAAGAAGCGCGGATACAATCAGTCGCGCCTGCTGGCGCAGGAGCTTGCCGAACGGCTGCAAAAGCCGTGCCTGGCGCCTGTAATCAAGCAAAGGGAATCGGCGGCGCAAAAGACGCTCACCCGCAGCGAGCGGCAGACTAATCTGGAAGGGTGTTTCCGCGTAACCGACCGTGCCGCGGTCAAGGGGAAACGCATTCTGATCATCGACGACACCATGACGACGGGCGCTACTTCGGACGAGCTAGCTACACGGTTAAAGCGCGCGGGTGCAAGGGAAGTGTTTCTACTCACCGTTACGAGCGTGCAGAAGAGGGATCCGTTCGGAAAGAAACCGAAAATTCCGTCAAAATCTCCGAAATTACCGTGAAATTTTCCTTCCGATAATTATTGAAATTCCAACAATTATATGTTACAATATATACAAATAAGAAAATAAAAGACAACATCAAGTATTTTTTAATAACAACATATGATAATTAAGGAAATAAAAAATAGGGAGGAGAGGTGAAAAAATGAAGGAGAGAACGAAAAAGATATTGCCGATAGCGATCATTGCGGGGATAGCGGCGATTATTATCGCAATTATGGTAATCGTGATTGAGGTGAGAAAACCGCGGGAAACGCGCGCGCCCGCTACGATTGCCGTGTATTATACGAGGGATAAAAGTGAAATAGGGGATTGGACAAAACGAAAATTATTGTACGAAATTAAAAGAACGAATTACGAAAAAAGTTATGAAGATTTGGGGACAATACGTGTAACGTTGCCGTATACGGGGAAAGAATACGGAATCGTTTTCAGGTTATTAACGGATACTACAGAACACTATGGGGATAGCGATTGGGAAGAGGGAAGAGCCTATTATGTTGATTCTAACGGAAATAATATGGTTCATGAATTTACAGAAGTAAAAGAAAAGGGGGATTATGGATACTGGGTAACGATAAAAACGCAGAGTGATGCTTTATTGCCACTTGATGCAACATTTGTAATTACGATTGAATAACAAAGGAGGGGAGGATTATGAAAAGGATGAGGAAACAAATCGTAAAAAAGGTCGGTATTATAATTGCGCTGTTTATGCTGTTCACGTGCGTTTGGGCATTGATAGGGAATTTCAAGCCTATAAACGCTTCGGCAGAAGAAGATATATATGCCGAAGTTTCCGCACGGTGCACGTCGAGCGATTATTTGAAAAACGGAAAAAAGAAAGTACGGTACTGTAAAGAAATCAAGGATAATATGGATATCGGCGTCGAAGTGCCGGAGCTCAATCAAATGGTGCCGCAGGAGGTATTGGACGGGGTTCCCGTCAAAGGAAGGTACCAATACTTCGGGGCAGAGTACGGATTCGTCGTGGAACGGCGCTATAAGGCGCGCTATCTGCATCCCGAAAGTTATATCTTGCCGGAAGATAGAATTGACAAAGAAACGTATTTACATATTGCTATTATCAATTACGACTGGGGCGTTTATGTCCCCGATAAAGAGGCGCATCAGAACGAATATATCGCAAAAATTTCGATTATTCTCGACGCGGATTTTTGTTTTGAGGGAAAGAGCGCCAATCGCGTGCCCGAGATATGGGTGGATGAGGCGCCCGTTCACTATTCCCTATGGAACATCGGAATCCTGCAAACGTTGCTCAACGAGAACGCTTTGAATTACGGCGATCCCGGGTACGACAAATTAAAGGACGACGGACCGATCATTCAGCAATCCCGCGTCAATTTTAAGGAAATCGAATATTATACCGAAGCGGGGGATTGGTTAACCGCCGTTAAGATTCCCGCGGAAGCCGCCTTGGCAATCGGCGCCGAATTGGTGGATTGGGTTGCAAGCGTAAGCGTCGTGTATAACGCCCTTAAAACGGGATATCAAACGGTATGCGATATCGATAACGTCATTCGCTCGTTCGACGTAAAAGAGCGCGCGACGGAGTTGAATCACGAAGCGTATATCTTTACCGAGCAGTCAAAGACGGAACAGAAAGAAGATCCTGGCATGGCGTCTTATACGAGGGCCGTCTCCATGCAACCGCACGAAGGGTATGTGCTGCGCGACGGCGCGTATTACGAAAATATTATCATTCTGAACGATACGAACGCGGCAAGCCGACTATCCCAAATGATTCAATTCGATCTTGCGGCTATCAACTGTTACGGGAGCGTCGAATTCGTCAATACGAGCGAAAGCGGCGCGCGCGTGCCGACGGTCGTTTACAGCGAAGACACGTTATTCGAAGAAACGAGCCCCATGGAATTGAGCAAGGAAACGGAACTGTATTTGTTGCCGTGCGGCAATCGGAGTTTTGAGTATACCGCTTCGTATACGGGAAAACATTTCTTCAAAGAGCAAGCCGAAGAGGGATACCGTATTTCCGTTTGCAGCGCAAACGGGGAAGAGGTTGCCGTAAATGCCGACGGCTCGTGGGACATGCTTGCGGGCGAGCGGTATTTTATCACGGTTTCTTCTGCCGAACCGGCGGAAAGGGTTTGCGGAGCGTTGACTCTGTTATATCTGCCGCCGAAGGTCGGGCTTGGCGGCAATACGGTTGCGGACAGCGGGCATGAATATTTCGTTCGCTTCAAAAGCGATTTGTTCCGTTGGTATGATTTTACCTGTTCGGACGAATCCGCGCGAATTACTCCCGTGGACAAGTATTTGCAACCGTGCGGAGAAACGGCGGTCGGAACTTATACGCAATATATCAGTGAAAACGACGAAGTTTATCTGCGCATCGAGAGCAATTCGTCGCAATTGGAATTAAATATAGAGGGATATAAGCGGATTATATTCGCTCAAACTGATTTGCCCGACGTTATTCTCGAAAACGGAGCAACGCTAAGCGGACTTCCCGAATATTCCGTTCGCGGAGGAATTTTTAACGGTTGGAAAAATCAGGAAGGGAAAATTATAACTGTTGAGCAGGTTGCGGAAGCGGATGAACCGAGCGTTATGCTCTATCCTGCAATTTCTTGGATAGAGTATACGATCGAATATATCGAAAACGGCGGAGCGGAAATTCAAAGCGGCGTTTATACCGTACTCGATAGGGTCAGTCTTCCCGAAGCGGAACGGGAAGGATATATTTTTCTCGGTTGGTGCGATAACGACGCCTTAACAGGAGAGACCGTAGATCATATCGAAGCGGGCAGCATAGGAAATCAAATTTTTTATGCGAAATGGGCGAAAGAAATGATAACGGCAACGCTGGACGTGAATTCGGCAAAGACGGACGGTAATTCCGCTACGATAGAAAGTAATTCCGTTGAAATCGGGTATCAATCGATTGCCGATTTGCCCGTTCCGTCAATCGAAGGATTCGACTTTGACGGTTGGTTCTGCGGAGATAAACAATATACGCTTTCCGACGGCGGATTGATTATGCCGTTTGAAGAGCCCGACGACGTTACGCTTACCGCGCGTTGGACAAGGCAGGCGTATAAAATCAAAATCAACGTCGGAACGGAGGGAGCGCCTTCGTTCAAGTGGCTTGCGGGCGCAAACAGTCTTTCCGACGCGGAAACGGAAATCCAATACGTCAGCGGACTTTGCCCCAATTGTTGGATGCTTGAACAAATGCCGCTTTCCGAGTATTACAAGGCGGGGCATATTTACGAAAAACTCGTTACCGCAGACGGAAAAATAGCGTGCTGGGATACGTTCCGTCCTGCGCTTTTCGACGGCGCGGAATTTGACTTGACGGCGGTTTACCGCAAAGAGAGTTATACGCTCGTATTCTACGAATTTGCGGAAACGGAAATACCGTCGATTACGGCGGAATACGGCACGGCTTTGACTATGCCCGAAGCACCCGAAAAAGAGGGTTACGACTTCGCATATTGGGCGGTTGCCGATTATGAGAAAAACGACCGTTTTACGGGCTCGGCGTTCGCTGCGGGGGCGCGCTTTATATACGGTTACATGCCCGATCTTACGACGAATTCGCAGGGCAGCGCAATTATTTATCTGACGCGAAAATTTACGCCGAAAACTTATAAGATTACCTTTATCGATGAGGGCTCAAAATGGGAAATGGAAGTCGTGTACGGAGAAGCTGTTCCCAATGCACCGATACCGCACAAGGTGGGGCATAGTTTTTCGGCATGGTATTCCGATGAGGGTACGTTATTCGATTATAGCGGGCAATATATAAAAGACGATGGTATATGGCTGATTGCTCATGACGTGCAGGCGGAGCCTTATTATCATCTGAATACGTATACATTTTATTACTATGATCCGGGATACACGAAAACCAATACGCCCGCATATGCATTATATAATCAAACAATAACGTTGAAAACAATCGAAAGACCGCATTACAACGGATATTGGAGAATTAACGGTAAACTGTATGAGATGGGGGGTACGCTCAAATACGAATTCGATTACAGTATGACAGTCAGTGCCGAGTGGGAAGGGAAGTTTTATAAAGTAGAATATCATAATACGTATGATCGTGAATTTGGTACTTGTAGGACGGCGCCCCTATCTTATCAATACGGCGAAGGGCTTGAATTAACGCAGTGGGCATATTTTTATAAACCGCATGGAGTATTGTTTTCCGAATATGAATTCCTCGGTTATTATGCTGATGCGGAATTTAGAAAGCCAAAGACCAGCATATCAAAAACTCAAACCGGAACGGTTCATGTTTATATTAAATGGCGCAGAATTTATTGTAATAATCATAGAACTTCCACAAAAGAAGTCATCAAACTTGATTATGATAATAATTATGAAACGGTGTCGATAGGTTTGGGTACGCAAGAACAAATTAATCAATTCAAGGAGTTCGGTTTTACTAAAATTATCATTCAAGTGCAGTTTACCATGTGGGAAAAGGACGACGGCTATCAGCAGGTTTATCTCTTTGATAAGAAGACGAGCGATGCAAAAGAAATTGCAAAGTGGAGCATCGAACATGGACCGGGCACGACATTGACCGAAAAACGCACATATTATCACGAATTTGAATTTAACGTAGATCAACTGGCAAATATATTTACATTATATCTGCGATTCGGGGCATCCGGTTGGTTTGGAAATACCTGGTATAACGAAAATTTCCACGTCGGCGTACAGTTTTTACATGACAAGAGCGAAATGAAAGAGATGAAAAACGGCTCGCTCTTTTACGATCAAATAATTATTTAATTGAACCGATTTGGAATTTTATAAAAAGCGCAACCGCAAAACGCGGTTGCGCTTTTTTGTTGTCCGAAGCATGCATATTAAGTGAGGATAAGCCATATCTTAAACTATCGCAGGGGGCGGTTTGGCAAAAATTGTCAAATCGACGGAAAAGGAAACGAGACGACAAATTCCTTCAAAATTCCCCGCGCGGAATATTTTATCATAACAGGTGATGGGATGCGGTTTTTTACCTTTCGTTTGAAATATGCGGTCATGTCGCTGGCGCTCGTTGCGCTCATCGTCGCAAGCGCGTTTACGGCGCGCGCGGCGGACGCTTCCACCGTTTATTGGGGCGGGGAACGCTCCCTGCCCATATATAACGTCGGGCGCGAGGACAATAAAATTTCCATCTCATTCGATTGCGCCTGGGGTGTGGAGCACACCGACGCTATTTTGGAAAATCTTGCGGCGGCAAAGGTGCGGGCGACCTTTTTCACCGTGCAGTTCTGGTCGGAAAAATACCCGAAATACCTGAAAAAAATCGACGCGGCTGGGCACGAGGTCGGCACGCACAGCGCGACGCACTCCTACATGTCCAAGCAGAGCGAAACGGAGATTCGGAACGAGCTGAGAAGCTCGTCTGAGGCAATCACTTCCGTAACGGGCAAGGAAGTCAAGCTTTTCCGTCCGCCGTACGGCGATTACGACAACGAGCTCATCGACACCTGCAACGCCATGGGGCTCTATCCCATTCAGTGGGACGTGGATTCCCTCGATTGGAAGGACTTGTCCGCTTCGGACATTGCTTCCCGCATCGTGGAGCGCGTGAAGAGCGGCTCTATCATTCTCTGCCACAACAACGGATTGCATACGGCGGAAGCGCTTCCCATCGTCATCGATACGCTCCGCGCAAAGGGGTTCGAGTTCGTACCCATTGGGGAGCTTATCTATACGGAAAATTACACCATCGACGCGTCGGGGAAGCAGATTCCCAACAATGCGTCGTGAGGGAAGTTCGCATTCAAAACGGTTAAGAAATACCCGGAGGTTATATATGGATTACAACGCGGAAAAAAACAATAAGGTCTACTTTATGGGTGAAATCGTGTCGGAAGCGACCTTCTCGCACGAGGTGTACGGGGAAGGCTTTTACGAGCTCTTCGTCAAGGTGATGCGTCTTTCGGGACAGGCGGACATTTTGCCCGTTACCATATCCGAGCGGCTCATTCAGGGAAACGATTTGAAAATAGGCAGCGTGATCTGCGCGCTCGGGCAGTTCCGCAGCTACAATAAGCTGGAAAACGGCAGATCGCGGCTGATGCTTACGGTATTCGTTCGTGAGATCGTTGCGGAAGCGCCCTCTAAAAATCCCAACAGCATCGTGCTTTCCGGTTATATCTGCAAGCCGCCTGTATACCGCACGACCCCCTTTAATCGTGAAATCGCCGACCTGCTCATCGCGGTCAACCGCGCGTATAATAAGTCCGATTATATTCCCTGCATTGCCTGGGGCAGGAATGCGCGCTTCGTGCAAAATTTGAAGGTGGGCGACAGAGTTGCGCTTTCGGGACGCATCCAAAGCCGCGAATATCAAAAGCGACTTTCGGAAACGGAAACCGTAACCATGACGGCATACGAGGTTTCTGTTTCCAAACTTGCGGCGTTCGATGCAGGGGAGAATTTCGACTTAGACGGGGAATTCGATCTTTACGCGATGCCTGCTGCTCAGAACTAAATAAGAAGATAGCCGAACGGCGCTTTATAAGCGTCGTTTTTCTTTTTGCGACAAAAGTCATAAAAATCAAAATAATCATAAAAATATATATAATTTCTATTGACAATCAAAATATAATATGATAAAATACAGTCATAAAGTAAAAGGAAGTAAGCATTATGGCTTGGGAATTAGTAAAAATCAATAATAACAAAAGCGGAAAATACAGTGCTTATGCAAGCATCGGATTCGGCAGTATCGTGCTCAGCAGCGCCGCTTGCGACTTGGTTGAGAATGTCGGAAAATACAAATTCGTTCAGTTATATAAGACGAGACAGGGCGGGGGGCTGCGCGTCGGCATTAAGCTGTTGGAGAACTGTGCGGAAAATACCATTAAGATAACCAAAAGGAAAATTAACGGCGAAGTGATGGAAAAGAGCGTTTGTATCAACAATAAGCCGCTCATGGAAGAGATTTTCGGCATACAGGGCACGCAGAACAAGGCGACGCGCTATTCCGTGAAGCTCGACGAGCAGGATCATACCATGCTGGTTATTTACGGCGAATGAACTTGACGCTGCGGTGATGACATGAATAAGAAAAGAACTGCCGCCGAAAAGCACGAAGGGATTCAGAATGCTTTGGAGCGGTGCGGAAAATTAAATTACAACTATCGCCCCGTGCAGGCGGGATGGACGATGCCCGACGGTTCGTACAATTACCGCGGAACGGTCGGGCAGCGTATGGGGCGGGTGTTTCTGCGCACGCTCGTGAAGCTGTTCGCGCCGCTCATTACCTTCTGCGTGTGCGGCGCGCGCGTCGTCGGCAGAAAAAATCTGAAAGGCTTGAAGGGCGGTGCGGTAAGTATTTGCAACCACATTCACTATCTGGATACGTTTTTTATCCGCCGCGCGGTAGGGGCGTTTCGCTCTTATCATACTATGGGGCCGTGGAATAACCGAAAAGATTTTGTCGGCTTTATCATGCGGCGGGGCGCGATGCTGCCGCTTACCGCAAACCTCGCGGGAATGCGCAACTTAAATGCCGAATTGGAGCGGCTCGTAACAAAGAAAAAGCAGATTATTAATTTTTATCCCGAGCAGGCGTTTTGGAAGAATTATCAGAAACCCCGTCCGATGATGGACGGCGCGTTCCATTACGCCGTAAAGTTCAACGTGCCCGTTGTGCCCATTTTCTGCACGTTCAAAAAGAAGAAGGGCAAGCCGAAAAAGTTGCGCATCAATGTGCTTCCGCTCCTTTATCCGAATGAAGCGCTCCCGCGCGCAGAGCGCATTGCCGACTTGAAGGCGCGCGCGCAGGCGGCTTGGAAGCAGTGTTACGAAAAGGCGTATGCCATACCGCTCGAATATTTAACGAGGGAATAAAAAGGGAATCGAAAAACGAGGGGGCTTTAATGAATACTTACTATGTAAAACTGCACTTAAAGAGGGGGATTTCCCATGACGATTGTATCAATCTGTTTTTGGATTGGATTAACGGTTCCGATAAGTACGATAGTGAAGGGCTTGCAAGGAGCGCGAATGAAGTCGCGGTAAATCCGTATTTTTTTCGGAAAGACAATATCAGTCTGGAAATCAGGGAATACGACGATGCTACGGGAAATATTACCGCCTGTCGGTTTGTAAATAAGGCGGGCGTCGAAACCTGGACGGTTTCCGTCGTGTTTTTTGAATCGGTAGGGGAAAATTCGTACATATCCGTACAACAGGAATACGTCGGCGCGTCCGCTGATTCCCTTCCTCGCGACGCGCACCGTCCGTTTGTCGTGAAAAAGATTCTCGATCAGGGCTGGATTGATGCCGAATGGTATTTTTCGCTCGGAGAGAAGCGGTATGGCGCGGCGAAGGATAAAGCGCATTATTTTACACCCGATTTGAAAAACGCGAATACCGTCGCTGATATTCTTACGGGGCTGCGCACCGAAATGCTGCCCGTCGTTTATTTCAGTTACAATCCGGTTATTCACAGATTTGCGCTTTCTCCGAACGCAATCGAAAAGCTTGCCATCGATTTAATGGGAACGGCGTACGTTATTGCAGAACCCAAAGACACGGCGGTGATTGATGCCATTTCCTTAAAGAGCGATATGAAAAAGGTGTTCCGCGGACACGTCGGAATATATTTTCCCAATAACGCCGAATATGTGCGTATCAACCCCGAATACCATAAAAACGTTGCCGACAGGATAAAAAGAATTGTTTGGGAAGAATCGCTTTCCCGTCGGACGGAACGCGACGTTACGTGGAAGGTGCTTTTGAATATCTGCGAATGGAAAGAGCTTATCGAGGACGAAGGAAAGGAGCTTGAAAAATTAAAGAAAAAGGTTGACAAAAAGAAGCGACAGCTGAAATTTTGTAAACAGATGATCGAAGAGAAAAATATTGTGGCGATTCCCGACGCGGAAGATTTGGAAGAGGTTGAGGCGACAATGGAAGAGTGCCGCAATTTGATTTTGCAGGCAATTAAAAACGGGAAAGCCATTTATAACGAGAACAACGGAAGGCTGCGGGGTGCGCATCTATTGGATGTATTGCTTTCGGAAAATTCTGAAAGTAGGATTTTCAACGCGGAAGATGCTCCTTATAAAGAAGATATCAGGTTGAATTACGAAAATCCCGACGAAAGTTTTACGCAACTTTCTCATGATCTGGACGAAAAGATGAAGGAAACAAGAAAGGAACTGTTTTCCTTGGAAGCGCAGCTTTCGGCGTATGAAAGCGAAAAGATTTGCGTAATCGCCTTACCGAATGAAGAACATGAGAAGATTATCGGAGAATTTAATAATTTGATATTGGAGTGTATCGACGAGGAATTGGATAAAGCGGAATCCAGGCGGGATAGCCGAGCGGAGATGATTTTAAGAAAGGTGCTGAATGTAAACGAAGAAATCGGGACGAGTCGTGCGGAAATGGAAGAAATTGCGGAGCTGGTCAAAAAAAGCGACCCGTGGAACGAAAGCGTGGAAAAAAGTTTAAGCGAAAAAGGCTTTGTATTTGAGGCAAAGAATAGGCATCATAAGGCTTATTGGTACGGGGACAGCCGATACCCTGCGATATTCAGTTGTACGGCGAGCGATTGGCATACGGCGCAAAATACGGCGTCCGATATTATAAAAAAAATATCCGTTTACCGCAAATAATTAAAATAAAAAGCCCCTCAATCGAGGGGCTTTTGCAATACTTTTTCAGAACGCCGTCTTTTCGACGAGGTAGGCAATGACCTGCTCGGCGTTCAAGCGGATCTGCTCCATGCTGTCGCGGTCGCGCACGGTAACGGTGCCGTCATCCGCCGTCTGAAAATCGACGGTAAGGCAGTAAGGGGTTCCGATTTCGTCCTGACGGCGGTAGCGCTTTCCGATGGAGCCCGCCTCGTCGTAGGTAACGGAAAACACCTTTTGAAGGCGCGCGTACAGTTCTTTCGCCTGCGGCGCGAGGTTCTTCTGTAAAGGGAGCACCGCCGCCTTGTACGCCGCGATTGCGGGGTGAAAGTGCATGACGTTGCGCACCTCGCCGTTTTCCAGCGTTTCCTCGTCGTACGCTTCGGCAAGCACCGCCAGCATAAGGCGGTCTGCGCCGATGGAATATTCGATAACGTAGGGAATATACCGCTCTCCGTTCATAGGGTCGACGTAAGTCATCGTCTTGCCCGAATATTCCTGATGGCGGGAAAGGTCGTAATCGGTGCGGTTGTGAATTCCGTTGAGCTCCGACCAACCCATGGGGTAGTCGTACTGAATGTCGCACGCCGCCTTTGCGTAGTGGGCGAGCTTGTCGTGGTCGTGAAAGCGCAGGCGCTCCTGTTTGAAACCGAGGTCTAACAGGAACTGCATGGCGCGCTTCTTGTATTCGGTATAGAACTCCGCGTCCGTGCCTTCCTTGCAGAACCACTGGTGCTCCATTTGCTCGAACTCGATGGTGCGGAAGATGAAGTTGCCGGGCGTGATTTCGTTGCGGAACGCCTTCCCGATTTGCGCGATGCCGAAGGGGACTTTCGCGCGCGTCGTGCGCTGTACGTTGAGGAAGTTTACGAATTCGCCCTGCGCCGTTTCGGGGCGGAGATAAATTTTATTCTGATTTTCGTCGGTAACCCCGCGCGAGGTTTCGAACATAAGGTTGAAGGTGCGGATATTCGTCCAATTGAATTTTCCGCAAATCGGGCAGTTGACGCGGTGCTCCTGAATGTACGCTTCCATCTCCGCGTTGGACATGGTGTCGGGATTCACCTTTCCCTTGGAGTGCGCTTCGATGAGCGTGTCCGCGCGGTGGCGGCTCTTGCACTCCTTGCAGTCCATTTTCGGGTCGGAAAATGAGGTCGTATGTCCGCTCGCTTCCCACACGCGGGAGTTCATTAAAATGGCGGCGTCCACGCCGTAGGAATTTTCGCTCTCCTGCACGAAGCGCTTCCACCACGCCCGCTTGATGTTGTTTTTTATCTCCACGCCGACGGGGCCGTAGTCCCAGGTGTTGCCCATGCCGCCGTAGATTTCGCTGCCGGGGAAGATAATGCCGCGCGCCTTGCACAGCGCGACGAGCTTATCCATCGTTACCGCTCTCTTTTCCATAACCTGCTCCTTACAATTCCGATAAAAAAAATTTACCTCTTAATCCTACCATTTTATGCGGAGGAAGTCAAGCGATAGCAAATGCGCGGCGAAAAGAAATTATCGGGCGGACGAGATGGTATGTTCGTGTTTGTCGTTTTAACGGAAATCGTCGATAAAGAAAAAAGTCAAGAGTTGGCAAAAATCCTCGGGATCCAATTACCCGACAACTTTGCAACGCTTGACTTCAATACTGTTATACGTAAAAGCAGGGCGTTTGTCAATCCTCCTGCCGAAAAAAATCAAAAATCCGATCTTGCGGAAATGCCGCGCGGAACGGAAAGAAATCGCCGCGGGCGGAAACGCCTGCGGCGGGAAAAGCGAAAGGAGCTTCGGTCAGATACGGAAAAGACGGAACACGGCTTTGGTTGCCGCCGTGGCGGCGCCCGTCAGCAGAAAGAAGGAGAGCAGCGTAAAGCCTTCGTCGTCGGGAAAAAGCAGGGTGAGGCCGAACGCCGCCGCGCAGACGAGGACGCCTGCGGGAATGCGCCAGAGCCGCTTGGGGAAGGGCGCGGGCGCATGTTTTATCGCGCTTGCGATCGGCAGGAAGAATGCCGCTCCCGCGAGGAGCCCCGCGGACATGGTATAATCGTGCGAGGGAAATACGGGGAGCGTGAAGAGCGCGGCGAGGGCAGCCCCGCACAGGACGAAGTATCGCGCGCCGTAAAAGTTGCGGTATACGAGCTCCAAGAGGAGCGCGATCGAGACGCCGATGGCGAAGCCCGCCAGCACGTCCGTGGGGTGGTGCACGCCGAAGTAAACGCGGGAGCACATGACGAGGAAAACGAGCAAAAGCGACGCAGCCCCTACCCATATCCGCTTTGCGCGCAGAGAAGCCGCGCAAAAAAGACTGCTCGTCGCCTGCGCGTGCCCGCTCGGAAAGGAGACGTAGTCGCCCAAATCGAGCGTGGAGAAGAGGGGAGTATCGATTGCCCGCAGGCTCGCCGCGCCCGTAACGTAGGGGCGCGGGCGCGCGACCGCCGTTTTCAGGCAGGCGTTGAGGGCGAGCGAGGAAAGGGCGGTAACGGCGATCTGTTCGCCCGTTTTTTCTTGACTCAGCCAGTAAACGAAAACGACGAACGCGCCGACGAACAGCGCTTCCCCGAAAAAGGAAAAAACGCCGAACACAACGTCGAGCGCGGGGCAGCGCAATCTTTCAAAAAATTGGAGTATGATGGTATCCATGGTAAAATTATAGCACAATTTTGAAAAATTTACCTGCGAAAAAGTATCATTTTAAGCCGAAATATGCTATAATTTAGGGCGAATACCAAAGCGTTCACGAAAGAGGCGCGCCAATCGGAGGAATTGCCATGTCAGATGCGGCGAATTTTATCGAGCAGATTATCGACGGAGACCTTGCGGAAGGCGGGGTGCAGGCGGTGCAGACGCGCTTTCCGCCCGAACCGAACGGTTATCTGCATATCGGACACGCCAAGAGCATGTTCGTTAACTTCGGCACGGCGGAAAAGTACGGCGGCAAGTGCAACCTTTTTTTCGACGACACCAACCCTTCCAAGGAAAAGACGGAATTTGTGGACGCCATCCGCGCCGACATTCGTTGGATGGGATATTCGTGGACGAAGGAAGTTTACGCGTCCGATTTCTTCGATATTATTTACGACTACGCCGAACGGCTGATTCTCGAGGGCAAGGCGTTCGTATGCGACCTTTCCGCCGAGGCAATCAGGGAGACGCGCGGCACGCTCACCGAGCCGGGGAAGGAAAGCCCCTATCGGAACCGCTCTGCGGAAGAAAATCTCCGCCTGTTCCGCGAGATGAGGGCGGGCAAATATGCGGACGGCGAAAAGTGTCTTCGCGCGAAAATCGACATGTCCTCGCCCAATCTCAACCTGCGCGACCCCGTCATTTACAGGATACTCCGCGCGACGCACCATCGGACGGGCGATAAGTGGTGCATCTACCCCATGTACGACTACGCTCACCCTATCTGCGATTATTTGCAGGGCGTAACGCACTCTCTGTGTACGTTGGAATTCGAGGACCATCGCCCGCTGTACGATTGGGTCGGGTTGTCGCTCGGATTTTCGCCCAAGCCCCGTCAGATCGAATTTGCGCGGCTCAACATCACCAATCTCGTCATGAGCAAGCGGTATCTCAAAAAACTGGTCGAGGACGGTTCGGTGCACGGCTGGGACGATCCGCGCATGCCCACGCTTACGGGACTTCGCAACCGCGGCGTGCCTGCGGAAGCGATCAAGGACTTCTGCGCGCGTGCGGGCGTTGCCAAAGCCAACTCCGAGTGCGAGATTTCCTATTTCGAGGCGGTCGTCCGCGATTACCTCAACGCGCACGCGCCCCGTGCCATGGCGGTGATAGACCCGCTTAAACTGACGATCACCAATTACGAGGGGGGCGAAGAGGTCGATTTCGAAATCAACCAGACCGACCCGAACGCGGGCACCCGCAAGGTGCGATTCGGCAAGACGCTGTATGTGGAGCGGAGCGATTTTTCGCTCGATCCGCCTCCCAAATATTTCCGCTTGAAAATCGGCGGATACGTTCGCTTGAAGAACGCTTATATCGTGCGGTGCGACGAGGCGATTACAAACGAATCGGGCGCGGTTACGGAAGTGAGGTGTACCTACTTCCCCGAATCGCGGAGCGGTTCGGATAACAGCGGCATCAAGGCGAAGGGCGTCGTTCACTGGGTGAACGCCGAAACGGCGGAGGACGCGGAAATCAGGCGGTACGACCACCTGCTCAAAGACGCCGAATATGCAGGGCAGGATTTCTCCGAACGCATGAATCTTGAAAGCGAGCATATCTTCCGCGGCAAGGCGGAGCCCTATCTTGCGGCGGCGGAAGAGGGGGAGGTTTTCCAGCTCATGCGCACCGGCTATTACAAGAAGTGCACGGAAGGCGGAAGGCTGTGCCTTTCCGAAACCGTTTCGCTGAAAGATAATTTCAACAAATAAGAATTTCCCGTTTACTTAACGCAGCGGAAAAACAAAAGAAAGAAAAGGAGGGAATATGACGGAAAATCTTTTGCTGCCTGCGGGCGGCGTTATCGCAATTTCCGCGCTTGCGGCGGTCGGCGGAATCGCCGTGCTGTACGGCGCGCTGAAAAAGTTTTCGCGCATGGGCTGGATGGGCTGGCAGATCGCCGTCGTATTCGCCTTTACGCTGTTGCTGCGCTTTCTGCCCGCGTTCGAGAATAAGACGCTGTATTTTGCCGTTACGGCGGGGGCATGTCTGCTTGTAGCCGTTCTCGTGCTCACGGTGGGTGCGGGCGTCCGTTCGTACATGCGCTCGCGCCGCGTGCGCGCGCCTCTGCCGTTGCGTATTCTCGACCGCTTGCTCGGCGCGGTAACGGCGCTCTTCGATTGGGCGCTCCTTCTCGTGATTTTCGGGGGAGCGGCGCTCGGGATCGTCTGGTACGGCACCGATCTTCGCGGCGGCGTGTTCGATATTATTTTTTCCTTCACGTTCGGAGGAGTGAACGTTTGGAGCGTCGTTTCCGGATACGTGTACGACCTGCTCCTCGTTTCCCTGTTCGTCATCGTCGTAAAGGGCGGATACCGCCTCGGGCTCGTCAAGTCGCTTTGGGTCGCCGCTGCGTGTCTTCTTACGCTTGCGGCGTTCTTCGGTTCGCTGTTCATCGCGCTGCGCGTGCCGTTCGCTTCCGCGCTTGCCGTTAAAATCGCGGGCGCCGTTCCGGGCAGCGCGCTGATCGGCGGGATTATCGGATACGGCGCGGTTACGCTCATCTGCTTCGTTCTGATTTCCGTCGTGCTTACCTTACTCGGCGTGCTCGTGAATTTCCTCGTCAAAAAACTCGACGGCGTGAAGCCCTTCCGCGTTATCGACGGGGCGATTCTTTCCGTTCTGCTTTTTGCGGTAACGGTCGCCGCCGTGTGCGCGGGCAACTTCGGCGTGTACGCGCTCACGGGGCTTGCGGAAGGAGAAGCGGGTGCCGCCGTGGCGGGCATGGTGCGGGGATTACAGGACTTTGTGTGCTCTTCTCCGCTGAGCAGAGTCTTTTACGAATGCAATCCCGTTCTGCTCCTTGCGGGCGGTTAAATAATTGCAAACGGCAAATAATAGGTAGGATATGCTTGACAAACGAACGAGCGCGCTGCTCAATAAAATAAACGAGCTGTGCAGCGAGGGCAGCTTCAAGGTCGTGGAGGAGGAAGAGCTTCTCTCCTGTTTTCCGCCCAAGGCGGAAACGGACAAGGAGGGGTTGCGTCAGATCCTGTCCTACCTTCGGGAGCACAAATATATCGACATTCAGTACGCCGACGAGGGCATGTACTGCCTTTGCCCTCTGCCCGAGGGCAGAATGTATTTTGAAAACGCGCGGCAGGTGAAGAGCGATTCCTTCCGCCGCCGCAGGGATATTGTGCTCATGACTGCGCTCGGCGCGTTCGTGGGCGCATTCGTCGGCTCCGTAGCCGTGTGGCTTTTGATAACCTATTTGTTTTAACGGAAATTTATGATTCACGATAAGCTCAACAGAAAAGAGGACGAGGTGATGAACGCCGTCTTTACGCTTGCAAACGGAAAGGACCGCGTGCTCGTTACGCCGTACGAAATCATTGCGCTGCTTCCCCCCAAGGGTGATTGGGACGAGGAGAAGCTGGAACGCATTCTGCGCGCGCTCGAGCTGGACGGCTATTTCGAGCTCATCCCCTCCGACCGCAAGGGGGAGAAGATGTATGTTATCCACTTGCAGGCGGCGGGGCTCGCCTACAAGCGTTCGGACTATCAGCGCAAGCGGAGCATCTATTTCAAGATTGCGCTCGCCGTCGGAAGCGCCGTCATTACTTTCGTCATCGGACTTATCCTCAAAAATCTTTTTTCTTAAATAGAGCGGGATATATTTTTGCAGAAGTCGAAATTTTCTTGACAAACGGATATGCGAAGGAGTAAAATAGATGCAAACGTTTGTTTGCATCTATTTTTTCGGGAGGGCGTTCATGGAACATCACGAATTTATACTGCGCGCTCCGTTCGCGCCCACGGGCGACCAGCCCGAGGCGATACGAAAATTATCCGATGGGATAGCGGACGGTATCCGCACGCAGGTGCTCGTCGGCGTTACGGGCAGCGGCAAGACGTTCACGATGGCGAACGTCATCAAAAACGCGGGGCGCCCCGCGCTCGTTATCGCGCACAACAAGACGCTCGCCGCACAGCTGTGCAACGAGTTCCGCGAATTCTTTCCCGAAAACCGCGTGGAGTACTTTGTATCCTATTACGACTATTACCAGCCCGAAAGCTATATTCCGCAGACGGATACTTATATCGAAAAAGACCTCTCCATGAACGACGAAATAGACAAGCTCCGCAACGCCGCGACCTGTTCGCTCGGCGAGCGGGACGACGTCATCGTAGTCTCTTCCGTGTCCTGTATCTACGGCTTGGGCGCGCCCGAAGAGTTCTTCCGTTTGGGTGTTTCCATGCGCCCGGGGCAGGCCATGTCGCGGGACGAGCTGTTGTCCCGCCTCGTGGAGATCCATTATACCCGCAACGATACCGACTTCAAACGCTCCACATTCCGCGTGCGCGGCGACGTGGTGGAGATCTTTCCCGCGTCCAATTCCGAGGTCGCCATCCGCGTGGAGTTCTTCGGCGACGAGATCGACAGATTGGGCGAAGAGGACGTCGTTACGGGCAAGGTGATAAACGAGCTCAAGCACGCCGTCGTGTTTCCCGCCAGCCACTACGCCGTGGGGAGCGAGCGTTTGAAGTCCGCCCTTGCCGTCATCGAAGAGGATTTGAAGGGGGAGGTGAAGGCGTTCGAGGACGCGGGCAAGCTGCTGGAGGCGCAGCGCCTTTCCCAGCGCACCGAGCACGATTTGGAAATGCTCCGCGAGATCGGGTACTGCTCGGGCGTGGAGAATTACTCCCGCTATTTCGACGGGCGGCAGCCGGGCGAGCCTTCCTTTACCCTGCTCGATTACTTTCCCGAAAACTTCCTCGTGTTCATCGACGAGAGCCATATGACCATACCGCAGATCCGCGCCATGTACAACGGCGATTTGGCGCGTAAAACCAATCTCGTCGACTACGGGTTTCGCATGCGTTCGGCGTACGACAACCGCCCTCTTAAATTTGAGGAGTTCGACGCGCGCGTGCCGCAGCTCGTCTGCGTTTCGGCGACGCCCGCCCCGTATGAGCTGGAACAAGCGGGGCAGGTCGTTGAACAGCTCATCCGCCCCACGGGGCTCTTGGATCCGCCCGTAACCGTCCGCCCGACCAAGGGGCAGATCGACGACATCCTCTCGGAAATCAACACGGTAACGGCGGGCGGGGGCAGGGTGCTCATCACCACGCTCACAAAACGCATGGCGGAGAGCCTGACCGACTATCTGAAAGAGAACGGCGTAAAGGTGCGGTATATGCATTCGGATATCGACGCGTTGGAGCGCATCGACATCGTGAACGGGCTTCGTTCGGGCGAGTTCGACGTGCTGTGCGGAATCAACCTTCTGCGCGAAGGGCTTGACCTGCCCGAGGTAAAGCTTGTCGCCATTCTCGATGCCGATAAGGAAGGATTTTTGCGGAGCGAGACCTCGCTCGTGCAGACGATCGGGCGCGCGGCGCGGAACGCCGAGGGGCGTGTTATCATGTACGCCGATACCGTAACGGGGAGCATGGCGCGCGCCATCGGGGAAACGGAGCGCCGCCGCGCCGTCCAGCAGAGGTATAACGAGGAGCACGGGATTACGCCTAAAACCATCGTAAAGGAAGTAAAATCCTCCTTGCAGATCACGGGCAAGACCCGCGCGACCGAGGATATACGAATCAAGGACATTCCCGAAGAAATCGAAAAACTGAAGGCGCTGATGAAGGTGGCGTCGGCGCAGCTCGACTTCGAGCGCGCCATCGAGCTCCGCGAGGCAATCGCCGAGCTCCGGAAACGTATGAGAAAGTAGGTGAAAGCATGAAAATCGCAGTGGATATCGACGATACGCTGAACGTCATAGACAGGGTAAGCAGGGCGAGCGCTTATATCAAGCGGAAGGGGCTTCCCTTTCGGCTGATCAACGACAACGCAGGCGCCTTCCTCGACACCTTCGACTGGAAGAGCGAGGACGTGGCAGCTTTCATGCGCGACGGGGGCATTACCGTGTTTACCGACGCGCCCGCGAGAAAGGGGGCGCGGGAAGCGCTCGAACGGTTGCAAAGCGAAGGGCACGAAATCATTATATTGACGGCGCGGCAAAAGGAGTGGTTCGGCAACCCCGAAAAGCTCTCACGCGACTGGCTGGAAAAGCGGCGCATTCCCTACGCCGAAATCGCCGCCGAAATCCCGCTAGGCGATAAGGCGCGCTTCTGCGCCGAGCGCGGCATTTCCGCCATTGTGGAGGATCGCGTGGAGGTATGTCTCGACGCGGAATGTTTGGGCGTGCGCGCCGTGCTCGCCGTCTGCAAACACAATTATTCCCGCGCGGGCGAGGTGAGGCTCGGCGGCGCGAACTGGGAGCAGATCGAAAGGGCGCTCCAATACATAATTAAGGCGAACGGTTAAAGCATGAAAGAAGAAATATTCGTAAAAGGCGCGAAAGAAAACAACTTGAAAAACGTGGACGTGCATATCCCGCGCGGAACGCTTACCGTATTCACGGGACTTTCGGGCAGCGGCAAGAGCACGCTTGCCTTCGATACCATTTTCGCGGAAGGGCAGCGGCGGTACATGGAAAGTCTCTCTTCCTATGCGCGGCAGTTCCTCGGCATGATGGAAAAGCCGGACGTGGAGTATATCGACGGACTTTCCCCCGCCATCTCCATCGACCAAAAGACGACTTCGCACAATCCCCGCTCCACGGTGGGCACGGTTACGGAAATTTACGATTATCTTCGCTTGCTGTACGCGCGCGCGGGCGTGCCGCACTGTCCCAAGTGCGGAAAGGAGATACGCCGTCAGACGGTGGACGAAATCGCCGACCGCGTAACGGAGCTTCCCGATGGGAGCAAGATTCTGATAAACGCCCCCGTCGTGCGCGGCAGGAAGGGGGAGTTCGTCAAGGAATTGCAGGGTTACCGCAAGAGCGGCTACGCGCGCGTAAAAATCGACGGCAGCGTTTACGACTTGCAGGAAGAAATCAAGCTCGATAAAAATATCAAACACACGGTCAGCGTGGTGATAGACCGCCTCGTCGTAAAAGAGGGGATTTTGAAGCGTTTGACGGAGAGCATCGAAGCGGCTTTGAAGCTTGCGGACGGTCTTGTCGTCGTGGACTGCGGCGGCGAGGAAACTTTATACTCTTCCCGCTATTCCTGCCCCGACTGCAATATTTCCATCGAAGAGATAGAGCCGCGCCTCTTTTCCTTCAATACTCCGTGGGGGGCTTGTCCGGAGTGTACGGGCTTGGGCTTCCGCCAATCGGTGGACGCCGACCTTATCTGTCCCGACCGCACCAAGACGCTGCGCGAGGGGGCGATCCGTATCAGCGGGTGGAATCTCGATTCCTCGTCCGTTACACAGATGTACCTCGGCGCGCTTTCCAAGCACTACGGGTTCTCGCTCGATACGCCTGTGAAAGATTTATCCAAAGAGACGTTCGACCTTTTGATGTACGGCAACGGAGGGGAGAAGATCGACCTCGAATATCACACCCGCGCATTTCACAGCACGTATAAGAGCGCGTGGGAAGGCTTCGTCAACAACTTGCAGCGCCGCTTTAACCAGACCTCTTCCGACGGCGTTAAGTGGGACATCGAGCGGTACATGCGCACGACCGACTGTCCCGCCTGCCGCGGCAAGCGGTTGAAGAAGGAGGCGCTCGCCGTAACGGTTGGCGGCAAAAATATTGCCGAGGCGTGCGACATGCCCGTGGGCAAGCTCTACGAATTCATCGACGGCTTGCAGCTCACGTCCACGCAGCACGCCATCGCCGACGTTATCTTGAAGGAAATCAAGAACCGAATCAATTTCCTCGTCGGGGTGGGGCTCGATTATCTCACCCTGTCGCGCAGCGCGGCGACGCTCTCGGGCGGGGAGAGCCAGCGCATCCGTTTGGCGACGCAGATCGGCAGCGCGCTTACGGGGGTCTTGTATATCCTCGACGAGCCGAGCATCGGGCTGCACCAGCGGGACAATGAAAAGCTCTTGAAATCGCTGTGCGGACTGCGCGATATCGGCAATACGCTCATCGTCGTCGAGCACGACGATGACACCATACGCGCAGCCGATTATATCGTGGACGTAGGCCCCATGGCGGGCGTGCACGGCGGAGAGATCGTTGCGTGCGGCACGCAGCAGGACATCATGAACGAGCCGCGCTCCATTACGGGAGACTTCCTTGCGGGGCGAAGGAAGATAGAGGTGCCCGCGGCGCGCAAGGCGCCCGACGGCAGGTTTTTCCGCGTGGAGGACTGCCGCCAGAATAACTTGAAGGGAATTACGGCGGAAATTCCCGCGGGGCTCATTACCGCGGTTACGGGCGTAAGCGGTTCGGGGAAATCCTCCCTCGTCAACGAAATTATTCTTCCGCTCCTTTCCGACAATCTCAACGGCGCGCGCCTTCCCCTCGGTAAGAGCGGCGCGTGTTCGGGATTGGAGCACTTCGACAAGGTCATCGCCATCGACCAGTCGCCCATCGGAAGGACGCCCCGCTCCAACGCCGCCACGTATACGGGTGTTTTCACTATGATACGCGACCTGTTCGCCGCCACGCCCGACGCTAAGGCGATGGGATACAAGTCGGGCAGGTTCTCCTTTAACGTCGCGGGCGGGCGGTGCGAAAACTGTACGGGCGACGGCATCATGAAGATAGAGATGCACTTTTTGCCCGACGTGTACGTGCCCTGCGAGGTTTGCGGCGGCAAGCGTTACAACCGCGAAACGCTGGAAGTCAAATACAAGGGAAAGTCCATTGCCGACGTGCTCGACATGACGGTGGAAGAAGCGTGCGATTTCTTCAAGAGCATTCCCTCTATCTATAACAAGCTCTCCACGCTGAACGAAGTGGGGCTCGGGTATATCCGTCTCGGGCAGAGCGCGACGACGCTTTCGGGCGGCGAGGCGCAGCGCGTCAAGCTTGCGACCGAGCTCTCCAAGCGCTCCACGGGAAAAACCTTTTATATCCTCGACGAGCCGACGACGGGGCTGAGCAGCTACGACGTGGACAAGCTCGTCAAAATTCTCCTGCGTTTGCGCGAGGGCGGGAATACCGTGCTCGTCATCGAACACAATCTCGACGTCATCAAGGTTGCCGACTGGGTGATCGATTTGGGACCCGAAGGAGGCGACGGCGGCGGCACGGTGCTCTGCACGGGCACGCCCGAGGAAATCGCCGCGCACGAAGAGAGCTACACCGGGCAGTTTCTTCGTAAAATTCTTTGCGGCGGAGAAGATTGGAAATAACGATTTTACCGGGGGCATGTCTGCGGGGATATGCCAATTAATTTAAGCTGCGGGAGGCTGTAATGCTTAACGGAATTATGACGGAGCTGGGCAAGGAGCGTTCGGTCATCCGGGAAATCTTTGAATACGGCAACGCGAGGAAGCGGGAAATCGGCGCGGAAAACGTGTTCGATTTTTCGCTCGGTAATCCCAGCGTTCCCGCGCCCGCCTGCGTGCGGGAGGAGATCGGGCGGCTCCTTTCTGAAATGCCCGCGCAAAAGCTGCACGGCTACACTTCGGCGGCGGGCGATCCCGCCGTGCGGGCTCAAGTCGCCGACTACATAGAAGGGGCGTTCGGCGTACCTTCCCGCGCCGATCTCGTATACATGACGTGCGGGGCGGCGGCGTCGCTTACGATAACGTTAAACGCGCTGTGCGAGGCGGGCGACGAGTTCGTCGTCGTCGCGCCCTATTTCCCCGAATACCGCGTGTTCATCGAGCGGGCGGGGGGCAGGTTCGTTTCCGTGCGCGCGGACGAACATTTTCACCTCGATTTGAACGCGCTGGAAAAAGCAGTGGGGGAGCGCGCGAAGGCGGTGATCATTAACTCGCCCAACAATCCGACGGGAGCCGTGTACGGCGAAGCGGAGCTGAAGGGACTTGCGTCGCTCTTGAAAAAAAAGAGCGCCGAGCGCGGCGCGCCCGTCTTTCTGATTGTCGACGAGCCGTACAGGGAGCTTACCTACGGCGCCGTCGTGCCCTATCCCGCGCGGTACTACGCGGACACGGTTACGTGCTATTCCTTTTCCAAGTCACTCTCGCTTGCGGGCGAGCGCATCGGATATATTTCCGTAAATCCCGCCTGCACGGGCGCGGAAGAGCTGTTCGCCGCCGTCTGCGGTGCGGGCAGGGCGCTCGGTTACGTGTGCGCGCCCGCGCTCTTCCAGCGCGTTTGCGCGGCGTGTCTGGGTAAGTCGAGCGACGTAAACGTCTATCGGGAAAACCGCGATTTGCTCTGCGGCGCGCTGACCTCTTACGGCTATGATTGCATTCCGCCCGAGGGGGCGTTCTATCTGTTTGTGAAATCGCCCGAAGCCGATGCAAAGGTGTTCTGCGAGCGCGCGAAGAAATACGAGCTTTTGCTCGTTCCGTCCGACAGCTTCGGCGTAGAAGGCTATGTCCGCGTTTCCTACTGTGTGGAGCGTTCGGTGATAGAGCGGAGTCTGCCCGCCTTCGAGCGGCTCGTCAAAGAATATAGTAAGTAAGGAAAAGCCCGCCCGAAGGAAACCCTTCGGGCGGGCGCTTTTATTCTTACAGCGTGATAAGCAGAAGCACGAACGGCAGAGTAACAACCGAAAGCAAAGTGGCGAGCGAGTAAGCAGCCGCCGCAAAATTTTTCTCTCCGCCGTATTTTTCGGCAAAGGCGACGATGCTCGCCGCGGGCGGCATGCTCATGGCGATGACGGGCGCAAGCAGCACGTAGGGCGCGTCATCGAACAGCCCCGCGAGCTTAAAGGGGAGAATCAGCAGGTAGGTAAGTCCGAACGAGAGGACGAGCCGCACGAAGGAGGCGAGGTACAGTCTGCCGTCGCAAAACAGCTCTTTCGGGGAAAGGTCGGCAAGCCTCACGCCGACGATCATCATGGAAAGGGGCGCCGTCATGTTACCCGTGTATTCGGCGATCTGCTTCAATTCGGGGGCGGCGGCTAAATTAAAAATATTGATTTGCGGAACGCAGAAGAGGAGCAGCCCGACGGCGCAGCCGACCGTGCAGGGGTTAAGAAGGGCTTTTTTCACGGAAATCTGCTTTTTGTCTTGCGTGATGAGGTAGGCGCCGAGCGTCCATAACAAAATGTTGAAGGCGACAGAAAAGACAATAATGTACATCATGGCTTCGGCGTTTCCGTTTGTGAACATATCCACAAAGGGGATGCCGACGAACGCGCAGTTGGAAAAGGTACCGATGAACACGAGTACGTCGCGCTTCTGCCGCTCTTCATTTTTTTTCATATAGAGGAATACGAGCTTACTCGCGCCGAAAGAGAGGAGCACGGCGGCGCCCGCAAAGAGGAACACCCAAAGGAAGTTGAGCAGCAGCCCGCCCGAAGGGGCGATCGGGTTTACGGCGAACGCTTTCACGGAAAGCATGGGCTGGCACACGTACAGCAGGATATTCGCGAGCGAGAGCAGGCTTTCCGACTGTACCAGCTTGAATTTTTTTAGCAGAAAGCCCGGCACGGCAAACGCCAGAAGCACGAGCATGATCAGGCAGACTTTGGTTAGAATTTGTAACATGATTTTCTCCGCGGAGATGACCGCCGTGCAATATTATACGCTCCCGCGCGGAGAAAGGCAATCGCGCAGGGGGGGGATTTGGGGAAAGTTTTACAAGTTTGCCCGAAAAAAGGAATAGAAATTTTTCTCCTCCGCATAATGACAGTATAAGGCGGCGGGCGCGTCCGCGCCGCAGCAGGAGGAATTTTATTTTATGAAAGCAACGGGAATCGTAAGGAGAATAGACGAGCTGGGGCGCGTGGTCATCCCCAAGGAAATCAGGCGGACGCTCCGCATCCGCGAGGGCGACCCCTTGGAGCTGTTCACCGACCGCGACGAGCTGATGCTCAAAAAGTATTCGCCCATCGCTTCGATCGAAAAGTTTTCGGAGGGAACGGCGAAATCGCTCTACGAGCAGAGCGGGTATCTCGCCGTCATCTGCGATACGGACGTCGTGCTCCATGCGAGCGGACAGGGCAAGAAATCGTTCGTCGGCAAGAACGTTTCGGCGAAGATGTCGGAAATCATGAACTCCCGCGCGAGCTATCTCGCCAACAAGGCGGAAGGCGGCGATATCATTCCCGTCGTTTCCGACGGCGATTACGAGGCGACGGCGCAGATCGTCGTGCCTATCGTGGCGGGCGGAGACTGCCTCGGCGCGGTCGCGCTCCTTTCCCAGGAAGAGGGCGTGCTCATGGAATCGTGGGCGGTCAAGCTGGCGCGCCTCACGGCGGACATCATCGCGGGGCAGTTTGAGTAAGCCCCGCCCGTTTCGGGCGCGTTCGGCAAGCGCCCGGCGGCTTACATAATGAAGCACAAGAGTTTTTTGAAAAGCGTCGCCGTCATTTCGGCGGGCGGGCTGGTTGCAAAGGCGATCGGCGCGCTTTACCGCATTCCGCTTACGGGCGTCCTCGGGGGGTACGGCATGGGGTTGTATCAAATGGCGTACCCCTTTTTTTGCGTGCTTCTCACCTTTTCGTCCGCAGGCATTCCTTCGGCGTTCGCCCGCGTCATCGCCAAGGAAACGGCGGAGGGAAGGCAGAACGCGGACACGGTAGGCACCGCGCTCAAATTATTCGCGCTTTTGGGACTGTGCGGCACCCTCCTCATGTGCGTTTTTGCGCCCGCAATGAGCGCGCTGCAAGGGGACGGAGGTCTGTTGCCCTGCTATCTCGCGCTGGCGCCCTCCGTCTTTCTCGTGGCGCTCATTGCCGTTTACCGCGGCTATTTTCAGGGCAAGAATGACATGACGCCCACAGCCGTTTCGGAAATCGTCGAGCAGGTCGTCAAGGCGGGGGCGGGCTTGTTCTTTGCCTACCGCTATGCGGGCGACCCCGCCCGCGCCGTCGCCTATACGCTCGCGGCGGTAACCGTGTCCGAGGGCGCGGCGCTCATATACCTCTCTTCCCGATACCGCGCCGAACGCAAAATGCGCTCCTTCCGCGTGCGCCGTGTGGCAGGGGTGCAGATCCTCGCCGCGGCGCTCCCCGTTATGGCGGCTTCCGCGCTGCTGCCCCTTTCGCAGATGGCGGACAGCGTCGTTATCGTGCGTCTGCTGTCGCGCTATACGGCGCGCGCAGTCGCCCTCTACGGGCTATTTTCGGGCGGAGCGGTGGCGCTCGTCAATCTGCCCGCGACCGTCTGTTACGGGCTTGGCGCGGCGTCCGTGCCCGCCGTGTCTGCGGCGTGCGCGCGCGGAGAATGGGAGGAGGGCAGAAACCGCGCCTTCTTCGCCCTCGGGATAACGCTGCTCCTGTCCGTGCCCTGCGCCGTCGGTCTGTTCGTCCTTGCGCGCCCCGTCGTTGCCCTGCTGTACGGTTCGCTTTCGGCGGAGGACGCCGAAACGCTGGTAACGCTCGTGCGGCTCTCGTCCGTGTCAGCTGCGACGCTCGCGGGCGTGCAGACGCTTTCCGCCTGTCTTACGGGCATGGGCAGGGCGAAGTGTGCGGCGCTCTCCATGCTCGCTGCCGTAACCGTTAAATTTCTGTTGCAATGGCTGCTCGTCGGCAATCCCGCCTTCTCCGTCGGCGGCGCGGCAATCGCGTCCAACGCCTGTTATCTGGTTGCGTTTTTTCTAGATTTGGTTTATACTGTTAAGAAAAAACGGGAGAAGAACTGCAATGATTACGATTGTCGGCTTGGGGACGGAGAAGGGGGATCTGACGGAGCGGGGCAAAGCGGCGGCACGGAATGCGGACGCCGTCCTCTTGCGCACGGCGCTGACGCCTTCCGCCGAAAGCCTGAGGGCGGCGGGAATTGCCTTTGAATCTCTCGACAGTCTTTACGAAAAGAGCCGCAATTTCGATACGCTCGCCAAAAACATCGCGCGGGAGGTCGTGCGGAGAGCGGAAGGAAAGAATCTCTGTTACTGTGTGGACGGCGGCGTATGCGAGGACGCCGCGGCGCAGATTCTCTTAAAGCGGAAGGACGTTACCGCAATCGAGGGGGTGAGCAAGGGCGCCGCCGCGGCGGCGCGCGCCGGGCTTTCGGGCGGGTATACGTCGGTATCCGCCTATACCGTGTCCGAACGCAGGCTCGCTTTGCCCCTCGTCGTGTACGACCTCGACAGCCGCGAACTGGCGGGCGACGTGAAGCTGGCGCTTTCCGAATTGTTCGGCGACGAGGCGCCCGCTTGCTTTATCGCCGGCGGCGCGTGCAGATGCATTCCGCTGTACGAAGCGGACAGGCAGGAGGGCTACGGCTATTCGGCGGCGCTCGTCTTGTACGACGTGCCGCTGCTCGAAAAGAAGCGTTTCGGCGCGGACGATCTCGTGGAAATTCTCAAACGCCTGCGCGCGCCCGACGGCTGCCCGTGGGATCGGGCGCAGACACACGAGAGTATTCGCATCAACGCCATAGAGGAGGCGTACGAGCTGGTGGACGCCATCGACGCGCGCGACCCCGATAAGATTTGCGAAGAGGCGGGCGACGTGATGATGCAGGCGGTGTTCCACGCACTCATCGAAGAGGAGCGGGGCAGCTTCACGGTGAACGACGTTACGAGCGGCGTTTGCAGAAAGCTCATTTCACGCCACACCCACGTCTTTGGGAACGACAAGGCGGCGGGCGCGGACGGCGCGCTCTCGGTATGGGATAAGAACAAGATGACGGAAAAGCATCAGGCGACCTTTTCCGACGCGGTGAACGACGTTCCCGCCTGCTTCCCCGCGCTCCTTCGCGCTCAGAAAATCGTCAAACGCATGGCGAAGGGGGGATGGAGTTTTGCCGTTCCCGAAAACCACAAAAAGAAGTTCGCGGAAGAGGCGGCGGAGTTGGAAGCGGCGGTCGCAAGCGGCGACAAGCAAAGAATCGCGGCGGAGTTCGGCGACGTTTTCATGGTGCTCGCGCACGTTGCGTACATGCTGGGCATCGATTGCGAGCAGGCTCTGCTCGATACCGTCAAAAAGGTGGCGGCGCGGTATACCGAATGGGAAAGGCTGGTGCTCGCCGACGGAAAGGACGTACATAACCTTACGGACGAAGAGTGGGCGCATTATTACAGGCGGGCGAAAGAGAATGTTTCAAAGAATTAACGTCGCGGGCATGGTATGCCCGAACAACGTATTTCTGGCGCCGCTCGCGGGATATACGAATTATCCCTTCCGCAGAATGTGCGCGGAGCTGGGCGCGGGGCTTACCTTTACCGAAATGGTCAGTTGTAAGGGCTTGCTCTATGGCAGCGCGGAGACAAAGCTTCTTTTGCACTGCGGGAAGGAGTCTCCCAAGGCGGCGCAGATCTTCGGCAGCGACCCCGATATTATGCGCGCGGCGTGCGAGATGGAGGAGCTCGCCCCTTTCGATTTGATCGATATCAACATGGGCTGCCCCGTTCCCAAGGTGGTGAAAAACGGCGAGGGCAGCGCGCTTCTGGAAAATTTTCCGCTCGCGGAAAAGATTATATCGGCGTGCGTGAAGAGCGGCAAGCGCATTTCGGTCAAATATCGCATCGGCGTAAACGGCAAAAAATTTGCGGCGGATTTTGCGCGGCTGTGCGAGGGCGCGGGGGCGTGCATGGTTACCGTTCACGGCAGAACGCGCGAGCAGGTTTACGCAGGCGAACCCGACTTTGCACAGATTGCGGCGGCGAAGAACGCCGTTAAAATTCCCGTCGTCGCAAACGGCGGAATTTTTTCGCGGGCGGACGCCGAGGATATGATTGCCAAAACGGGCGCGGACGGCGTGATGGTCGCCCGCGCCGCCATGTACGACCCGCGCATATTCTGCGAGATTCTTAGGATAGACGCGCCCCCTATGGGGGAACTGTTCGCCCGTCAGCTCGAAGAGACGCGGGCGCTGTACGGCGAGCGGTTCGCAACGGTGTTCATGCGGAAGATGGCGGCGTTTTATCTGAAAGGCAAAGCGGGCTCCGCCGAACGGAAGCGCCGCCTGTTTGCCGCGGCGGGCACGGCGGAGGTCGCCCGCCTTGCGGAAGAGTTTTTCGGAAAAAACTGAATTTGCGCATTAACGGGCGCGAGGAGCCGCAGATCGCGTTTGCGGTATCTCCCACGGAAGCGGAATCAAAAGGGCGTGTAAAGGAAATTACGCGCCTTTTTTGCGATTTTCGTTTGGAAAGTTTGAAAAAACCTTTTGAAAACAGTATACTTTTTTCGGGCGGTATGGTATACTGTTTCTAGTCTCGCGCGCGTGCGCGTGCGAAGCACTTTCAAGGAGAAGCAGAATGGCGGAAAAGGTAGAGGGCGCATACGGCGCGGAACAGATTCAGGTGCTCGACGGATTGGAGCACATCCGCAAGCGCCCCGGCATGTATATCAGCTCGACGGACGAGCGGGGTCTTCATCATCTCGTCAGCGAGGTTGTGGACAACTCCATCGACGAAGCGCTCGCAGGGTACTGCACGCACATCGAAGTTACGGTCAATGCCGACGGCTCGTGTACGGTAGAGGACAACGGGCGCGGCATCCCTACGGCGGTTCACCCCAAGGAAGGTATTTCTACCGTCGAGGTCGTTTTTACCAAGGTCAACGCGGGCGGCAAGTTCGGCGGGGATTCGGGCTACAAGGTTTCCAGCGGTTTGCACGGCGTGGGCGTGAAAGCCGTCAACGCGCTTTCCGAATGGCTGGAAGCGGAAGTCTGCCAAAACGGACACGTATATAAGCAGGTTTATAACCGCGGCGTGCCGCAGCGCGCGTTGCAGATTATCGGCGATACCGACAAGACGGGAACCAAGGTAACGTTCTTCCCCGATGCGGAAATTTTCGAGACCATCGTATTCAAATACGAAACGCTCAAAGTGCGCTTAAAGGAGCTTGCCTTCCTCAATAAGGGGCTCAAAATCACGCTCGCCGACAAGCGCGGCGAAAAGGAGCGGACGGACAGCTTCTGCTACGAGGGCGGCATCCGCGAGCTCGTGGAGGAAATCAACAAGGGAAACGAAACGCTCTTTTCCGAGCCGCTCTATTTTGAAGCGCAGGACGGCACCACCGTTTGCGAAATCGCCATGCAGTATAACGACGGCTATAACGAGGTCATCTATTCGTACGCCAATAACGTGAATACCATCGACGGGGGCACCCATGTCGACGGTTTGAAGCTCGCGCTCACAAAAGTCATCAACGACGCGGGCAAAAAATTAAATATTCTGAAAGAGAGCGATAGGCTCACGGGCGAGGACGTGCGCGAAGGAATTACCGCCGTCGTTTCCGTCAAACTGGAAAACGCACAGTTTGAGTCGCAGACCAAGGATAAGCTCAACAACAGCTTTGTGCGCGCGTTCGTGAGCAAGTGCGTGTCCGAGCGGTTCGGCACGTATATCGAGGAGCACCCCGCGGAAGCGCGCGAGCTTGTTCTCCGCTGTATCACGGCGCAGAAGGCGCGCGACGCGGCGAGAAGCGCGCGCGAGCTCACCCGCAGAAAGGGCGTTCTGGAAAGCACCACGCTTCCCGGCAAGCTCGCCGACTGTTCGGACAAGCGCCCCGAGCTGTGCGAAATTTACATCGTCGAGGGCGATTCCGCGGGCGGCACCGCAAGGCAGGGGCGCGACAGAAGGTTTCAGGCGATCCTGCCCCTTCGCGGCAAAATCTTAAACGTGGAAAAAGTGCGCCTCAACCGCGTGCTGGAAAACGCGGAAATCAAAGCGATGATCACGGCGTTCGGCTGCGGAATTTTGGACGACTTCGACGAGAGCAAGCTCCGTTACGACCGCATTATCTCCATGACGGATGCCGACGTGGACGGCGCGCATATCCGTATTCTTCTTTTGACTTTCCTATTCCGTTATATGCGCCCTCTCATCGAACACGGGCACGTGTATTCGGCGATGCCGCCCCTGTATAAAGCGAGCGTCAAGGGCAAAGAGGACGTGTACCTCTATTCGGAAGAGGAGAAGACGGCGTACGACGCGCTCAACAATAATAAGGTGGAATACCAGCGCTACAAGGGCTTGGGCGAGATGAGCACAGAACAGCTTTGGGATACGACCATGAACCCCGCGACGCGCACGCTCGTCAAGGTGAGCATGCAGGACGCGGTGGAAGCGGATAAGATGTTCACCGTGCTCATGGGCGACAGTCCCGCCCTGCGCCGTCAGTTTATCGAAGAGAATGCGACGCTCGTCAAAGATTTGGATATTTGACTGTAATAATATAAACGCGGGACACAATTTGCGCAATGCTTTGCGCTTATCGTCGGATAACGCGATCAAGCGGGCGCGGCGAATTGTCGGAAAAATAATGAAAGCGAGTACGCTCACGGAAATTTGTTGCATGCAACAAATTTCGTGAATTAAAGGAGATTCAAAAGTGGCTAAAAAAGAAACGAGCCCCGAGCTTACCGAGGAATTTAAGAAAACCCTCCAAATGACGAGAATTCTCGACGTGGAGGTGGACGACGAGCTGAAAAAATCGTTCATCGCCTACGCGATGGCGGTCAATAAATCGCGCGCCATTCCCGACGTGCGCGACGGCTTGAAGCCCGTGCACAGGAGAATCCTTTACTCCATGCACGAGATGGGTTTATATAACGACAAGGCGTATAAAAAGTGCGCCCGCGTCGTCGGCGACGTGCTCGGTAAATATCACCCGCACGGCGACAGCTCGGTATACGACGCGCTCGTACGTCTTGCGCAGGATTTCTCCATTAACTTCCCGCTCGTGGACGGACACGGCAACTTCGGTTCGGTGGACGGCGACCCCGCTGCCGCCATGCGTTATACGGAAGCCCGCCTTTCCAAGCTGGCGGCGGAAATGCTCCGCGATCTCGATAAGGAGACGGTTGACTTCTTCCCCAACTTCGACGGCAACGAAATGGAGCCCGCAGTGCTTACCTCCCGCTTCCCCAATTTGCTCGTAAACGGGTCGGACGGAATCGCCGTCGGTATGGCGACCAAGATTCCGCCCCACAACCTCGCCGAGGTCATCGACGGCACCATTGCCATGATCGACAATCCCGAAATCTCCGTGGACGAGCTGATGAACTATATCCCTGCTCCCGACTTTCCTACGGGCGGTATCATCATGGGGCGGAGCGGGATCCGGAAGGCTTACCGCACGGGGCAGGGTTCCATCGTCCTGCGCTCCAAGTGCGAGATCGAAGAGCACGGAACGGGCGGCAACGCGCGTTCCCGCATCGTCGTAACGGAGATTCCCTATCAGGTCAACAAGGCGCAGCTCATCGAGACGATCGCAAACATGGTGCGGGATAAGCGCTTGGAAGGCATTTCCGACATCCGCGAGGAATCGGGCAGAGAGGGTATGCGCATCGTCATCGAATGCAAGAAGGACGCGAACGCGCAGGTCGTTCTGAACTCCCTCTATAAGCATACCAACTTGCAGATTTCCGACGGCATTATCCTGTTGGCGCTCGTCGAGAACGGCACCGAACCCAAGGTGCTCAACCTGCGCGAAATTCTTTCCTATTACTTAGCGCACCAAAAGGAAGTTATTGTGCGCCGCACGCGCTACGAGCTGCAAAAGACGGAAGAGCGCGCGCATATCGTGGAAGGGCTGGTGCTTGCGCTCGCCAATATCGACGAAGTGATCAAAATCATCAAGGAATCCAAGGACAAGGTGGAGGCGACCTCCCGCTTGACGAACGCCTTCGAGCTTTCGGAAAAGCAGGCGAACGCCATTCTCGAAATGCGCCTTCAAAGGCTCACCTCGCTGGAAGTGGAAAAGCTGCGCGAAGAGCTGGATAACCTGCACGCGACCATCGCCGATTTGAAAGATATTCTCGCGAATGAGCCGCGCGTGCTCGAAATCATCAAAAACGACCTTATCGCCATCAAGGCGAAATACCCCTCCGAGAGAAAGACGGAAATTTCCGTCGACTACGGCGCTATCGAGGACGAGGACCTCATCGACGAGGAGGACGTCGTAATCTCCATGACGCACGGCGGATACGTAAAGCGCTTCCCCGTCGCCGAATACCGCGCGCAGCACCGCGGCGGCGTGGGTATTACGGGGCACCGCCCCAAAGAGGACGATTTTGTTGAGCAGATGTTCGTTTGTTCCACGCACGTTCCCATTCTTCTGTTCTCCAATTTCGGAAAGGTCTATTCCATTAAAGGATACGAGATTCCCGAAGCCAACCGCACGGCGCGCGGCAGGGCGATCGTCAATATCGTCCAGCTCAACCCCGGCGAAAAAATCACGGCGCTCCTTCCCGTGGAAGAGAACGGAACGGGATACCTCGTCATGGCGACCAAGAACGGACTTATCAAAAAGACGGCGACGAGCGAGTTTTCGCGCATCATGCGCAGCGGCAAGATCGCTATCAAAATTGTCGAGGGCGACGAGCTGATCGCCGTGCGGTTTGTCAGCAACGGCGACCACGTGGTCGTTGCCAGCCGTTCGGGAAAGTGCATCCGTTTCGCCGAATCGGACGCGCGCACGATGGGGCGCGATACGATGGGCGTGCGCGCCATCAATCTCACGGGGGACGACGCCGTCGTCGATATGCTCGTTCTGCGCGAAGGGTACGACATTCTCACCGTGTCCGAGAACGGCTACGGCAAGCGCACCGATCCCGAAGATTACAGGGTTCAATCGCGCGCGGGTAAGGGAATCAAGGCAGGCGTGTTCAACGAAAAGACGGGCAAGCTCGTCAATATGAAGCTCGTTTCCGACGAGGATGACGTCATGCTCGTGTCGTCCGCGGGCATCGTCATCAGAATGCATGCGGAAGCCATTTCCAAAATCGGCAGAAACACGCGCGGCGTGCGGCTCATGAACCTGCGCGAGGGCGTGGTCGCAACGGTCGCCGTAACGGAGAAGGACGAAGAGGCGGAGGTCGCCGCGCCCGAGGAAACGGCGGCGGATCTCAGCCCCGAAGATTTAGCGGAAAGTAAGGACGAAGAATAATAACGTAAAATAAAAAGGGCGCTCCGGATGTTCGGAGCGCCCTTTTTTTCTTGGTTAAGTCGATTCGGTCGCGATCGAAAGCGTTTTCTAATTAGCCTTCGTAGCGGTCGAGGTTGGCGCGAATTGCTTCGATGAGCCGCTTTTCCGCCGAAACCTTTTTGTCTTTTGCGACCTTCGTGCAGACGGACGTGCCGTAGAGTTTGGTAAGGTCTTCCACAAGGTTTTTAAGGTGTACGACGTCGAGGATATTTGCCGAGCCGCAAATTTCTTCTTCCGTGGGCGCAGCCGCAGCGGGTGCCGCAGGCGCCGTTGTGTTCGCGTTGTTCTTTTCCATAAAAAATCTCCTATATAAATATTCTCTGTCATATCATACGTTTCAAGCGTTTGAAAAATGCATAACGATTTTACAGGAAATGCTTCAAATTGCAAAGGCTATCGTCGGAGAAGGGGATAACTTTTCAGATGAGCAGGAAAAATTTGGAAAAAATGCTTGACACATACGGGGGGGGGCATGTTATAATAGATTTTAGAGAATAGAAAAAAGGAGAAAATGTTGTATGGATTTGGCGCTTTTGAAGGGAGAAAAAGTTTTGAAATCGTGGGACTACGGTAAATTGAAGGGGTGGTTTCTCACCAAGGGTACATACAATCTTACGGTTACGAACAAAAAAATTATTTCCACTTATGAAACGAAACAAGAATGCTTCCGCGAAGATTTCGATTTGAACGACGTCAACGGCGTGGCGGTGTCTTTCAAAATGAAGAGAAGGTTTTTCTTTTTCAAAAGGGGGGCTCTGTCCGTTTCGCTCTACACGCCGTCCCAAGAACATAGCCTTGTCGGCGTAAGCGCTGTAAAGGGCGACAGCTGGATTTCCAGAATTCCCGTTATAGGCTGGTTTTTCGGCGGCGGCACGAAGAAGATCAAGGTGGACGTAAACGCCGCAAAGGACGTAGTTGCAAGTCTTTCTTTGCTGGTATTAAAAGCGGAAGAATCGGCGGTGTAACGTCATGGCGCCTGAATTATATGCGGACGAACGGATAATATACTCCGAAGAGTACTGCAAAAAGAGAAAGATCAACGCTACCGTTACGGTTACGGACAGGCGGCTTATCAGCACGGTAGACAGCAAGCGCCGCCAATCGGTAACTTCGATCGACGTAAAAGAAATCGGCGGCGTAAGCATTCGATTCAAACCTGCGAGCGTGCTGTTGTTCATCATCGGTTTTATTTTGGTAGAGGTGTCGGGGATGCTTTTTTCTAACATCTCGAATTTAATATACGATACCGACGTTGAGGGCATCTCCGTTTGGAGCATCGTTTTGTTATTTGTTTTTATAGCGGTTTATGCTGTGATCGCGCTGTATTGCCTGATAAGCGGAGCTTTTAAGATAAGAAACGGATTTTACATCAGCATAAAGATCCCCGCTAACCGCATCGATATGATAAATATGAGTGCGAAAGGAAAATATAAAGCGATAAAGTTAAAGCCGAAAAGGGAAGAAGCGCAAAGACTGATGCGGGAGTTATCTTCCGCGCTGAACGTAGCGAAATACGGCGGATAATTTTGAAAGAACGACGAGCGGAAAAATCCGCTCGTTTTTTATTTCGGTTTTTTTCTCCGAACCGACCGATTGCGCATGGCGGTGCAATCGGTTGACGGCGGCGTTCCCCTTGCGCCGCCGTAATTTGCAAGTCGTACGTAAAAACGCTTGACAAATGCTGGGGGGGGGTATAATAGAAATAAAAAATACGGGAGAGTGATTATGAAAAAATGTTTTGCAATTGCGGGAATTTTGGCGGTTTCCCTGTGCGCGTTCGGCGTTGCGGCATGCGGCGAGGAAGGGGGCGGCGGACAGACCGCGCTCCGCGCCGAGGTAACGGACGCGGAATGGACGACGGCATTCGACTTAAAGACGACGAACTGCACAATCAAGGTAACGTCTCATGCGGAGGGCGAAACGGAAGAAGGGCTGGATTCCTATGTGGACTATACGATGTATATTTTAGAAAGCGGGGAAATGCAGACGGTTACCGTGAACGAAGGAAAAACGCAAAAAGCGTACTCCGTTTCCGAAGGCGGGAAAAATTACTGTTACCGTTATTATAGCGACAGCTGGCACAAATCGGAGAGCGAAGATCTTTTCATCGACGATACGGGAATTTACGATGCCTACATCGCCGCGCTCGCCGATCAGAAATCGGCGTTCGCGTACAGCGCGGAACACAAGAATTATTCGGGAAAAATCGAGTTTGACATGCCGGGCTACGACGTTTCGGTAACGGTAAGCTTCAAGGAGGGCAAACTGATTTCCGAGCAGATGACCGTCGTCGGCAACGAGGACGGGGAAGAAATTACCGTGTATTACGAAATCACCGTAACGGCATACGGCGCGACGAGTTACACGCTTCCCGATTTCGGCATTTAACGAAAACGAAAAAGGACTGCCTTTTGAAAAGGCAGTCCTTTTTTGTGCGGAGAATTATTCCGCTTTTTTTGCGGGGCGTACGGAAACGCTCCCGCAGAGCACTTCGGCATAGGAATAAGAGGTTTTGCCGAGGAAGGCTTTGTCGTTCGGGCTTACGGTGAAGAGGGCGGGATATACGCCTGAAAGCTCCCCGCAAAAGCGCAGAATTTTATTTCTGCCGAGGTTGACGGTTACGTCCACCTGCGTGCGGAAGTAATCGGCGATGGTCTGCTTGATTTGTTGAATATCGTTATTCCGTTTAATCATATGTTAATCATAGACAGTTGCGCCCGAAAATATACTCCTTGTTTCCCTATCCTTTTGCACGATACGACAGAATTTTTTCCGCATATCGGAAATGCGTTGCGCATACAATGAAGGGAAGCCCCGATATCAACCCTAAGCGGACACAATTCTACCGTTAATCTCGGCATATCCTTCGTTAAGCTCGCTTGCGGTACGCTTGTACGGCTGCGTTCGCTTGCCTTAACTATGCGGAAATTTTTTGCGTAAAACCGTCGGGTGTTCGGTCGCCGTGCGAGCGGGTTAAAGCCGTCGCGCGCTTTTGTGTTCTCCCGGGGTTGGTATCGGGTAAAATATCGGGAGTGAAATTTTATGATGAAAACGCAGACGGAAACCTTCCGCGGATACGGAAAAATTTGCGAGCTGAACGCTCAGACGGCGGTGGAATGCCGCTTCGGCGGAGAAGCGGAAACGGTGCTTTCCGCCCATGCGACGGCCGTGCTCACGGGCGCGGAAGCGGGGAACGGAGAGGTGCGCTATTTCGGAAAGGCGCATTTCCTCATCGTGTACGAGGATGCGGAAAAGCGCGTCTGCCGCGCGGAAAAGGGGGTGGAGTTCACCGCCCGCGCGCAGGACGACAGGTGCTTCCCCGCGCTTACGGCGCGCGTCGCCGTCGCGGTGGATAACGTGTCCGTGCGCAGAGAGGGCGCGAGCGTGTTCGTAACGGCGCTCCTCGGCGCGGATATTTCGCTGTACGGCGAACAGAACTTTGAATATCTTTCGGGCGGAGATCTCGTCTGCCGCAGGGAGCCCGTCAACGTGCTGTGCGCGCACCTGTGCGGCGGCGCTTCCGAAGCCGAGGACGAATTTGAAACGGAGTTTATCGGCGATATTCTTCTCCATGCCGAAACGGTGAACGTAACCGACGTAACGTGCGAAACGGGCACGCTCCGCGCCGAGGGCGAAATCAATCTCTGCGTGCTGGCGCTGAAAGGGGAAAACTCGCTCGTTTCCTTCGAGCGTCTGATTCCTTTCAATATCGAAATTCCCTGCGAGGCGGCTTCCTTCGGGTGCCGCGCGGATGCAAACGTTACCGTGTCGGGCGCGGCGCTCCGCGCGGAAGCGGACGAAGGGCGCGGTAAGTGTAAGATTTCGGCGGAGTTCGCGCTCAACGCCGAAGGGTGCGTGTATGAGGAAATCGCCGTCGATTGCGTAACCGACGCCTTTTCCTGCGAAAACACCGTCAATCTTTCGTACGGCAAGCTGGAAAGCGCGGGCGCGGGCGAGATGACTCGCATGACCGAGCGCATTTCGGGAAAAGCCGCGCTCTCTTCCGCGGTTGATTTTTCCGACGCGTTGCAGGCGGTAACGCTCCAACGCGCGGAAGCCAACCTGGTGAATACGACGGAGGGCAAGCGCATCGAGGGCGTTGCTATGGCGACCCTCATGGTGCTCGGCAGCGACGGCTCCCATCGCGGCGTGGAAATGAGCCTTCCCTTCTCCGTTCCCGCGCAGGCGGAGGGCGATTGCGCGGTATCCGTGCTCGCCTGCGGCATGTCCGCGCGCCAGCGGCAGGAAGGGGAGATCGACGCGGAGGCCACGCTTAAAATTACGGTGCGGCAAAAGCGCAGGACGGAAGCCCGTCTCGTTACGGCGGCGGAAGAGGGCGCGCTCCTGCCCGTGTGCGACAGCGCGATCAGCGTATATCTCCCCTGCGCGGGCGACGGGCTATGGGAGCTTTCCAAACGGCTGGGTAAATCGCCCGAGGAAGTTTCGGCGAACAATCCCGACATCGAATTCCCCGTAAAGGAAGGGCAGCGCGTCGTCATCTACCGCAAAAAAAGTTTGAATTTATAACGAAAGGCGGAAACCGTTTACGGTTTCCGCTTTTTTATATCCGCATTTCCGCTTGTAAAACCGTGCGCGGTATGGTATAATCGGGGTAAGAACGATAACGAGGGATAAAACCGTTTTTATGCCGGGGAAGTATAAAACGGGCGGGAGTCGGAAATGACAAAAGAGGAGCTGATCGAATATTGCTTGCAGAAGCCGAGGGCGCAGATATGCTATCCGTTCGGACCCGACTATATCGTGGTCAAGGCGAAGAGTTCGGCGCGGTCGAAGCTCTACACGTTCGCGGAAATATTCGAGCTGGAAGGAAGATTGAAAATGACCTTCCGCTGCGACATGATCACGACGAGGTTTTTGCGCGTCCGCTACAAGAAAGTAGTCGTGCCGGCATACCGCTGCAAACCCGAACATCTTCCCTATAAGAGCACGTTGGACGTCGCCACGTTCACGGACGACAAGATGAAATATTTCGTAGACTTGTCTTACGAGCGCGCGTGTCTCGTTGCAACGTACAACCGCAAGAAAAGGTACAGGCTCGCTGCAAAGAAATAGGGCGCTCCGCGCGAAAGGGCTTGCCAAACGGGCACGGCGTGTGGTAAAATACCGCTATGAATACGGCAAGGGCGGAAGTGCCCGCTAAACTCAATCTCACGCTCGATATCACGGGCAGAGAGGGCGCGTTTCATACTATAGATTCGCTCGTCTGCTCCGTCGATCTCGGCGACCGCGTCGTCGCAAAAAAGCGGAAGGACGGGCTTGTCCGCGTAACAATGCGCGGCATGGGGAGCGAAAGCCTTGCTCCCGAAGAGACCAACGCATATAAAGCCGCGCGGCATTTCGTCGGCGCGTTCAAAACGGCGGGCGCGGATATTACCGTTTACCGCAACATTCCCGCGGGCGCGGGCTTGGGCAGTTCTTCTGCGGATGCTGCGGGCGTACTCAAAGCGCTTGCAAAACTGTACGAAATCGAGGACGAAGCGGCGCTCAAAGCGCTTGCCGACGGTTTGGGCAGCGACACGGGGTACATGCTCGCGGGCGGGTTTGCCCGCCTTACGGGGCGCGGGGAAAAGATCGAACGGCTGAACGTTTCCCAAACGCTTCATTTTTTATTGATCGCGCCGAGAAGCGGCGTTTCGTCGGGCGCGTGCTATCAAAAATTTGACGAGCTTGGGACAAAAGGTTCTTCCCGCACGGGGGAAGCGGCGGAAGCCGTCTGCCGCGGCAATTTCGGACAGCTTGTTCTTTCGCTCGGCAACGACCTGTATCCCGCGGCGAAAGCGCTCAACGGAGACGTGGAGCAGGCGATGCGCGAGGCGCTCTCGTTCAGCCCCTCTGCGGCGTGCATGACGGGTTCGGGCAGCGCCGTGTTCGCCCTCTTTCCCGAACGGGAGCTTTGCGAATGGGCGAAGAGCCGTTACCGCGGCAAGTTCCGCACGTACGTGCTGCGGGGCGTTCCCGCGCAGGAAAACAAGATAACGTTACGTTCGCCCTATTCCCTTTGACGGGCGGCGGAAGGAGCATAAAGGCATGGAAGAAAGAATCATCGACACCGAGGATTCGCGCAAGATCAAAATAAAGCGCACTGCGGAAGGCGGCATTGCCGACGCGGAGGACGCGCTCGCCGAAGAGAGCGGGGAAGCCGTCGAGGAAGAGATTGTTTTCGACCTTCCCGAAACGGACGAATACGACGAGGATCTCGTCGGGCTTACACCCTCGCAGCTGGAAGCGGAGTTAAAGCGCAGGGAGCGCGCGGCGGAAGAAGCGCGGCGCGAACACGACGGTCTCGTCGCGCTTGCCGAAGAGGCGTATGCGGCGAAGGATTACGCAAAGGCGGAAAGCCTGTACGCGCAGGCGCTCGTGTACGTGCCCGACAGCGCCGCGGCGCAGCGAGGGCTGTGGACGGCGCGCACGTCCGACTTTACCGACACGGAGCCCTTTTATGACGAGGACAACGCGCTCGCTCTCGCGCAGTCGGACGAGGAAACGCGTGCGTTCGTCTTGGGGCGCGCAGGGAATAAGCTGAACGCCGAGCGGGAGGCGCTGCTCGCGGAAATCGAGCCCTTGCGCCCCGTCGTAACCGAGGCGCAGGAAAAGCGCAGGGCGGCGTTTGCTGCCAACAGAAAATATTATCTCGTGCGCTTCGGCGGGCTTTTGGGCGCGTTCGTGCTCGCGCTTATCGGCATATTCGTGAGCGCAAGCTATATCGTTCGCACGACGACGATCGTTCCCGTCGTTTTAACGGCGGTATTCGGCGGGGTGGCGCTGTTATTTTTGGCGCTGACGATCGTCTATTCGCGCAAGCTGCTCGTGGCGCACAGGCTGTGCGCGGAGAATGAGAAACTCTCCTCCACGGAAGAGGGCGCGCGGCTGGAAGAGCTCTTGGATCGCCTGAGCTGTTTGGACGAAGCGCTCTTCGGCAGTAAGGAAGAGGAATAAATTTGAGAACGGAAAAGCCCGCGCTTTATGAAAAGCGCGGGCTTGTTTTTTTATTTTTTGAAGATAAATAAATATTCGTGAGCGAGCAAAAGAAAGTTATATTTCATGCTGTTTGTTTTCCAATAACCCGTTGCTTTGCAGTTGTGTTGTTCTTTGATTATGATTTCTTTTGTCCGAAAACCTGTAAGTTCAAAGATACGCAGCGTTTCAAATGCAAGCGGTTGTACCATTCCTTTTTTTCGCATATCGCCCATAAGAATAGCGCAATATTTGTCCTTTTTCAAAACGCGATAACTTTCTTCGGCGACTTTTCCTATTTCAAATAAAAAATCCTTCATAGGTAAAAGCGACAAATCACCGTCTATACCTTCGCTGTAATGAATAATGTCGGCATACGGCGGATGCGTACAAATTAGGTCGATAGAGTTATCGGATAAAGTCAACTTTCTCGCATCGCCGTTTGTAAGCGCAATGGTTGCCTGTGTTTCAAAATCAAAATCACATTTCTTTTTTGTTATTTCTATTGCGGAAGGGTTTATATCGATGCCGATAAAATTTCGGTGCGTCAATTTTGCTTCGACTGCCGTTGTGCCTCCGCCGACAAATTGATCTAAAACGGTATCACCCTCTTGGGAATAGCGCAATATAACGTTGCGCGGGATATACGGCGACCAATTACCGCGATATTTTGCGTCGTGGGTCGCCCATTTCCCACGATTGGGGAACGCCCATACCGTATTTGTTTCAAGTTCAAAATTTTCGGGTTGTAATGGAATTTTTTTCGACATATTATCCCATTATTCCTCCTCCACCGTTTTCTTTTTTTGCATAAGCGTTTGTCCATCCTGTTTGTCCCAATATACTGATTGATGCGGGAGGCTGTAATTCCTTGCAATTATTTTGATCGCATATACTCTTAAAAGGACAATTATCGTAGTTCGGTGATGCAACATTGGAGCGGTAAAATTCGGATTTTTCAAAAAACACAGCACCATGCTCTCCTTCGCACGGCATTATTCTATCAATTGAATGAGCGTAGTTATGTTTTCCTTTCTTGTAGCATATTTGACAGGTCTTGTTTCTACCCGAATGCCAAAAAAATCGATGTTTTTCTTCATCGCATTGAAATAAAAATAAATTAGGTTTGCAAAATTGCTTACCGACTACGTTATACACAAAGTAATCAAGCAAACAAGGGCTCGCAATAGTTTCTTCGGGGTATTTACTATTCCATATTTTCCAAACTTTTCGCCATGCTTTGGCGTTCATTTCATCTACATATGAATACTGGTAACAAAATATATCTAAAAAACTTGAAACAAGCGGAATTGCACTAAACATAATTCCTGTCCGCAATGCCACTTTAATGGTATTAATATCGCTGGCAACATCTATTTGATCAAAACCGACAATATCTTTCCATATGCCCAACACGATCATGTCTCTTATAAACATATCGGCTTTTTTGTTACCGTAACCGGAATTCGAACATATTAAAGCATTTTTGAATTCTTTAACATTATTATCAAAACAATGAATAATTTCATACGGCGTAGTGTGATTATCAAGAATAAACTTTGCTATATTTTTTGCGTATTGTACTCGTTTGTCATTTTGCGAAAGCCCAGTAATACCTATATCTTTTACAAACGATTCCGGATCTGTAAATATTTTATTTAAATCGAAAATGCTACCATCGTCTATAAATACATCGGATAATTGCTTAAAACTGCGTGAACCTCTAAAATCTTGATTCGCAGTCAGTATTCTAACTTTGCATATATCTTCTGCACAAAGTCCGTTTGTATCATATATTTTTCGAAATACAATTCCATTTGTTCTTACAAATACTTCGTGTAATTTTTCAGCTACTAACCTGCATTTCTCTTCGTCAATTTGAATGTTTAATATTTCTTTGTGATTTTTCTCCCAAAATTTATGAAAATCAGAAAAATATTTATAACTATTCCCTAGAATATCCGTCGTTCCTATATCTTCATAGTTTGTAAACAAAAATTCATTAATTTCTTTTATAATCAATCGTGCTTTATCAATACTCAAATCCGTCATATTACCGCTGATATTTTTAATTCTATTTATAAAATTGCTGACTTCATTCATTTTATTTTCTCCTTAGTTGCATATAAGCAATTCGTTTATTTTTCCGCGTTTGTCGGCTTTACTGTTAATCATACGGGTTGCCGATATACGCTTGATTCGGTATTTTTTATATAGTTCGTCGAAAAATGTATCCTCGGGGTTAACGTTTTTCGGATCGGAATTGCTTAACACTACCTTTGCGCCGCTTGCATTTATCTCGTTTATAAATTTCGCCAGTCTGAATTGTTCGTTATCGTCAAAGGTTTCGGAGTTATAAGCCGTAAATGCCGAAGTTTCTGAAAGGGGACGATACGGCGGGTCGAGATAAACAAAAGTGTCGTTATCAATAAACTGTTTGGAAAGCGAATAATCGCCGCAAACAATCGTTACATTTTGTAAAGCGTTACTGATGTTCCGCAAGTTTTCTTCATCGCAAATCATAGGATTTTTATATGCGCCCATAGGTACGTTAAATTGTCCTTTTCGGTTTACGCGGTACAAACCGTTAAAACAGGTTTTATTCAAAAAGATAAAATAAGCCGCCTTTTCTATCGCCGTTGCTTCGCATAATTGCGTATTGTTGAATTTATCGCGAATCGAATAGTAATAAAATTTTCTGCCGTTCTCGTCCATAGGGCAAAACAGCATTTGCATTTCTTGTAATTTTTTAATCAAGCTGTCAACATTGATTTTAATCATTTGATATGCGTTTATCAGTTCGGCGTTTATATCGCTTATATATAACTGTTCAAAATCGTATTTTGAGAGTATATTAAAAAACAATGCGCCGCCGCCGACCATGGGCTCGCAATATTTTGTTAAAACCTTATTACTGCCATCGGGTAACATTTTTTCGAGTTCGCTTATGAGTTGACCTTTGCCGCCCACCCATTTTACGAACGGTTTTAATGGTGCAGTTTGTTTTTTTTCGTATCGAACGGTTCGTTTGTCGACAGGTTTTACTGCGGAGCTCGGAATGATCCACATATTGCCGACCATCATTGCGCCGTCAATTCTATGCTCGTTGCATAGAATTGAAACGCGCCTTTGCGATATATTCCATTTTTCCGCCGCCTCTTTTGCCGATATAAAACTCAACATATTTACACCTCGGAAGTAACGTGTATATTATATTCTAAAACGCGAATAAAAGCAAGCAATTTCTTGTTAAATTTCAATATAGTTTTATGATATCTGTATCTTATTAAACTATAAGTAGTACTCGTTCTTCTGCGTCATAAAAATAAGAAAGAAAAATAAATTTTGAAAAAGGGTATTTACATTTTGCCGATTATCGTATATAATAAGAACGGAAAATCATTGCGGGATAATTCCCCGCGGATAAGGAGGAATTTTTTATGGAACTCATTTACACGGGATCGGGCAAGAAGGTGTACCGCGACGGCGACAAGCTCGTCAAGTGCTTCGACGGCACGTACTCCAAAGCGGGCATTCTTAACGAAGCGACCAATCAGGCGCGCGTGGAAGAAACCTCTTTGAACGTTCCCAAAATTCTGGAAGTTTCCGTCATCGACGGACAGTGGTCGGTAACCTGGGAGTACATCGAGGGGGATACGCTGGAATCCCTTATGAAGAAGCACCCTGAAAAGACGGACGAATATTTGGAATTTTTCGTCAATCTGCAAATTGAAATGAGCAAAGAAAGGTGTCCGCTTTTGGGGCACCTGCGCGACAAGATGCATTCTAAAATTTCGGCAAGCTCCTTTCCCGCGTCCGTGCGGTACGACCTGCACGTTCGCCTCGACGGGTTGCCCCGCCATAACAAGCTCTGCCACGGAGATTTCCAGCCGAGTAATATTATCATTAAAAAGGACGGAACGCCTTATATTATCGACTGGGCGCACGCAACGCAGGGCAACGGGTCGGCGGATGCGGCGAGAACGTATCTTCTGTTCAAGCTGCAGGGGCAGGACGAAATTGCGGAAAAATATCTCCGCTTGTTCTGCGCCAAGACGGATACGGCCGTTCAGTACGTGCAAAAGATTTTGCCCATCGTCGCGGCTTCGCAGTCGGTGAAGAATAAGCCGGGCGAAGCGGAGTTCCTCGCAAAATGGGTTAACGTCTGCGATTGGCAGTAAAACGTTTGGTATATTTCGCCGCCCGCAAGCATGCGGGCGGTTTTTTCGCGCAAAATCGTTTGACAAGCAATCGATTTTTGTCTATAATAAACGCATTCAAAGGCATTGATGCGGAACAGACGCGCCGTAGCTTTTTCAAAAGAGAGGGAAGCCCGCAGGCTGAAAGGTTTTCCGGAAAAGGGGCGCGGTATTCCCCCGCGAGCCGCCCGCCGAACGGAACTTCAAGCGGAGCCGTTTTCCCGCGTTAAGGGGCAACGAGGCGCGCAAAATATTGCGCGCGAAGATAGGTGGTACAGCGGAGCTTCCGCCCTATGCAACGGCATAGGGCGTTTTTTATTCAAAAAAGCCGCGTTTGCGGAGAGGAGTTAAAACATGAACGATACGGAGATCATTGCAAGGGAAGCGGAAGAGGAGGCTTCCGCGGCGCAGGACAGCCGCGCTTTGTACGAGGTAAAAATGAAGTTCCTCGGCAGAGCGGGCAAGGTTACCGCGCTCTTGAAGAGCATGAAGGACGTTGCGGCGGAAGAACGCCCCGCGTTCGGCAAAAAAATCAACGCCCTTCGGGAAAAGCTGGAAGAAAGGTTCGCCGCGCTTGAGAGCGTTGTGAAGAAGAGGGAGCTGGAAAGCAGACTTTCGGAAGAACGGCTGGACGTTACCATGCCCGGCAGGCACCGCAAGCAGGGCGCGCTTCATCCCGTAACCCGCGTCAAAAATCAGCTTGTCGATCTATTCGCGGGAATGGGGTTCGAGGTGTACGAGGGACCGGAGATCGAAACGGAGTATTACGATTTCACGGCGCTCAACACGCCCGCCGACCACCCCGCGCGCGACATGCAGGACACCTTTTACGTTACCGAGGGCTCGGACGATAATTTCCTGCTCCGCACGCAGACGAGCGCGGGGCAGATCCGCGTAATGGAAAACAAAAAGCCGCCCATCAAAATTCTTTCTCCGGGGCGGGTGTTCCGCTCGGACGACGACGCGACGCACTCTCCCATGTTCCACCAGATGGAAGGTCTCGTCGTGGATAAAAATATTACGCTGTGCGACTTGCACGGCATGCTCGGCGAGTTCGCGCGCGTCATGTTTTCGGAGAATACGAAAACGCGCCTGCGCCCTTCTTACTTCCCGTTTACGGAGCCTTCCGTCGAGGTAGACGTTTCCTGCGCTTCCTGCGGGGGGAAGGGCTGTTCGCTGTGTAAGGGTACGGGCTGGATCGAGGTGCTCGGCGCGGGCATGGTCAACCGCAACGTGCTGAAAAATTGCGGCATCGACCCCGACGAATATTCCGGTTTTGCGTTCGGCATGGGGATAGAGCGCATCGCCATGCTCAAATACGGCATCAACAACATCAAATTGCTCACCGAAAACGACGTGCGCTTTTTGGAGCAGTTCAAGGACTGAGTTCACGCGATTTGTTTTTGAAACAAATTACCGTGAGCGGAGAGCTTTTATTTTATAAATTTCCGATAGCCGCGCCCGCTTGGTCGCATTGTCGGACAACAAGCCGCAAGTATGCGGCAAATTGAGGGCGCTTACGCAAAAGTGTGATTTTGCGACGCGCACAATTTAGATTCACGAAATTTTCCTTAACGGAAAATTTCCGTGATACGAACGGGCGTTCACGTGTCGGATAAACCTTTTTCCTATTTGTCGGGATACGGACAATAAGCCGCAAGTATGCGGCAAACGGAGAAAGACCGAAACGCTTTGCGCGCAGTCTCAAAAAACTTAGAAAACAGAGGAACGGAAATTCCGTTTGTAAACTCGGAGGAAATTATATGAAAGCGCCTTTCAGTTGGCTGAAAGATTATGTAGACATCAACGTAACCGCGGAAGAATTGCAGGAAAAACTCTTCTCCTGCGGGTTCGAGGTGGAAGAGCTTATCTATCTCGGAAAGGACGTAACGGGCGTCGTCGCGGGGCGCGTGCTTTCGACCGAAAAGCACCCCGACGCCGACAGGCTCACCGTGTGTAAGGTGGACTGCGGCAAGTACGGGGTCAAGCAAATCTGCACCGCAGCTACCAACGTTTATGCGGGGGCGAAGGTGCCCTGCGCGCTCGACGGGGCGACCGTCTTGCACGAGGGCGGCATTCAGAAAATCAAGAGCGGAAAGCTGCGCGGCGTCGCTTCGGAAGGAATGTTCTGCTCGGGCGAAGAGCTGGGCATCAACGACGACTTTTACGAGGGCGCGGAATTTAACGGTATTCTCATTTTGGACGACGGCGCGAAAGAGGGCGAAGATATCCGCCCGATTGTCGGGATAGACGATTATATTTTCGATATTTCCGTAACCGCCAACCGCCCTGATTGCCAGAGTATTTTAGGAATGGCGCGGGAAATTTCCGTCGTGCTGAAAACGCCCCTCAAAATGCCCGATACTTCGTATACCGCCGCAAAGACGGACGTCGTTATACCCGTCGAGGTAAAGGAGCCCGCGCTCTGCCCGCGCTATATCGGGCACTACGTAAAGGACGTAAAGATCGGCAAAGCGCCGCAGTGGATGCGCCGCCGCCTTGCGCTGTGCGGGCTGCGCTCCGTTTCCGACGTGGTGGACATTACCAACTTCGTTTTGCTGGAAATGGGGCAGCCCATGCACGCGTTCGACCGCAATTTCCTGCGCGGAGGCAAAGTCGTTGTGCGGAAGGCGCACGCGGGTGAAAAAATCGTAACGCTCGACAAAAAGGAGTTCACGCTTACGCCCGAAAATCTGCTCATTTGCGACGGAGAGGGCGGCGTGGCTCTCGCGGGGATCATGGGCGGGCTTGACAGCGAAATCAAGGATACGACCAAGGAAGTGTTCTTCGAGGCGGCGAAATTCGCGCGCGACAGCGTAAGAAAGACTTCCCGCGCGTTGGGGCAGAGGAGCGATTCTTCCGCCCGCTTTGAAAAGGGAATGGACGCGTTCACGCCCGAACTTGCCATGAACCGCGCTTTGCACCTCGTGCAGCTGTTAGGTTGCGGCACGCCCACCGATTACCGTTCGGACGTGAATGCGGCAGATATGACTCCGAAACTCATCGTTACGACGTACGAAAAAATCAACGCGCTTTTGGGCATCGAAGTGCCGAAAGAAGAGGTGAACGCGATTTTAACGCGTCTGCTTTTTGCCGTGCATGAAGACAAGGTTAACGGAAATCTCGTCGTCGGCGTTCCGCTTTGGCGGGACGACGTGGAAGGGTATCCCGATCTCGCCGAAGAGGTCATCAGAATGTACGGGTACGAGCACATCGCGCCGACCTTCCTCGATAAGGCGCAGGTAACGCGCGGGGGATGGAACGCCGCGCAGAAAGCGGAGCTCAAATTCAAAAACGCGCTCAAAGCCGAAGGGTTCTTGGAAGCGTGCAATTATTCCTTCTATTCGCCCAAGGATTTCGATCTTCTTCGCCTGCCCGCGGACGCGCCCGAACGCAAGGCGGTAAAAATTCTCAACCCCATCGGCGAGGACTTGTCCGTCATGCGAACCGTGCTTGCGCCGTCCATGCTCGCCAATATCGTGCGCAACGTGCGCAGGGGCAACGGCGAAGGCAGGTTGTTCGAGCTTGCAAACGTCTATCTCGCGGAAGAGTTGCCGTTAAATCAGCTTCCCGAAGAGCGCAAAAAAGCCGTGTTGGGGCTGTGGGGCGAAGGCGATTTCTTCGACCTCAAAGGCGCGGTGGAGGCGATTGCCGAATCGTTTGATTTGAAGCTGAGCTTTGTCCGTGCGGAAAAGCCCTTCCTGCATCCCGGCGTTACGGCGGCGGTTATGCTCGGTGAAAAAGAGGTGGGCTGGCTGGGCGAGCTTCACCCTTCCGTCGCGGAGGAACTCGCGCTTGAAAAGAAGGCGTACCTTGCCGAACTCGACTATGCGGCGCTTGCAAAGAAATTTGCCAAGGATATTTCCTATCGCAATCTTCCCAAGTTCCCCGACGTAAAGCGCGATCTCGCCGTCGTGCTGGACGAAAAGGTATCTTGCGCGGAAGCGGAGGAGTGTATCCGCCGCGCGTGCAGGGCGGTAAAGCGCGTCGAGCTGTTCGACGTGTTCCGCGGCGCAAAGCTGGGCGCGGGAAAGAAGAGCATGGCCTTCCGCCTCACCTTCTCGCCCGATGAAAAAGCGGAAAAGCCCATCTCGCCCGAACAGGCGGATACCTTCTTCAACAAGATTGTGTCGGGATTGAAGCACGTTTTGGACGCGGAGCTGCGCTAACACAATATTTTGGAATAATTTTCCTTTACACCACAAGATATTGTGTTTGCGTCGAAAATCGCACAAAATACGGACGAAAAAATTTTTTTCATGCAAATTGCGTTTTTCGGCTTGACAAACATAGTGCCTCATGGTATGATAAGGTCAATTCAAGCCCCTTACGGCAACTGACGAAGCGCGGAGCACCGCGGTGGAACCGTAAGGACGTAACGCCGTTCGTCTGGGCAATTTTTATCGAGAGGTAGAAGTTGCCCTTTTATTATCGCTAGCGGGAGGTAGTATGGCGCGCGTTCATTCGTTGGAATCGTTCGGCACGGTAGACGGCCCGGGAATCCGCTTCGTCGTCTTTCTGCAAGGCTGCCCCATGCGCTGCAGGTACTGCCACAATCCCGACACCTGGGAGCCTTCGGGCGGAGAGGAAAAAACGGCGGAAGAGATCGCGCGGGAAGTCCTCAAATACAAGAGCTATTTCGGCGAAAAGGGAGGCGTTACCGTGAGCGGAGGGGAACCGCTCCTGCAAATTGACTTTCTCGTCGAGCTGTTTACCCTGCTCAAAGAAAAAAATATTCACACCTGCGTCGATACTTCGGGAATATGTTTCCCCGAAAACGGAAAGAATGAAAAGTACGATAAACTGTTGTCTTTGACCGATTTGTTTCTTCTCGACGTCAAGCATATCGACGACGCAGCGCATAAAGCGCTCACAGGCAGGAGCAACGCGGCACCCCTTTCGTTTGCGAACTATTTAAGCGAACGGGGAAAACCCGTGTGGATAAGGCACGTGCTCGTTCCCGGCATCACCGACGACGACGGGGCGCTCAACCGCCTGCGGGCGTTCCTCGATACCCTTTCCAACGTGGAAAAGGTGGAAGTGCTCCCCTACCATACGATGGGGGAAGTCAAATACGAAAAGCTGGGCATGCTCTATCCGCTTGCGGGCGTGAAGCCGCCCGAGAAGGCGCGCGTGGAAAACGCCAAAAAAATTCTTCGCGCGGGCGAGTACGAAAAGGAGCCGGTATGAAAGAAGAGGGTTTTTCCGTTCTGGAAGTGAGCGGCGAAGGCTGCGCGGGCTGCGTATCCCTTCTGCCCGTCCTCAAAAAAATAACGCAAAAATTGGGGCTGCCGCTCCGCATGCTGGAAGTAAACGAGGCGAACGCGGCGGAAGTCAGGCGGCTCAACATAGAGCGCGTTCCCACCGTTCTCGTCTTAAAGGACGGCGAGGAGATTGCGCGGTGTGCGGGCTATCAGCCCGAAGAAATTTTGGAAGTTTGGCTGGAAGCAAAGGCGAAGCGGTACCCGCTGTGAGCCTCAGCTGAACACATTTTGCGTGCGTATCGACGGTCTATCCGCCCGAAACGCCGTTTGCCGTATATCCGATACGACTGCACGACCTTTCGGGCGGCTCCCCTCGCCGCTTCCGTTGCGCAAAATGCAAGCTTTTTTCCATAGAGCTTTTCGAAATATTTTTCGCCGCGTTCGCGCGAAGCCGTAGCGGGCCTACTGCAAGCGCGACGCGGCGGAAAAGAGCCGAAAGGGCGCATGAAAAAAAGCGTTTATATGAGCCCCACAGCGGGTAATCACGGGAGAAAAATTATGACGAAACAGGCATGGCGCGGATTTGAAAACGGAAAATGGAACGAGGAAGTGGACGTCCGCGACTTTATTCAGCGCAACTATACGCCATACGAGGGCGATTCGGGATTTCTCGCCCCCGCGACGGAAGCGACGAAAAAGCTGTGGGACATCGTACTCGGCTATACGAAAGAGGAGCGCGCGCGCGGCGGCGTTTACGACGCGGATACGGAAATCGTTTCCCGCGTGAACAGCCATAAGGCGGGCTATTTTGACAAATCTTTGGAAAAAATCGTCGGCATTCAGACGGACGAACCCTTTAAGCGCGCGTTGCAGCCCTTCGGCGGGATCCGCATGGCGGAAGAGGCGCTTAACATGTACGGGTTTGAAATTTCCCCGCGGGTCAAGGACATCTTCACGCACTACCGCAAGACGCACAATGACGGCGTTTACGACGCCTACACGCCCGAAATGCGGCGCGCGCGCTCGGCGCATATTCTCACGGGGCTTCCCGATACCTACGGGAGGGGGCGCATCGTCGGCGACTACCGCCGCGTCGCGCTCTACGGCGTGGACTTCCTCGTCGCCGAAAAGGAGAAGGATAAGCTCCTTCTGGACGGCGACATGACGCCCGATAAGATCCGCGACCGCGAAGAGCTCGCCGAGCAGATAAAGGCGCTCAAAGCGCTCAAAGAGATGGCGGCGGAATACGGGTTCGACATTTCCCGCCCCGCGGAAACCGCGTGCGAAGCGGTGCAGTGGCTGTACTTCGGCTACCTCGCCGCCGTGAAGGATCAGAACGGCGCGGCGATGAGCATCGGGCGCAATTCCACCTTTCTCGATATTTATTTCGAGCGCGACTTGAAAGAGGGAACAATTACCGAATCGGAAGCGCAGGAAATCATCGACCATTTCGTCATGAAGCTGCGCGTCGTCAAGTTCATGCGCATTAAGGAATACAACGAGCTGTTCAGCGGCGACCCGACCTGGGTAACGGAGTCGATCGGCGGCATGGGTACGGACGGCAGGACGCTGGTAACGAAGACTTCCTTCCGTATTCTACACACGCTCGTCAACCTCGGGCCCGCGCCCGAGCCCAATTTGACGGTACTTTGGTCCAAGCGGCTCCCCATATCGTTCAAAAATTTCTGCGCGGAAATCTCTATTCGGACGTCCGCCATTCAGTACGAGAGCGACGATCTGATGCGCCCCGAAATGGGCGACGACTACTGCATCGCGTGCTGCGTTTCGAGTATGCGCGTGGGCAAGGACATGCAGTTCTTCGGCGCGCGCGCAAACCTCGCGAAGTGCCTGCTTTATGCAATCAACGGCGGCAAGGACGAGCTGCTCAAAGATAAAAAGACGGGGCTGCCCATGCAGGTTTCCCCCGAATTCGCGCCCGTTTCGGGCGACGGCGCGCTCGACTATGCCGAGGTTTTGAGAAAGTACGAGCAGATGATGACCTGGCTCGCAGGGCTCTACGTCAACGTGCTCAATACCATTCATTACATGCACGACAAGTATTGCTATGAGGCGCTGGAAATGGCGCTTCACGATACGCAGGTGCGCCGCTTCTTTGCAACGGGCGTAGCGGGGCTTTCCTGCGCGGCGGACAGCCTTTCGGCGATCAAGTACGCGAAGGTATATCCCGTGCGCAACGCCGAAGGCATCGTAACCGATTTCCGGATCGAAGGCGATTATCCCAAGTACGGCAACAACGACGACAGGGCGGACGACATCGCCGTGTGGATCGTCAAGACGTTCATGAATAAGATAAAGAGCCGTTACACCTACCGCGAATCGGTGCCTACGATGAGCATTCTTACCATTACATCCAATGTCGTTTACGGGAAGAACACAGGCAACACGCCCGACGGCAGAAGAGCGGGAGAGCCGCTCGCGCCCGGCGCAAATCCCATGCACGGGCGGGATACGCACGGCGCGCTCGCTTCGCTCGAATCGGTCGCCAAACTCCCTTACGACTCCGCGCGCGACGGCATTTCCAACACCTTTTCCATCACGCCGCAGTCGCTGGGGAAGGACGAGTAGTAGATTCACGCATTTTGTTTTGAAAAACAAAATGCCGTGAGCGGAGGGCTTCGTTGTTTTAATTCGTTCGTAGCCGCACCCGCTTGGTCGTGTTATCGGACAATAAGCGCAAAGCATTGCGCAAATGTAGTCCCGCAGCGGAGGGGAACCCTCCTCGCGGCAAAAATTAAATAGCGTTTATACCAAATTACAACAAAAGGAGAATAAAATTTATGTCCAAACAGCAGACGGAAAATCTTGTCAACATGCTCGACGCGTACGTTGCGGACGGCGGGTATCATCTCAACGTCAACGTGTTCAACCGCGAAACGCTGCTCGACGCGCAGGCGCATCCCGAAAAGTATCCCCAACTCACCGTCCGCGTGAGCGGGTACGCCGTCAACTTCAACAAGCTGACCAAGGAACAGCAGGACGACGTCATCTCGCGCACCATTCACGAGAGCATGTAAGCCATGAAAAAGAATACGGTTTCCGAGGACAGGGCGGAGAAGGAGGAAGCCCGCCGCCGAAAGAGGCAGGCGCGCATGGATAGGCATACCGTTATCTGTCCGCATTGCGGCAAAAAGGCGCTCGACCACATGACGGCTTGCCCGCATTGCGGCGGAGAGCTTACCCCCGCTGGCTACCGTCCCTCCGACGGCAAGCGAATGAAAAAAATCAAGACGGTGTGCTACGCCGTCGGGATCGCGGTTGCGATCGTTATCGCCGCCGTCATCATTATATTGAATAAAAGGTAAAAAGAACCGCTCTACTTGCAGTAGAGCGGAGTTTTTTTGCGGTAGAGCGGGATTTTTTTGCGATAGAAAGGACATTTTTAAGAGTAGTGCAAGCCTTGCACACGGTAGGTTTACATTTTTCACGAATTTGGATATACTGTAAACGTAGACTTTTGAGCGAGGTATCGCATATGGAACAGACCGTAAAAACATATCTTCCCGTCGGGGAACCCCAGAAAAAGAAGGGTTTTCAATCCTTTTATTCCAAGGGAGAGGAGATTTTTAATGCCGTTTCGCACATCGTAGGCGGCGCTTTAGGGCTGATCGCCTGGATCGTCGGCATGGTGTTCGCCTATCCGAGCGCCGTAAATATGATAGCGATGTCGGTATTCGGCGCGAGTATCGTCGTACTCTATACCATGAGCGCGCTCTATCATTTTCTTCCGAGCGGCAGGGCGAAGGGCGTTTTGCGTATCTTCGATCACTGCACGATATTTTTACTGATTGCGGGAACGTATACGCCGTACTGTCTGATTGCGCTCGGCGGAACGCCCGTCGGGCTGACCATACTCATTGTGGAATGGGTGTGCGCCGTCGGCGGAATCACCATGAACGCGATTGCAATGAACAATAAAGTCGTGAAGGGTATATCTATGGCGCTCTATCTCGTCATGGGCTGGATGGTCGTTCTCGGATTCGGCGTGCTCGTCAACGTGCTGTCGGCTGCGAGCTTCTGGCTGCTGCTCGGCGGCGGACTTGCCTATACGGGCGGCATCGTCTTTTTCGCGCTCGGCAAAAAGGTGAAGTACTTCCATTCGGTATGGCACCTTTTCGATATTGCGGGAACGGCGCTGCAATTCGTCAGCATTCTGCTCATGCTGCTGTAAGCGGTTCTTTTATTTTCATAGCGCGGACGGCAGATTATGCCGTCCGCGCTTTTTGTATAACGAAAACCACGCGATAGTCGCGTGGTTCAAAAGAGGTTAA
>CAJUJO010000005.1 GCA_910586675.1 uncultured Christensenellaceae bacterium | reverse complement strand
AAAGTGCAACTCTTAAAAATTTAGTTTTTTAATTCCCTATGGGAATTGCGCTTTTCAGTCGGGGTTTGTTTTATTTTTTGTTATGCGGTAACTAATTCTATTGTTACGTTAAACGTGAATGGATCTTTGTTGGTCGTACTTTGATGATTAAAGGCTAACTCGTAAATTTCTCCTGCATCTAATTCAATGGTAAGTTCAAAACCTGCGCCCTCGCCCATACTGTCGAAAAGTCCGTTAGGGGAAGTGATCCAAGCATTGGCGTTAGTCGAAGAGATTTTATAAGTTCCGCTTTCCGTAGGCGTAAACGTGTAAAATACGCCGTCCCACAGGTGTGCTTCGGTACCGGTTACGGTAAAAGTGCCGACTTCTGCAATATACGGATATAACGTTGTACCGTCGCCTTCGCTGCTGCCGGAGGAAGCGTCCGAAACGGAAAACGTGATTTCCGCCGCCGTATTATCCGCTGTCGTAATTGCGAATATGGTCGTTCCGCGTCCTGTCGTAAGGGTAAATTCAAATCCGTTCTCCGCATATTCGCTTCCTGCGTAAATCGCTTTTGCATTCGTGTTATCGGAAGCTACCGTAAATGTGCCGTCCCAACGGGTTGCAACGGAATAGAAAACTTTTCCGCCCGCGGGTACGTTCGCCGTAAGCATAATCGGATCGCCCGTAGGGTTGCCCGTATCTTCGTCGTAAAGTTTGTCAACGTCGATCTCCGTTGCGGGCGCATAGGTGAAGAGAGCAAACTGCCAAAGCGCGTCGGCGGGAATATCGCTGCTCCCCTTGATTGCCTCCGCATTGGCTTCGGCATACAGCTTCAAAAACTGCGCAAGCTCTTCGGTCAGCATGCAAACGCCGTCCGAATTCAGAACGTGCGTATATCCCGTAATATTGTTTGTAGGGTCGCCGTTAATCATAAGATTGTAATTTTTTGTGATAACGGGATAGGAAACGTCGTCGGGGTGTTCGTCCGTTTCAAAGATATAATCTTCGTCGTTCAGCGCGTTAAGCGCCTTCGTAAGAGGAGATACCGCATTTTTGATTTGAACGAGCACGTACGCGCCGTCTTTCGTACCGAGGCGGTAAAAACCGTTGTCGGGAACTACGGTCGCTTCGAATCCGACTTTATTCAACTCCGTTTCGATTGCGTCGATATATAAGGAGTATTCGTTTGCCTGAACGTTTTCTTCTCTTTCCGGTTTTACCGTAATATTACCCTTGCGTGCGAACACGACGGGGACTTTCGCGGGATACGTTGCGCCTTCTTGCAGGGTTACGGTAAATTCGATCCGCTTGTTTATTTGGAGCGCGTCCACGGTAAATTCGCCGCTTGTCAGCGCTTCACCGCCGAATACGGCTTCAATTTCGCCGTCCGTCGAAAGGGTATATACGCCCGCTTCTTCCGCCGCAAACGCGAAATAAGCGGTCTTTGCCGATTCCGTCAGAGACGCGCAGTAGCGCCCTGCGGTAACGTAGTAAGGGCTATCCTTCGTGCCCGTACCCTTCGTCGGCTCGTCGAATTGGGGGGGGGTAGGCGCCTTATTGCTCAACGTGATGGTGATATCGCCGCCCGCCGCGGTCGTTTTGTAAGCGTCTTCGTCGTAGGTGTACTGTTCTTCCAGCGCGGCACTCAACAGCACGTGCACGTCGTAAACGCCCGGTTCCAGCTTATAAGAAGCTTTTCCGCTTGCGTCGAGGGCAACGGGCGTATAACACATGCCTGTCTGCGTGCACCACTGCACGTATGTGTTTTCGTCCGTTAAAGGCGAGCCGTCGGGAAGCTTCACGTATACGGTATACGTGATGTCCGTATCCTTGTCGCCGCCGTCGGGGGGATTGGGGGTTCCGCCCTCGGGTTCGCCGCATGCGGCGAGAATGCCGAACGAGAGCGTAACGCAGAGAAGCGTGCCAAGAAGCGCGAGCTTCTGCCAAAGTTTTTTCATAAATTGCCTCCGTATAGATTTAAGCCGTTCCGCTTTCTCGGATATTTTCCGATTCGGACGGTGTGTTATATTTTATCATAAAAATATTTTTTATGCAAGAAATTTCGAGTGTTTCTTCATAAAAAAGTAAGATATCATGTATAAATGTAAGTTATAAAAGGAAAATTCCGGCAGCAAATCCGTTGTTTTCCGCAAGTAAAAAGCGGCGCTTGATTACCGTAATTCCCATAGGGAATTTAATAAGACGCAAATAATAAAGATTTAGGCATAGCGTTAGGCTATGCCTTTTCTGTACTTTTTTTTGTGGACGAACTAGGCTACTCGTAGCCTAGTGAGATATAGATATGTTTTATATTTCCCGCAAAATTCAATCGGTTGCGTTCTTTCATTTTTCGTGATATAATAATTGTACGATAAACAATAATTTACAAGTGAGGCGAGAAATTATGAACACCGAAATTCGGGTTGCTATTGATAAATTTAAAGAGGTAAAAGATATATTAAAAAAATTTGATAGCAAAGATGAGGCAATAGAGTATCTGGTCAATGAAACAAAATTATCAAAAGAAGAATGTTCTACTGCATACGACATTATTATTATAATTGAAAATTAAATTTCAATTTATCTTTCTAAAAGGTTTGTAGTAAAAAGCTCTCGAACATATCGTTCGAGAGCTTTTGTCCTTGCTTGAAAGTATAACTCTTAATAATTTAGTTTTTTAATTCCCTATGGGAAGTGCGCATTTTGCGCCGCTTTTTTGATTTTGCGTTTATTCCGTTTCGTCGGGAAGGATAGAAGATTCGTCTACCCATTCATAATAATAGCTGAGAGCCAACCAGGCATTAGGTACGTCGAAACTGATGCCTGTTTCGGGATCTTTGTCCTTGCGGTCTTCCCGTGCCGTAAACAGTTTTAGAATATTAACCAATTCTTGATTGGCCGCAACCAAACCGTATTTCGGATCGTCCTTTCCTACCGCTTTCGCTTGCGCAAGATATTCGCGCATCTTTTCGGTGAAATCGTAGTTAGGTCCGTAATGATTGCCGGTAGGATCTTTATCCTGCGAGAAGTCGAACCAGCCGACTTCTTTACCCGAAGCGTCCTTAAAGGTAGGGAGAAGGGGAGTAACGCCGTCGGTTTCGTACTGTATTTCGCCTTCTTTGTCGTAAACATAGAGAAGGTTGGAAATGGTAGTGCTTTGAAGATAGAACGTAGTATGCGTAAAATCGATATAGATGGCCGATCCGAACGAACCGTTCGCATTTACTTTGTGATAGAGACCGTCTTCTTCATTATATTTTTCCGTAATAGCGTCGGCAAGTTCCAGTTCACCCGTTGCTTCGCCGTTCTCGTCATAAATCGCTTGATAGACGTTGGTCGCACTTTCTTTCAAATATTCGTACCTGTCGCCGACCCGCTTTATCGAGAAGTAAAAGCTGTCTAAATCCGTTGGCATATTGTAAGCCGCTTCGATATAATAGGTTTTACCCGCTTCAAAGTATGCATAGGCTTTGAAATGAACGTCCTTTCCTTCCAGATCGCCGTCGTCGTTCGACGTAATAAGCCGTTCCTTTGCGTCGTAGATGCAAACGTATGTGTCTTCCAAAGGAACGTCGTCTTCGCTGATTTTTTCGCGGGCATAGCTTTTAACTTCATATGCGCCGTTTTCCTTTGCAACATATTTGAAAACTCTGCCGCGTGGCGTCGTTATTCTGTCGATGTCCACAAAATTCTTATAAGGATTTTCCGGAGTACCCGTACCGGTTCCGTCGTCATGCGTTACGTCGTATGCCGTGTAAGCCAAAGAGGGGGATAATCCGCGCAGGGGATTATCCATTTCTTCGCCGGGGCCGTAGTGCTGATAATACAGGCAGATTTCTAGCCATTCTCTCGCGTCGGGATTGCGGTTATCGTGTTCGGCAACATATACGACAAGTTTATTCAACAACGAGAAAAGTTCTTGATCGACGGGGGCATACCCTACGACGGAGTTTTTCGCATTGACGAAATGATTGGTAAATTTTGTTTTGTCTTCGTTGGAAAGCGTGCAGGTTTCGTCCGCAATGTATTCGAAAACGCTGAAATTGCTCCAATTCGTATTACCGCTCATCAGGTTTGCAAGAATAAGAGGGCCGTTTTCCGTTCCCTGATGGTAGTAACCGTCCGTTTCGTTATAAACGGGGGTAATATAGCTCTCGTAGCCGGAATTGTCGGCTTTGCGATCGTTTGCGCACTGGCGCTTGATATACGTCGTCTCGTTGATATCGTTGATATTGCAGATGCGCATGTTACGCACATACGCCGTATCGTCGCCTTCCGATGAGCTTCCGTCTTTCAGATAACAGAGCGCAAGGCGGTAGGTGCCGGCTTTTAACGGAACGTATGCAAAACAGGTTTTCCAATCCTTCATAATGCCCGAGAATTGATGGATCACCATGTTGTCCGTTCCGTCGGGGAGCGAGATAAACACGTAAAGATAATCGGCGTTTTCTTCCGAAGAAACTTTGTAATCGAAGGTAATTACGCTGTTGCCGTCGAGCGTTACGTCCGAATATATAATAGCGAAGGAACTTCTTTTGTCTCTGTTAGACGATTTGATGCTCGTTCCGTCTTCGGAGATAATCCAGGGCCAGGAATATTCGTTCTCGTCGGGATAATAACCGAAGGGGAAGCTTTCGTCGTTGATAGCCGCTTGGATTTGTTCGGAAGAAGGCATGTCGACGTTGGGGTGCATGTCTTCTTCGTGGCTAATATCCGGCCCGTAATCGTCCGATGTGTAAGTTTCAAACAGGAAATCCCACGTGCTTTTTTCCGTAATCGCGCCCGAAACAATGTGGGCAATCATGCCGTAACGGTCGATAATGACCGAATGGGGATAGCCGCTTCCGCCGTATAAATTAAAGAACGAAACGTCCGTTTTAATAAAATCGAATGCCCAATCCGAATGTAAATCGGCAAACTGTATTACTTTATCCAAAGAATCAGAAGGATAGGTATTGATTGCAAGTACGGCAATATCGTCCTTATACGGTTCGTAAGCTTCCGCAACGACGGGGAATTCTTTAATGCACCAAGTGCAGGTGGTGTACCAAAAATTCAAAAGAACGGCTTTTTTCTCTTTCAAAAGTTCGGAAAGCTGATGGTTTCCGCTATTTATGTCGGGAAGCGTAAAATCGTACGCAACATCGCCGACGGAATAGATATGTCCGCGCGGGGGCTCCTTCATTACGACGGAAGAACGGAGGCTCAGCGTAACGTCGGGATTATCCGTCGAAATGGTGTACTTTTCGAGGATATACCCTTCGGGAAGATTGGTTAAACGGACTTCGTACGTGCCCTGTTCATAGTTTATCTTCGCAATGCCGTCCGCGTCCGTGCTCTCGTGCTCTACGCGCTTACCGTTGAGCCAGAATTCCACCTCCACGTCTTTGAGCTTTATGCCGCCGTACGACTGCACGGTAACCGTGTAGTCGATGAATTCCCCGGAACCGCCGGGACCGCAAGCTGCAAGCGGGATAAGGAATGCGAGCGTGAGCAGAAGCGCGAAGATTGCGGCAATCTTCGCGTACAGCGTGCTGCGCCGCTTTGTACAGACTGCGTCGTTCTCTTCGATAGAGATAGAGTTTTGCGTTTGTTTCATATGAACCTCCTAAATAGTGTGGGGTGATCGTTCGTTTTCGATACGCGCGTGCGCGCATAATTAAAACTATTGTCAAGTTTACCATACGAAGCGCGAAAAAGCAAGCGTTATTGACGAGCGGTATATGAAAGAATTATGAAATTTATTTATTTTCGGTATAAAAAATATGAATATCGGGCGCTTTATGTATAAAAAATTGAATATTTGCATTTTTTGTGCATATTCCGTGAGTACAACGGGCGCGTTTCATATAAAAAGTTATCGCTTTTTTATATGGCGTTCGCCGCCGACGTCTGTTATAATAAAGGCGACGGAAGGAGAAGGAAATGGACAGAATCGAACTTGTGCACTGCGATACGTTGAGCTGCGAGGCGATCGTACGGCGCGCGCCGAACGGGGAGCTTATCCTCGTTTGCCAGTGCGGCGGGACGGGCGAGCCCATGCCCGAAAACAGGGTATACGTCTTTCACAGCGCCGACGAGGGGGGCACGTGGACGAAGCCGCAGCTTATCGTACCCGATAACGGCAGGGCGGTCTATGCGACGGAGGTCGCCGTTGCGGAAGGGGAAATCATCGTATTCCTGACCGAGCACGACGGCAGGTTCACCGATTGGCATTCCTATGCCGTTTCCAGCTTTGACGGCGGTTATACTTTTACGAAAAAGTGTGATATGGCGCAGCTTTCGGGCTTCTGCTTTGCGCGCGGCATGATTCGCGCGGGGGGAAGGTACGTTTTGCCCTATCAGCGTTATCCCGTGAGTAGGGAAAGGGATAAAGAGCTGCGCGCCGAACATAAATTCATTTGGGAAAGCGGCATCGATTTCGTGGAGTCGGGCACCTTTTCAACGGTTGATTTTATGAATTTTCAACCGTCCGAGCGGGCGGCGCGGCTTCCGTTGCGGTTTTCCGACGGCAGACCCAAGTGGGTATGGTCGGAGCCGACGATAGCGCCCCTTGCGGACGGGCGGCTCGTCATGCTCCTGCGCTTCGATGCGCGCAATTATCTTTACAGGAGCGAATCCTCCGACTGCGGCAAAACGTGGAGCGAGCCCGTTCCGACGGATATTCCCAATCCGGGCAACAAGCCCAAGCTGATTCCGCTTTCGGACGGGAGGATTGCGCTGCTGCATACGCCGCAGACGGGCTGGCAGTACATCAGGCGGCAGCCTCTTTCGCTGTGGATCAGCGACGACGGCATGCAATCGTGGGGGTACCGCCGCGACGTCGTAACCTTTCCCGGTTGGCTTTCTTATCCCGACGGCTTTCAGTCGGAGGACGGAAAGCGCATTCTGTTCTCCTTCGAGCTCAATCGCCACGACGTCTATTTCGTGGATGCGGAAATATGAAAAAAAATCGGCTTTCGAGCCGATTTTTTACCGTTCGGATAAGTTTTTTTCGCGGTATTCCAGAGGGGACAACCCCGTTTTTTCCTTGAAGAAAAGGGAAAAATGGCTGTAATATTGGAAACCGACCGAAAAGCAGATGTCCTCCATGGAATTATTCGTCTGAACGAGCATCTTTTCGGCAAGCTCCAATCGTTTCTGTAAAATATATTTTTTAGGGGATATGCCGACCTCTTTTTTGAAAATATTGCGGAAACGGTCGGGACAGTAGCCCGCATTGGAGGCAATTTCTTTCAGGTTGATTTCCGTCATGTAATATTCGTCGATATACGCGCGGGCAAACGAGATGCTTGCGTTTTTGTTTTTCACGGGGCGGCTCATCTGATTGCGCACGATGAGCGTAAGCGCTTCCGAGGCGTAAAGCGCAATCATTTTTTCGTAGAAGAGCGGCTTGCTTCGCGTTTCCATTCGTATGGAATGAACCAAATTGCGCATGGTCTGATTTTGCAGGGCGGAAAAAAGAAACTCCGGTTGCAGCTCTTTGTCGTTGATTTCAAATCCGATGATTAAAACGGTGCTGTACCCGAAATGATTTTCTTCGTGCCGCACGTGCGGCGGGATAAGCGTGTAGCAGTCCTCCTTGATGGAAAAGACGGCGTCTCCTATCTTTGCTTCTCCGCTGCCGGAAATGTAATAAACGAATTCGTAAATATCGTGCTGATGCGACGCTATTTTTCGCTTGAAGTCGTAATGGCGTATGCTGAAATAGTTCATATTTATCATACGGAAATTATAACATTTCCGATCGGGATTTGTCTACGGGTTAAACGAAAAAAGTATGTGAAAGACCGATATTTCGGAATATTTCCGAAATATATGTCGGAAAACTATAAATAAATGCGCTTTTTAATGATTGAAATGACAATGATCGTGATATATAATAAAACAAAAAATTCTTACAAATAAGGGGTGTAATTTTGAAAGAAATTCACAAAAAATTTAATTCGCGAAATTATCAACTCTTGTTTATGGCGGGGTGCGGCGCCGCATTTTTGCTGATATTCTCCTATCTTCCGATGTTCGGAATTCTGCTTTCCGTAAAGGACGGCAATAAATCGCTGAATATCCTGCAAGCGATGCTGCAATCGGACTGGACGCTTCAAAACTACGTCGACCTCGTTGCGGACGAAAAATTCTGGTCGGTCGTGTGGAACACGCTGGGGCTTAACGTGCTCTCCCTGCTCGTGAACTTTCCCGCGCCCATTTTGTTCGCCCTGCTCGTCAACGAGGTGCGTAGCAAACACGTGCGCAAGACGATTCAGACTATCACCAACTTTCCGCACTTCATTTCGTGGGTCATTTTCGGCGGCATCGTCATCGCGCTGACCGATATGACGACGGGCGTCGTCAATCCCGTGCTCGAACTCTTTGGGCTGTCCTCCCCGGATAACCCCGTCGATTTGAACATGCCGCAGTATTTCTGGACGAAGATGATTCTCGTATCCTTCATCAAAAACGTGGGGTGGGGGTCGATCATCTACATCGCGGCGATTTCGGGCATCAGTCCCGAACTTTACGAGGCGGCAATCATCGACGGCGCGGGCAGATGGGACAGGGCGGTAAAAATCACGCTGCCCATGATCGCTCCCACGATTACCGTATTCCTGCTCCTGAATATTTCCAGACTTCTGGGCAACTCTTTCGAACAGTTTTACGTCTTTCAGAACAGCGCGAACCTTTCCAAGAGCGAGGTGCTTGCAACGTACGTTTATTCCACGGGCTTTACGTATCGCAACTATTCCACTGCGGCGGCGATGTCCTTCTTCGAGGGGGTCATTGCGGTTATCCTGCTTTCGACGAGCAACTTTATCAGCAAAAAACTTGCGGGAAGGGGGTTATTCTGATGGAGATCAAACGGAAAAAGAAGTTCAAATTCGATATATGGGAAGCCGTCATCGTCTTCGTGCTCGCCCTGCTGGCGCTCATCACGCTCTATCCCTTTCTGTACACGCTCGCGGGGTCGTTCAACGACGGAAATGATTTCGAGCTGGGCGGCGTTTGGCTCTTGCCGCGCAAGTTCACGTTACAGAATTATGCGACGATCGTCGCAGACGGCCGTTTTTGGGTGGCGCTCGGCAATACGGTGCTGCGCACGGTAATCGGTACGACGCTTGCGCTTCTGTTCACGTCGGGCGTGGCGTACGGCATGAGTCAGAAGGAGCTGCCTTACAAGGGGTTTTTCCGTACCTTTAACCTGATTACGATGTTTTTCAGCGGCGGCATCATTCCATTCTTCCTCGTCGTCAACATTCTTGGGTTATACAATAACTTCCTCGTGTACATTTTGCCCTCGCTCTATTCCGTCTACAATATGATCGTCATGCAGAGCTTTTTCCGCGGAATCAGCCAAAACGTGCGCGAGGCGGCGGTGCTCGACGGCGCGAACGAATTCCGCGTGTGGTGGTCGATTTATTTGCCCATGTCCACGCCCGTGCTCGCGACCGTTGGGCTCTGGATCGCCGTTATGCACTGGAATTCGTATCTCCCGACCTTGCTCTATACCGATAAGGCGGAAAGCATCTGGACGCTACAATATTATCTGATGCGAATCATAAAGGACGCCTCCATGCCGGAAGGCGGGCTCGTTTCGGAAAACGTAACGGCGCAGACGGTGTCGTTTGCCGCGATGGTGCTTGCGATGCTTCCCATCGTGTGCGTGTATCCCTTCCTTCAAAAACATTTTGCCAAGGGCGCCGCGCTCGGTTCGGTAAAGGAATAAAACAAAAAAAGGAGTTATCTCTATGGATGAAAAGAAAAAGAAGATTCTCATTCGCGTTCTTGCGATCGTGCTTGCGGTAGCCGTCGCGGGCGGGATCGTTGCGCTTCTCGTCAAGCTGGTGAAAAACGTCGGCGATCAGCTCGATACGCCCGATCTGATTTACGACGAGTTCAGCACCGATTATACGGCGGATAAGGACAGCTGGCTGCAAATCGACCCCGACGACGAGGACGTTAACATACGCTGGTGGGTGGATTCCACCAATTGGGATTTTTATCAGATCGCCGATCTCGTGTACAAGCGCACGGGCGTCAGAATCAAGTTTGAAAAGGCGCTCACGACGGACGGGCAGGAGCTTGCGACGATGATTTCAGGAACGCTGCCGGACGTCATCACGATTACGGACTTTTCCACGCGAATCCAGCTTGCGGAGGAGTCCTACGTATACGCGATCGACCGACTGGCGGAATCGTACGCGCCCAGCCTTCTGAAACGGCTTCCCGCCGAGCTGAAAAGCTACTATGCCGGTTCGGACGGACACTGCTACGGCGTAGCCAACAATTTCTACGCGGACGCGGATATCGAGGAGTACGAGCAAACGGGTAATTCCCAGCTTCCGAATCTTGCAATCGAGGTGCGCAAGGACATGCTCGAAGCCTATCTTGCGGCGAAGAAGGCGGAGAATCCCGCTTTCGACGAGGACAAGACGGTTACCACGCCGCAGGGCTTCATCGACATGTGCCTTTGGGTGAAGGAAACATACAATCTCGGCAACGACAATCCGACCGTCTGCCTGTCGGAGTTTCTGACGAAGGCGTCCAACAATTCCATCGGAGCGGGACTTTCGGCGCTCATGGACTACTTCTGCGTTCCGAGAGAGGACGCCGAGGGAAACTTCGTTTATCAGTATGCGACGGAGGAGTTTCAGGAGGTGCTGTGCTTCATGAACGACCTGTTCAACAAGCATCTTCTGATAAGCTCCAACTTCGGTTTTTCCGTTTCCAACATCGTAACCCACATCAAAAACGGGCGTCCGTTTGCCGTAATCGGTTCTCCGCAGAACTATTCGACGGCGTTTGCGGGATACAGCGCGGCGGGGTATAACGCACAGACGGGCGAGTTCACCGATGCCAACGAATACGTTCCCGTTGTAATCACCAACAAGCGGGGAGACGCGCCCCTGCTTACCGACATGGCGGGAAGGGGACTCCGCGTTTCCATGATTACCAAGAACGCCAAGCGCGTCGACAGGGTCGTTAAGGTTTTCGATTATCTTCTGAGCGAGCAGGGTCAGCGCGAATGCTACTACGGCGCGACGGAAGGGGAGTATTACAACTTCACCGTGCGTCCCGGCGAAACGCGCACGATTACCGTAAACGGAAAGCCTGTCGAGCACACCTATACGTACGGGCAGGTCGAGTGGACGCAGAAGGCGAAGGATCTGCTGGGCGCGGCGAGCGGCAGCGGCTGGTATAACGCGGGCATCAAGCAGATAAGCCTTTTGCAAAATCCCATGTACGTCATGCTCTCCTCGGTCAACGGCGCGGAAATGGATACCTATCAATTCTATCTCCGTTACAAGCAGAAGTGCGCGCTCATTCCCTACACGTATCCCCTGATGCCCTTCCGCTATAAGCTGGATACTTCGGATACCAAGGTATACAACAATATGGCGGATTTGCAGGCGGATATCGAGGGCGTATGGATCGAAGCGCTTCCCTCCATCGTCATGGCGGCAAACAACGAAATGGCAATGAGGCTGTACGACAGCACGCTGCAAAAGGCGAAGAACAAGGGATACGAGCGCTGGGTCGCTTATCAGAATGCCTCCTTCAAGGCTTATAAAGAGGAGCTTGGGATCAAGTACGCCTTCCCCATGAACGACCCTGAATACGTCGCGCCCGCAGTTAAGCTCCGCGGTTATTACGATGATTACAGCAAACCGCTGCCGAACTATATCAATATCAGCGAGTAAGGAGAGAATGTGATGGAAAAATTGATCATCGATACCGACATCGGAGACGACATAGACGACGCATACGCGCTCGCGCTGCTTGCCCGATACCGCCGCGACGACGTTTTGGGTGTTACCACGGTTTACAAGAATACCGAGGAACGGGCGAAAATTGCAAAATTTTTATTCCGCGAATGGGGCATCGACTGGCCCATTTACGCGGGCGAAGATACTCCCGAGTGCATGAAGTACGAATTGCTCGATTTTGAAACGGGCGCGCTGAGCGGAAACGGAAAACCGCGCATTCCGCAGATGCTGCCCGAAATGGAGAACGAGACGTACGAAAGCGGGGATGCGGTCGATTTTATTCTGGAATGCGCGGAGCGTTATCCGGGCGAGGTTACGCTCGTCGGGCTCGGGCCGTTTACCAATCTCGGCGCGGCGTGCAGAAAAAATCCCGCGGCGTTCAACAAGCTCGGACGAATCATCTTTATGGGCGGAAGCGTGAACGAGCTGTATGCCGAATGGAACGTAAGGTGCGACGTGGAAAACGCGGCGCGCGTGTTTGAAAGCAAGGTGCCCGTTTATCTCGTCGGGTTCGATATTACGCGGCACGGCGCGCTTTCCGATTGTCAGCTCGAAAGGCTGAAAAACGGAAATATCGGCACGCTGTGGCGGTTGACGGAGCTTTACATAACGCTGAACAAGGGCAAGCGCGTGCCCGTCATGCACGACCCGCTCGCGGTGAGCGCGCTTCTCGGCGACTTTCTCACCTTCGACAAGATGAAGCTGCGCTTAATCACGGGCGGGCCTGCGCGCGGCATGACGATTGCCGACGAGAACGGAAGGGAGTGCTACGCCGTAACGCACGCAAAGACGGCGGAGCTGCTGGAATTTATGGTAAATACGCTTACGGCGTAATTATAAAAAAGGAGGAAAATTATGAAACAGGCAACAGGCGAATCCTCTGTGCGTTTTGCGCAGGGGGGGGGTAAGGCAACTAACGGTAAGCGTAAAATTGCGACAGCCTTTCTCGGCTGCGCGCTTTCGGTAACGCTGATCGCGGCGGGCGGATTTGCGTTCGACAGGGCATCTGCGGGCGCGGAGGAGGCGACTACGCCGCCTTCCGTTTATTATCTCGAAAAGGGCGCGACCTATTCCCTGTATAATACCCGTAAGGGAAGCGTCATGGCGGATATGGACTGCATCAACGTAAAGACGGTCGCCGACCTTACGGGCGTCAGCACTTATCAGAATGTCGGCATTACGACGGAGGAGATCGGCGAGGCGGTTACGGAAACCGACTATCTCGCAATCGATTTGCAAAACTGCGACGACGCGGCTTGGAGAACGTTATACGTGGAAGTGAACGGCCTGCCGTGCGATTCGGGCGTCGAGTATTACATGATCAACCGCTTGGGCGAGGTTTCCAAAAAGACGACGAACGACGGAAACCGCGGCGTGATTACCGAGCGTTATATCCGCTTTTCAAATGCAACTTCCGCGATGTCCAACTTGGAAGGCTTCTACGGCACGGCGGTCATTCCGCTTTCGGGCTATGCGGGCGTTACGGAAATCGAGAAGGTATCCGTCTATTCCACGTCCAAGGATAAATCGTACGCGCGCTTTAACGTGGGCACGATGCGCGTTCTGAGCCGATTCAGCGAAACGGACGTACCCGAGTTTACGGACAGCCAGATTATCTGGGCTCCCGCGGCAGATAACTTCGTTTCTTATGCCGTACAGGGAGAGGATAACAAGACCGACCTCTATACGGAACTGAGTTACATGAAGGCGGGCGACTTCAAGATCGGCGCCCGTACCGACGCGGTCAAGGATTACGACTCCTTCTATATCACGCTTCCGCAGAGCATGATCGGAGCGGACGGCTACGTCGACTTCGAAGCGCTGGGCGTCAAGGGCATGGTCATGGACGTGAAAAATTTCAATCTCACGCAGACGGGCTTCGCCATCCGAATCGCGGGGGATACGCACTCCTCCCTCGGCGATACCAAGGAGTTTCCTCTCTGGCAGACTTCTATCGCGAGCGGCTATCAGAGCAAAGTTATCTATAAGAACGGTCTCGTCAGAACGCGCGTTCCCGGCTTCCTTCCTTACGACGAATCGGGCGAGTTCGACGGTTCGGTTTACATTCCGTTTAGCTCCGACGCCTTTACCAGCATCGGCGGAGAGGGCGGATTCCCTACGAAGATACATCCCGTTATGCGCTTGTTTATGAACAATCTCGATAAATCGGGGCTTACCGCAGACCAGACGTACGATGTGAATATTTCCAACGTCCGTTTCGTTACCGACGACACGCCCTATCAGGCAAAACTCATTACGCTCACGGGAATGGGCGGCGTCATTGCGGGCAGTATCGGCGAGCGCAGCATCGGCAGCGGCGCAAGCGTGCTCAGCGGTACGAAGGTCGATTTCCGCGTTACGCCCAATGCGGGTTACCGCATCGAATCGGTTACCTGTTCTTCGGGCGGGGATTCCCTTCCCGTAACGGTGGGAGCGGACGGCTCGTTTCAGATTACCGTTACGGACGACGTAACCATCGTGTACTACTGCGAAGAAATCGCCTATAATATTACGTACGACCTCGGCGGAGGCACGAACAGCGACATGAATCCCGAAGTCTACTATGCAAGCTCGGGCAAACTCCCGCTCTACGACGCGGAAAAGGAGGGGGACGAATTCCTCGGCTGGCAGGACGAGAACGGCAGATGGATCTACGGAATCGACTCTTCGCTTGCGAAGGACGTTACCTTGAAGGCGATCTGGAAATCTTCCGGAGATACTACGACTCCTTCGGACGGAAACGGCGGAGGCTGCGGCGGAGGTTGCGGTTCGTCGGTCGCGCTCGGTGCGGGCGGAGCGATTACGCTTGCGGCGGTCGGTGCGCTCCTCTTGAAGAGAAAGAAAAAGTAAAATCGGAGGACTGAAATGAAGCATTCTAAAATTTTGCTGTGCACCGTCCTTGCGGGCGGGCTGACGGCAGGAACCGCCGCGGGAGCTGCGCTTACGTGCGTTCCCGCCGCCGCGGCGGTCAATTACTGGAACGAGCCCGCAACGGTGAGGCGCGCGGACGAAACGCTTTTGAGTACGCTCATCGACCCCCGCACCGACGGAGAGACGCGCGTAACGGAAACCATTAACGGCACCAAAACGGAATACACGCCCGCGCGCGAAACGTATTCCCCGCAGGACAGGCAGTGGCAGGGGCTTCCCTCCGTCGTGAGCACGGGCAGCCGTCTTTGGGCGGTATGGTATACGGGCGGCAGCGGCGAGCCCCGCCAGTTCAATTACCTTGCGCTTGCGTACAGCGACAACGACGGCAAGGACTGGGTAGACCCGTACTTTATCGTCGATCATCCCGACCCCAAACGGACGGGGGTCAGCTGCGTCGTTCCCAACCTGTGGACGGACGGCGACGACTTATGCCTGACCTACATTCAATACAGTACCTGGATCATACGCTTTCACGATCCCGATGCGGAGGACGTCGCCGACGTAACCTTCGACGAGCCGGAAATCTTTACGGCGTCCAAGCTCCACAAACCCCCTACGGTAGCAAAGGATTCCGACGGGAAAGATATGCTCGTGATCGCTTCGGAGCAGGAAGCCGGCGATACGCATATCGCCACCACGCGCGTTTCCGTCTCCAAGGACGGCGGCAAGAGCTGGCAGGTGCGCGCCAATATTTCCTCCGCCGCGGCAAGCAGCCGCAGGTGGCCCGAATCGCAGGTGGCGCAGGCTTCCGACGGCTCGCTCATTCTCATGAGCCGCCTGGAAGGCGGGAACGGCGGGGGCGTGGAGCGTTCGATTTCCCGCGATTACGGCTATACCTGGGAGCCGTATGCGATCAATCTGGGCGAACCGTTTATCGGCCCCGGGTCGAAATTTCATATCATGCAACTGTCCTCGGGCAACCTCTTGATTGTAAACCACGCGACCACTTCTTCCCGCGCGCAGCTTTACGCCTATCTTTCGGAGGACAACGGCAATACTTGGCCGTATAAAATGGAAATCGACGGACGGGACGACGTATCTTACCCTTGCGCGTACGAGCGCGGCGGAAAAATTTATATCACCTGGGACAAGGGGCGCTATCTCGAAAAGGAAATCCGCCTCACGATCTTGACGGAAGCGGATATCAAAGCGGGCGAGCTCGGCGAGGGCTCTTCCCTCAAACTTGCCGTCAGCAAGCTCAATCCCGCCTATACCGAAATCGTTTCCGTCGGCAATGCGTACGAACGGGTGCAGGAATACGAAGTGGGAACGCCCTCGGCGGATATTCGCGCAAAGCTCCCGACGGAGTTCACCGTAACGGACAATAAGGGTGCGGAATACAAGATCACGGGTACGTGGCGCAGCAGCGGCTATAAAGCCGACGTTGCGGGCACCTATCACTTTACCTTCCAGACGACTTTGCCTTCGTCGCTTTCCGATACGTACGCCATGCTTCGTATAAAGGTTGTTACAAAGGAAAAATCGGACGGAGGAAGCGGCGGTTGCGGTTCTTCTGTCGTACTCGGTGCAGGCGGCGGGGCAGCGCTTGCCGCGGCTGCGGCGCTGCTTCTGAAAAAAAAGGGGAAGCATGACTGATTTATTACTCGACGTAGGAAGCACCAACGTCAAGTGGGCGGCGGGCGGTGAACAGTTCACCGCCCCCTTTCCGCCTCCGATCCGTTCGGATTTTCCTTTTTTCGAGGTTTCCGCAAAAGAGATTTTCGGGCTCGTCGCCCGCGTGATGGAACGAACGGCGCCTTCCCGGGTGTTTTTGTCCGTTCAGATGCACGGTTACGTGCTCCTGAAAGGCGGAATCGAGCAGACGGAATATATCTCCTGGCGGGATACGCGCGGCGGGAACGAGAAGCCGCGCTTTGCGATTTCCGACGAATACGGCGTTTCGGTAAAGCCCAATCTGCCCAGATTGAGCGTACAGACGCAGACGTGCGCGTTCGACGAGTTCTGCACGCTCGGTTCCTATCTCGTTTATAAGCTGACCGGCGTCAACCGTTCGCACGTTACGGACGTCGCGCCTTCCGGTTTTTACAACGTAAGGAAGGGCGAGGCGGATGGCTGCGGGTTTCGCCTGCCGCTCGTTTCCGCTTCGGTCGAGCGGGCGGGCTTTTTCGGGAAGAGCGAAATTTTTACCCCCGTCGGCGATATGCAGGCGGCGGTGCTCGGCGCGGCGCGCGGGTTCGATGGGTACGTCCTTAATCTCGGCACGGCGGGGCAGCTGTGCTGCGTAGAAGAAGGTTTCGTCGCGGGAGACTTCGAAAGCCGCCCGTATTTCGGCGGGCGCACGCTCTGCACGGTTACGGGCTTGCCGGCGGGCGCCGTCGTTTCCCGCGAGGGCGACACCGCCGAAGAATTGCTCGTCCGCGAATACGCCGCCGCGATGAAGTGCTTGCCGCGGAGAAGTAAAATTTCGGTTACGGGCGGCGTTGTAAAATACAGGCGTCCGCTCCTCGAACGGGTTTTGAAAAGACTGAATACGGAATACGTCTTTCACGAGGGATGCGACGCGCTCGAAGGGCTGGAAATTCTGGCGAAAGGAGAAATAATATGAAAAGAGCAGGAATCATGGTATCGGAAATCGCGTTTTCCAATTTGCCCGTGTTGATGAAGAATGCGGGGCTTGATTTTTTTATTCTCGATTGCGAGCACGGCGGATTCGATTACGCCGCCGTCGCAAATTTCATCATGAACGCGCGGTTGTGCGGATTGGAAATCATCGTGCGGCTCGCGGACAACGGAAGAAAGGATACCGTCAAATTTGCGGATATGGGTGCGGACGGTTTCCTTCTTCCGATGACGGACTGCGCGGACGATATCGCGCGGGTCGTGCGGTATGCAAAATACCGCCCCGTCGGCGAGCGGGGCATTTCCACCATGCGCGCGCATACGTTCTATAATCCGCCTCCGATAAACGATTACCTGCCGTCCGCGAACGAGAGAGTAAAGGTATACGCGCAAATCGAAACGGCTTGCGGCGTGGAGCGCGCGGCGGAAATTCTTTCCGTCAACGGCGTGGAGGGGGCGTTTGTCGGGCCGAACGATTTATCCGCCGACTACGGGTGTTTGGGGAATCCTGCGGCGGCGGAAATTCTCCGTGCAATCGAACGGGTACAAAGGGCGGCGGAGAAGGCGGGGAAACGCGCGGGAATTATTACGGGAAATGAAAATTATCTCGAAAGGGCGTCCGCTTGCGGATATTCCATGTTCTGCAAGGGAAGCGAGCTGAACGCGATTTCCGAATACTGCAAGGCGGTTGTCAAAAGTCTGAACGTCGAATAGAATAAATTTTTATGTAAAAAAAGCGGTGTTTTGAAAAGAACCCTGAAAAAAAACGAAATATTTTTCGGGAAGAGGAAAAACCGACGTAAAAAAATAAGACGGCGTTTGCCGTCTTATTCTGCGATGCATCGCTGTTATGGAGCAGGAAACGGGAGTCGAACCCGCCGGAATCAGCTTGGGAAGCTGACGCCATACCGCTAGGCGATTCCTGCATATAAAGTTAAATTATCTTATGAAACCTGCCGGAGCACTTCGGGTTTGCGCCCGTGTCGTTGCAGGCAACGGGGCAACCGTTGGGATACTATATTTCGTGTTGTTATTATACCTTATCGTGCAAACAATGTCAAGCGCAAAAAATACGGAACTTTACGGAATTTAAGTTTTTTTTGCCGAATCGAAAACCGTTTTCCTGTTATTTCGACAAATTTCTTTTTATCTTGCGATAATTCGACGGAATTTATTGATTACTATTTTTACAGCGTACGGAAAAACTTTATCGGAGGAAACGTTTATGTTATGTACGAAAGTATCTTTATCGGAATTTACGGAAGAAGTGGCGGATATGCTCCGCGTCTGTTTCGAAGGTACAGTTTATTTGGAAAATGAAGCGATAACGCTTACGTTTACGAACGGACAATCGTTCCGTATCGCGTGTTCGGAATGCGGCGGATAAAGTTTGAACGAAAGAAAAAAATCAAGAGGGAAAAAAGCGGCGTTCGGAACTTTACGAAAGCCGCTTTTTTTTCGGCGTAAAATTTCGGGGAGCGGTTTTCTTTACTTCTAGATAAAATTGTGATATACTCGTGGTATGAAGATTTACGCGGTCAGCGATTTGCACCTTTCGGGACTCGCCGATAAGCCGATGAACGTTTTCGGCGAAAACTGGGAAGGGCACTTTGAAAAAATTAAATCCGATTGGGGGGAGAAGGTAACGGACGGCGACGTCGTGCTGATTGCAGGGGATATTTCCTGGGGCATGAAGCTGGAGGAAGGGCTGTTCGACGTTCGTTCCCTCGCTTCCTTGAAGGGCAAAAAGATTTTTGTCCGCGGCAATCACGATTTTTGGTGGAGCGGGATTTCCCGCGTGCGCGAGGGCGCGCCCGATTCTTCTTTTTGTTTTTTACAGAATGACTGCGTAAAAATCGGAAAATATATCGTTGCGGGTTCGCGCGGGTGGACTTGCCCCGGCAGCGCCGATTTTACCGAGCACGACGAAAAGCTTTACAGGCGCGAAGCAGAGCGCTTCCGTCTGGCGTTGACTGCGGCGGAGAAGGCGCGAACGGAGGGGGACGAGCTGATTGCCCTCATCCATTATCCGCCCTTCAACGTAAAAAAAGAGGACACTCTGTTTACCGCTTTATTTGAAGAGTTCGGCGTAAGCAGAGCCGTATTCGGGCATCTGCACGGAAGCGGATATTTTCCGCTCCGCACCGAAAAGAATGGCATTACTTATTACCTCACCTCGTGCGATAAGGCGCGCTTTTGCCTTACGGAAATCTGTTCGGACGGGGCGTGATCGATACGCGGGAGTCAGCCGCGTATTTTTTTGTTTTGAAATTTCGGAAAACTATTGCAATCGGATGAAAAATATGATAAAGTAAACGGGATGGAATTTTTTCCGAAAAGGGAATCGAATCCGTTTTTAATAAACAAAAGAGAGGGTATGCAAATGAAGATGATTTACGGCGTGAAAGACAGACCGAAGCCCGCGCAGCTGATCCTGTTCTCGCTTCAACAACTGCTTGCGATTTTGGCGGCGACTATACTCGTTCCCATTATTACGAGCTCCAAAATGACGGAAGCGCAGGGGACGATGTCTACCGCGGCGGCGCTCTTCGGCGCAGGCGTGGGAACCATCGTTTACCTGCTTTTTACTAAGTTCAAAAGCCCCGTATTCCTCGGAAGTTCGTTCGCCTTCCTCGGCTCCATGGCGGCGGCGTTTGCGGGCGGCGTGTCCATGTCGCTCGGCTATCTCGGACTTCTCCTCGGCGCGCTGTTCGCGGGGCTCGTTTACGTGATTATCGCCGTCGTCGTCAAGTTTGCGGGCGTGGGGTGGATCGATAAGATCATGCCCGCCGTCGTCATCGGACCGACGGTCGCCATCATCGGGCTTTCCCTTGCGGGAAGCGCGATCGGTCAGACGGTGAGCGGCGCGGTAGACCTTGCCACGGGCGCTTACGTCATAAACGCCAATTCGGCGCTCTGCCTTCTCTGCGGATTGGTTACGCTCGCCGTAACGGTTGTCTGTTCGGTATATGGCAAGAAAATGATGAAAATGATTCCGTTTATCATCGGGATCCTTTCGGGCTATGCGCTTGCGGCGATCTTCACGGGATTCAGCTATATTCCCGGCGCGGAAGCCATGCGCATCATCGACTTTACCAAATTTTCCCAGATGCAGTGGCTGCCCGACTTTGCTTTTCTCAAACTGTTCACGTCCGATTACGGAGCGGGCACGGCGGGGAGCGTCGGCGCGTATATCGGCACCATCGCCGTCGCCTATATTCCCGTGGCGTTCGTCGTGTTTGCCGAACACATCGCCGACCATAAGAATATTTCCAGTATCATCGAAACCGACCTGCTGAAAGACCCCGGACTTACGCGGACGCTCCTCGGCGACGGAGTGGGTTCCGTCGCGGGTGCGCTCTTCGGTGGATGTCCGAATACGACGTACGGCGAATCGGTCGGTTGCGTCGCCATTTCGGGGAACGCTTCCGTTACAACCATCTTTGTAACGGCGCTCATGGCAATCGTCGTTTCCTTCATCGCGCCTTTCATTACCTTCCTTGCGACCATTCCCGACTGCGTGATGGGCGGCGTGTGCATCGCGCTCTACGGCTTCATCGCCGTTTCGGGCTTGAAGATGATTCAGAACGTAGATCTCGGCGAGAACAGAAATCTGTTCGTCGTGTCCGTCGTGCTCATCGCAGGCGTTGGCGGCATGAGCCTGAAAATCGGTCCCGTCGTCGTAACGGAAGTCGCGTGCGCGCTCATTCTCGGCATTCTTACCAATCTGCTCGTAAACGTTCAGGGCAAGAAGGCGAAGGAAGAGGTCGTCACTTCGCCCGCCGAAGAAAAGGCGGAAGAGGTTTCCCTGCCTTTAACCGTGCAGAAGGAAGAAAAAACGGAAGAGGAGCAGGACAAATGAAACAGTACGACAATGTGTTTATTTTCGATCACCCGCTCATCAAGCACAAGGTCGCCATCTTGCGCGATAAACGGACGGGCATGAAGGAGTTCCGCGAGCTGATAGAGGAAATCACCACCATTATGACGTACGAGAGCATGCGCGACGTTTCGCTCGTGCCCGTGCAGGTGGAAACGCCCCTCGAAGTTACCACGCAGTACAAAGTGCCCGAAGAGAGCATCGCCATCGTTCCCATTCTCCGCGCGGGCTTGGGCATGGTCAACGGCGTGCACAAGGTGTTTCCTACGGCGAAGGTCGGGCATATCGGCATGTACCGCGACGAGGAAACGCTCGAACCGCAGGAGTATTACTGCAAGCTTCCCGACGGGATCGAGCATAAGACGGTGCTCCTCGTCGATCCTATGCTGGCGACGGGCGGCTCGGTGTGCGACGCGCTCGCGGCGCTCAAAAAGCGGGGATGCAAAAATATCCGCTTCATGTGCATCATCGCCGCGCCCGAAGGCGTGCAGAAGGTGGCGGAAGCCTATCCCGATATTCCCGTTTACGTTTCCACGCTCGATCGGCAGCTCAACGAGCACGGGTATATTCTGCCCGGCTTGGGCGACGCGGGCGACCGCCTGTTCGGGACCAAATAAATATTCGGAAGATTTTCCCGCCGGAATTTCGGCGGGTTTTCTTTTTGGAAAATTTTTTGAAATTCCTTTACTTTCGGGAAGGAGTGTGATATAATAAAGTCAATTGAACAGAGGTCGTTTTTAAGAGCGGTACAGAGATACCGACAAGACGTATTCCACATGCGATATTTGCCTGATTGCAGTCTTGCGGTATGCCCCGCAGGACTTTTGTTTTTTCAAAGGAGGCAGAAATGAATCCCGTTATTATGGACAGCGCGGGTATGCACCGCACGGTGATCCGCTTATCGCATGAAATCGAAGAGCGGAACGAGGGCTTACACGGCGTCGTGCTCGTCGGCGTGAAGCGCGGCGGGGAGATCCTCGCAAACAGAATTTGCGCCTATTTCAAAAAAGCGGAGGGGGCTTCCGTTCCGTGCGCGGGCATCGACATCGGGCTCACGCGCGACGACCTCGTCTCCGCCTTTTTCGTACCCGACGCCGAAAAGAACGACCTCGGGTTCGACGTTACGGGCAAAACGGTCGTCTTGTGCGACGACGTGTTGCACACGGGCAGGAGCGCGGTCGCTGCGATGGAAGCCATCTTCAAGCTCGGCCGCCCCGCGAAGATACAGCTCCTCGTGCTCGTCGACCGCGGCGGGCGGGAGCTCCCCGTGCGCGCCGACTTCGTCGGCAAGAACGTGCCCACTTCGCGCGCCGAATACGTGCGCGTGAAGCTGAAAGAGCTGGGCGCGGACGAGGACGGACTTACTATTACGAGGGAAGGCAAATGAAGCGGAAGGACATTCTCGGACTGTACGATTTGAGCGCGGAGGAGATCGACGAGATCCTCACGACGGGGCTGAGCATGAAAAAACTGCTTCGTCAGAACATCAAAAAGCTTCCGCACTTACAGGGTAAATCGGTTACGACGCTCTTTTACGAAAACAGCACGCGCACGCGGTGTAGCTTCGAGCTGGCAGCGAAATATATGGGCGCGCACGTCGTCAATATCGCGGCGGAATCCTCCTCCGTCAAGAAGGGGGAAACGCTCGTCGATACGGGTAAGACGCTCGACGCCATGAAGAACGACGTCATCGTCATCCGCCATCCCATGGGAGGTGCGCCGCGGCTGCTCGCAAACACTGTTAAGGCGCACGTCGTCAACGCGGGCGACGGCATGAACGAACACCCCTCGCAGGCGCTTTTGGATATGCTGACCATGCGCGAGAACTTCGGTAAAATCGAGGGACTTAAAGTTGCCATTCTCGGCGACATCCGCCACTCGCGCGTTGCCAAGAGCAATCTCTTCGGGCTGAAAAAATTGGGCGCGGAGGTAACCATGTACGCGCCGCGCACGCTCATTCCGACGGATATCGAAAAACTCGGCGCAAAGGTCTGCTCCTCGCGGGAGGAGGCGGCGGAAGGCGCCGACGTCGTCATGGGGCTGCGCATTCAGCTGGAGCGCCAGCACGGGGGGCTGTTCCCCTCGCTCGGGGAATACGCGCGTTTTTACGGCGTGAACGACGAGGTCATGAAGCACGCCAAGAAGGGCGCGCTCGTTATGCACCCCGGCCCCGTCAACCGCGGCGTGGAGCTCACCAGCACCCTCATCGACGGCGATACGAGCCGTATAGAGGAGCAGGTGCTCTCGGGCATTGCCGTGCGCATGGCGATGCTGTTCCTGCTGACCAAGGAGGAAATCTGATATGATATTCAAGAATGCCGAAATCGTTTTTCAAGACGGCGCGAGGAAAGCGGATATCCGCACAGAGAAAGGCAAGATCGTCGAGATCGCGCCGCAAATCGAAGGCAAGGGGAAAGACCTTTCGGGGCTTACCGTTTTCCCGGGGCTTATCGACATGCACGTGCATCTGCGCGAGCCGGGATTCGAGAAGAAGGAAAATATCGAAAGCGGTTGCAAAGCCGCCGTAAAGGGCGGGTTCACGCAGATATGCTGCATGCCCAACACCTCGCCCGTAACCGATAATAAAGTGGTCGTAACCTATATCAAGGCGCGCGCGGAGGAGGTAAATCTGTGTAAGGTTCACCCCGTCGGCGCAATCACCAAGGGGCAGGAGGGGAATGAACTTTCGGCGATCGGAGCCATGAAGGCGGCGGGCGCCGTCGCCCTCTCCGAGGACGGCAAGACGGTGGAAGACACGAAAATCATGTCGCTCGCCATGCAGTACGCATCCGACTTCGGGCTTGTCTGCCTGTGCCACTGCGAGGACAAGGGCCTCGTGGACGGCGGGGTCGTCAACGAGGGTTTCCGTTCCACGCTCACCGGCTTGAAGGGGAGCATCCGCGCGGCGGAGGATATCATCATCGCGCGGGAGATTTGCCTTTCGGAAAGTCTGAACATTCCCGTGCATATCTGCCACGTCTCCACGTACAGCGGCGTGCAGATCATCCGCGAGGCGAAGGCGCGCGGTGTTTTTGTTACGGCGGAAACGTGCCCCCACTACTTTACGCTGACCGACGAGGTCGTCTCGTCCTTCGACACCAATACAAAGGTCAACCCGCCTTTGCGCGAGGAGAAGGACAGGCTTGCCATTCTCGAAGGGCTGAAAGACGGCACGCTCGACTGCATCGTTACCGACCATGCGCCGCACCATGCGGACGACAAAAACGTGGAATACAATCTCGCTGCGTTTGGCATCAGCGGTTTGGAAACTTCCTTCGCGCTCTCTTATACGGCGCTCGTAAAATCGGGGCTTATCTCCCTTCCCCAACTCGCGGAGAAGATGAGCGCGCGCCCTGCAAAAATTCTCGGGTTGGAAGGCGGGGAACTCGCCGTGGGAAAATCCGCCGACTTTACCGCAGTCGATCTCAACGAGGAGTGGACGGTAGACCCCGCCGCGTTCGTATCCAAGGGCAAGAATACGCCCTTTGCAGGCAGAAAGGTGTTCGGCAGAGTCAAGCTTACCGTCGTGGACGGGGAAATCAAATACGAGGAGAAATAATATGATTTTCGATAAACTGACTGAAAAGACGATTGAAATGCAGAACCCCACGGCAGTGGGGCTGGATACCGCTTTCGAGTACCTTCCCGACGATTTGCGGGCGGGCGTGTCCGACTTTGCTGGCGCGGCAAGTGCAATCTGGCAGTTCAATAAAAAGATTATCGACAGCGTGTACGATATCGTTCCCGCCGTCAAAGTGCAGATCGCCTACTATGAGCAGTACGGCGGGGCCGGGCTGGAAACTTTTATAAAGACGCTCCGCTACGCGAAGGAAAAGGGGCTCATCGTCATCACTGATGCCAAGCGCAACGACATCGGCGCGACGGCTTCCCGCTATTCCGCCGCCTTCTTGGGCGAAACGGAAATCGGCGAAAAAAAGGCGCAGGCGTTCCCTTCGGACATTCTCACGGTGAACGGTTATCTCGGCACGGACGGCATCGCGCCCTTCACCGAAGATTGCAAGAAATACGACAAGGGCGTGTTCGTCCTCGTCAAAACGAGCAACCCCTCTTCGGGCGAGTTGCAGAACTTAAAGCTCGCCGACGGGCGCACCGTGTACGAGTGCATGGGCGATATGGTAGAGCGTTGGGGCGAGGGCACCGTCGGGGAATACGGGTATTCCGCCGTTGGCGCCGTCGTCGGCGCGACGCACCCCGAAGAGGCGGCGGTACTCCGCAAGCGCCTTCCGCACACCTTCTTCCTGATACCCGGCTACGGCGCGCAGGGCGGCAATGCCGAAATGCTTAAATGCTGCTTCCATAAGGGGGGAATGGGTGGTATCGTCAACAACTCGCGCGGAATTCTGTGCGCATACAAAAAGAAGGGCGGCGCGTACTATGAGGCCGCGCGGCAGGCATGTCTGGAAATGAAAGCCGACTTGCTTTCGGTATTGGGGGAAATATGCGCGAAGTAACGGCGACCGTTCTCGAAAACAAACAAATCGCGGAAGATATCTATTCTCTCACATTTTCCGCAGACGAAGAAATTCCCGTTCGCGCGGGGCAGTTCGCGATGATCGGCGTGGGGGCGCGCCCGCTCCGCCGTCCGATTGCGATATGCAAGGCGGAAGGGGAGCGCGTTACCGTGTGCTACCGCTTGAAGGGCGAGGGCACGCGCTCGCTCGCTTCCGATTATAAATGCGGGGAGAAACTCTCCGTCCTGCTTCCCCTCGGCAACGGATTTTACGTAAAGGAAGAGGAAAAACGCGTGGCGATCGTCGGGGGCGGCGTGGGGATATTCCCGCTCATTTCCGCCATCCGCGAATATGCGGGGAAGAAGGAAATTTATTCGTATATGGGCTTCCGCAACAAAAACGCGCTATGCATGGAATACGAGCTTGCGCGGAGCGACAAGCTCGTGATTGCATCCGACGACGGAAGCGTCGGCTTTCACGGCACGGCGGTGCGGGCGTTTGCAGACGATTTTGAAAAGGTCAAGCCGGACGTCGTGCTTTCCTGCGGACCCGTGCCCATGCTCCGCGCCCTCAAAGCGGAAATGCAGGGCAAGGGCGTACCCGTGTACGCGTCGCTGGAAGAGCGCATGGGCTGCGGCATCGGCGCGTGCCTCGTATGCGTGTGCGATACGACGGACGGAAGGCATGCCCGCGTGTGTAAGGACGGCCCCGTGTTCGAGATGAACGACGTGGAGCTGTAAAATGGAAGTTATTGCAAAGAAATCGCGGGGATTATACGCGGCTCAGATAATCCTTATCGTGTTCGGTGTGTTTTTTATTTTGGTCGGCGCGGGGATTCTGATTGTCGCCATCGGTAAAAACGGGCACGGGGGCATGTACGCCGCTGTCGCGGGATTCATGGCGGTGGGAGCGTGGCTGACGGTTTACGGCGCCGTTAGCATGCGACGCCTTCGCCGTCTGCCCGAAAATCTGATTGTGCGGGACGGGAATACGCTCCATATCTACGGCGCCAAAAAGGGCGTTCTGAATTGCAGGATAGGCGAGATCGCGGACGTTTCTTTCCGGACGGTGGGCGGAAACGGAATGATTGCGCGCTACGTTTTATTTTTCCATATCGGCGCACAGGAATATAGGTTGCCCTATCTCGCGAACGGCGCGGAAGCGTATGGCCGTCTGCTTTTGTTGATTGCCGAAAGCCGCTCGGAAAAGAAGCAAAGCCAAGCGGACGCGCCCGCCGTTTGCGATAGATTGAACGCGCTGATCGAAGAAAGCAAAAGAAAAGAGGAAAACAAAGATGGCTGATTTAAGGGTAACGCTCTGCGGGGTAGAGCTGAAAAATCCCGTTATTCCCGCTTCGGGTACATTCGGGTTCGGGCGGGAGTTCGACGAAATTTACGATATTTCTGTCCTCGGCGGCGCGGCGACGAAGGGGCTCACGCTCGCGCCCCGCGCGGGCAATCCCGTGCCGCGCATTGCGGAAAGCAGGGGCGTCATCCTCAACGCCGTAGGATTGCAGAATCCGGGTGTGGAAAAGTTTATCGCCGAGGATTTGCAGTGGCTGAAAAATAAGACGCGCGTCGTCGCCAACGTGGCGGGAAGCACGCTTTCCGACTATGCCGAAATATGCGCGCGGCTGGACGGGTTGGTCGATTTTATCGAGCTGAACATCTCCTGTCCCAACGTAAAGTGCGGGGGCATGGCGTTCGGTATCCGACCCGAAAGCATCGAAGAGGTTACGAAGGTCGCGAAGAGCAGCCTCAGACATACTCCCCTCATGGTCAAACTTTCGCCCAACGTCGAGAGCATCGCCGTCAACGCGCGGGCGGCGGAAGCGGGCGGGGCGGACTGTATCTCCCTCGTCAATACCTTCACGGGCATGGCAATCGACATCGAGCGCAGAACGCCGATCATCGCCAACAACACGGGCGGCGTTTCGGGCGCGGGGATCAAGCCGATCGCCGTACGCATGGTATACGAAGCGGCGCGCGCCGTTTCCCTTCCCGTCGTGGGTATGGGCGGCATTACGTGCGCGGAGGACGCAATCGAATTTCTCATGGCGGGCGCAACCGCCGTACAGGTCGGCACGCATAACTTTACAGATACGCTCGCCTGCCCGAAGATCATCGCGGGCTTAAACGAGTGGTGCGACCGCCGCGGCGTGAAAAAAATATCCGAGCTGACGGGCACGTTGAAATTAAATTGAAATAAGGAGAAAAATAAAATGCTCGACTACAAACAGAGGTTCATTCAGTTCATGGTGGAAAACGAGGTGCTTTGCTTCGGCGACTTTACGTTGAAGAGCGGGCGCAAGGCTCCCTACTTCATCAACGCGGGCAAATACAGGACGGGCTCGCAGATTGCACAGCTGGGCGAATATTACGCAGAGTGCTTCCTCGAACACGGGGTGGACGCAAAGACGCTTATCGGCCCTGCGTACAAGGGGATTCCGCTCGCCGTCGCAACGGCAATCGCGCTTGCTACCCGCCACGGCGTAGACGTCGGGTTCTGCTTCGACAGGAAGGAGATAAAGGACCACGGCGAGGGGGGCATGTTCGTGGGGCAGGCGCTCAAAGACGGAGATAAGGTGGCGATTATCGAGGACGTGATGACCTCGGGCAAGGCGCTGCGCGAAATTTTGCCCAAGGTAAAGCAGGAAGCCGCGGTCAAGGTTCAGGCGATGATTATCTCGGTCGACAGGCAGGAAAAGGGCACGGGCGAAAAGTCGGCGGTGGATGAGGCGTACGACGAATTCGGCATTAAGGTCTATTCCATCGTTACGATGCAGGACATCATCGAGGCAATCGAAAACGGCGTCATCGCGGGCAGGGAGTACTTGCAGGCGATGAAGGACTATCGCAAACAGTACGGCGCGGGCGTTTAAGCGCGTATATCAAAAAAGGGCGCGGAAGCAATTTTGCTTCCGCGTTTTTCTGTTGCGGAAATCCCCGCCGCGCTATCATAATCTTGTCCGCAGGTTCATACGTTAAACGTATGGAACATTACGCGATGACGGCGCGCGAAGCGCTGGACTTTTTTAAGAGCGGCGAGAAGGGGCTTACTTCGGAAGAGGCGAAGCACCGCCTCGAACGGAACGGAAGAAACGCATTGAAGGAACAAAAAAAGCACAGCCTTGCGGGGCTGTTCTTTTCGCAGTTCAAAGACCTGATGACGATTATCCTCATCTGCGCGGCGTTTCTTTCCGCGGTGCTTGCGTTCGTAACCAAGGATAAGAGCGAACTCGCAGACACGGGTATCCTCTTTTTCATTATTCTGCTCAACGCCGTCGTAGGATTTTTGCAGCAGTACCGCGCGGACGCAGCAATCGCGGGTTTGAAAAAACTTTCCGTCTGTCATGCCAAGGTCGTGCGCGACGGAAAGGTCGTCGTGATAAACGCGGAGGAGCTGGTCGTCGGCGATATTGTCGAAGTGGAGGAGGGAGACAGGATTCCCGCCGATTGCCGCGTGCTTTCAAGCGAAAATTTCCGCTGCGACGAATCGGCGCTCACGGGGGAGTCCCGTCCCGTTAAAAAGCGTGACTGCGTCGTGAAGAAATCTGCGCTTGCCGAGCGTGAGAACACGGCGCACTTTTCCACCTTCTGCGTGAGCGGCAGGGCGCGCTGTCTCGTCGTGGCGACGGGCATGGATACCGAAATGGGCAGGATCGCCAACTTGCTCGATAAGGCGGAAGCCGTGCCTTCCCCCCTCGATAAGACGGTGGCGAAGCTCGGCAAAATTATCTCCGTTACCGTGCTCACCGTCGCGGGGATTCTCTTTATCGGCGGACTGCTCGCGCACAGGGTGAGTTTTTTGCAGAACGTTATGAACGCCGTTGCCGTCGCCGTTGCTGCCATTCCCGAGGGCATGGGTGCCGTCGTAACCATCATTCTCGCCATGGGCGTGCAGCGCATGTCCAAGGCTCGCGCCGTCGTGCGCAAGCTCTCGGCGGTGGAAACGCTGGGTAACTGCACCTGTATTTGTTCGGATAAAACTGGCACCCTGACGCAGAACAGAATGACGGTGGAGGAAATCGCAACCGACTTTTCCGCGCCTTCCGAACGGTTTACGGGCGCGCCCGTGCAGAAGGAGCTGCTTTCCTGTATCCGCGTCTGCCACACCGTAAAGGGAACGGCGGGCGGTTACGTCGGCGATCCGACGGAGGTTTCTTTGATTGAATTTGCCGACCGTTGTAATTTCGCATTTGAAGCGCGCGCCGTCGGCGGAATAGGGTTTACGTCCGAGCGCAAGATGATGAGCGTCGCCGCCTCTGTAAACGGCAAGACGAGGCTCTACGTAAAGGGCGGCGCAGACGTGCTCCTTGCAAAATGCACGGAAATGGTTACGGCGGGCGGAACGCGCCCGATTACGGAGCGGGATAAAAAAGAAATAGCGAATAAGATCGCCGAGTTTTCCTCCCGCGCCATGCGCGTGCTCGCCTTCGCCGTCGGGCGGTACGACGGGAGCGTGAAGGAGGAAAATCTCGCATTTATCGGGCTTGCCGCCATGCTCGACCCGCCCAAAGAGGGCGCGAAGGAAGCGGTGCTCGCATGCAGGCGCGCGGGAATCCGCACCGTCATGATCACGGGAGACAGCGCGGAAACGGCGTTCGCCATCGCCGCGCGTTTAGGAATTGCCAAGAGCCGAGACGAGGTGATAACGGGCGCGGAGCTGGACGAGATGGGGGAGGATGAATATGCGCGGCGCGCCCTCGCTTATACGGTGTATGCGCGCGTCAGCCCCAAGCACAAGACGGAAATCGTGCGCGCGCTGCAAAAGCGGGGCGAAGTCGTCGCTATGACGGGCGACGGCGTGAACGACGCGCCGTCCATCAAGGCGGCGGATATCGGTGTCGCAATGGGCTCGGGAACGGACGTAACGAAAAACGCCGCCGACATGGTCATTTCCGACGACGATTTTTCCACGATGGTGCACGCCGCCGAAGAGGGGCGCAACGTGTTCTACAACGTAAAAAAGACCATTTCCTTTTTTCTGAGCACCAACTTTGCCGAAGTGCTTTCCGTGCTCATCGTAACGCTGTTTTTGTGGAAATTTCATTTTCTCACATCCACCCAACTGCTGTGGATTAACCTCATCACCGATTCCCTGCCCGTACTCGCCCTCGGCGTGGAGCGCACGGAAGGGGCGATGAATCGCCCTCCCGTTTCCGCCGACGAGATATTCTCCAAACGCTCGCTCTTCGATATGGCGTTCTTCGGGCTCGTTCAGACGGCGATCGTCGTAGGGCTGTTCGTGTACGGCGTCAGCTTCTGGGGCAACGGCGCTGCCAGCACCGCCGCCTTCTTCACGCTTTCCATGACGGAGCTTTTCCATGCGTTCAACGTGAGGAAAGAGCGCGGGTGCATCACATTGAAGGAGTTCTTCAAAAACAAGGCGCTGCTCGTTACCGTCGCCGTGGGCGTGTTCGTCAACGTGCTCCTCGCCGCCGTGCCCTTTCTCTCTTACGCGTTCGATTTAACGCCGCTCACGGCAGGACAGTGGTGCGCCGTATTCGGGCTTTCTCTCGCCATTATTCCGATCGCCGAGATCTACAAGCTTGCGCGGCGCATAGCGGAACGGCGGGAAATGGGCGGGCGCAAAGTCAGTAGGCGCAAAACTCGTAGCCCTGCGCGCGGTAGTACGCGATGATGCGCGGCAGCGCTTCCGCCGTCGCCTTGTGCGGCGCCGAATCGTGGCATAAAAGAACGACCGACTTTTTTCCCGCGGAGGATTCGATTGCCGTCTTTACGAGCGTGTCGGCGTCGGCGTTCGGAATCTCCTCGTCGCCGCAGACGGCATTCCAGGAGACTACGCGGAAGCCCCTGTCGAGAAGCAGCTTTTTCTTCCGTTCGTTGGACGCGGTTCCGCCGCCGGGGAAGCGGTAAACGTGCGGCTTGATACCCGTCGTGCGCTCGATATACTCGGCGCAGGAGGTTACGTCCTTCAAAAACGCTTCGTCGGACGAATAAATTTGAGAATAGTCGTGCGTTTTGGAGTGTACGCCGACGGTATGTCCCTCCTTTGTGATGCGAAGGAGGGTTTCCTTTCGGCTTGCGGCGCGGTCGCTCACGATAAAGAAGGTCGCTTTTACGTTTTCTTCTTTGAGCGTGTCGAGAATGCGGTTGGTTACGACGGTGCTCGGGCCGTCGTCAAAGGTGAGATATACGCGCTTCTGTTCCTCGGCGAAGGTGAACGCGGGCGCGGATTCCGCCATCTTTGCGCCGAGGTGGGAAAGCAGCACTAAGAGCACGGCAAAAAATACCGCGACGGGAATATATTTTTTCTGCATACTTTGAGTTTGTATAACTTCCGCAAAATTATTTACTTTCCGCGCCGTCTGTGATATAATATATGGACAGAAGAAAACCGCTTGTGCGGAAAAGGAGATAGTTATGATTACGAGCAGAAGTTTCGGCAAAACCAAGGACGGGCGCGAGGTGCTCGCTTTTACCTTCGAGGACGGCGCGCGCCGCGCGACGGTGCTCAACCTCGGCGGCATTATTCAATCAATCGTCGTGCCCGATAAAAACGGGAATCCTACCGACGTTATCCTCGGCTACAACGACGTAGCGGGATACGAGGAGCACGGCGGTTATCTCGGCGCGCTCATCGGCAGATTCGGCAACCGTATCGAAAAGGGAAAGCTCGTGATCGACGGCGAAACGTACGACCTCTATTGCAACGACCGCGGAAACCACCTGCACGGCGGCAAGGTCGGCTTCGACAAGAAAATCTGGGCGCATGAGATAAAGGGCGACGAGCTCGTTTTGAGTATCGTTTCCCCCGACGGCGAAGAGAATTATCCCGGCACGCTGAGCGTCCGCGTTACCTATTCGTTTAAGGACGGGGAGTTTAGGATCCTTTATCACGCCATTTCCGATAAAAAGACGGCAATCAACCTCACCAACCACGCTTATTTCAATATCGACGGCGAGGGGAGCGGCTCGGCACTGGAAAACGTGCTTTGGATTGACTGCGATTACATTACGCCCACCAATTCCACGATGATTCCTACGGGCGGGTTCAGGGCGGTAAAGGGCACGGCGTTCGATTTCAATACGCCGAAGGAAATCGGCAAAGACGTCGGCGCAGACGATATCGATTTGAAGCAGGGCAACGGTTACGACCACTGCCACGTGTTAAAGAACAAATGCGGCGAGTATGTGAAATATGCGACTGTTACGGGGAAGAAGTCGGGCATTACCATGAGCTGTTATACCGACATGCCCGCCGTGCAGTTCTATGCGGGCAACGGGCTCAACCAGCAGGGCAAGACGGCGTTCTACGGCAGGCGCGCGGGATTTTGTTTGGAAACGCAGGCGATTCCCAACAACGTGAACGTGCCCGAATACGCCGAAAAGGGAAGCTCGATTTTGGACGCGGGCGAGGTTTACGAATTTTCCGCGGCTTATAAATTTCAAGCATAACGAATACGGAGAACCCCCGCCGAATTTTCGGCGGGGGTTTTGTTGTGCTTGTAAACGGTTGACTTTTAGGAAAGGAAGGATGTACTGATTACGCCAAATAAACCGAATAAAATACAAGGGGATATTCTTTTATTTTCCTTTTTTTGCGTACGCGCTTTTACTGAATTCGGTAAAAATGCAAATTCCAAAAATGCGTGTGCGTGAATATCCGTATATGCGACGAAGATATTCGATAATAACGTTTACTGTAACACCGACGTCAAAATGCTCGTCGGCTTTGTCGCAAGGGCAAAGGGAAATTACGGTTATTCCGTCGGGAATTATTCGGCGGAGTATCGTTACCCGAACGAATTTTCCAATTTGCAGCAGAACGACGCCGTTGAAGATTGGGTATGGCGGTTCAGCGGAACTTATATTTTGTATGAATAACGAAAAAGCCGTCCGCTTTCTGCGGACGGCTTATATTTTTTTGTTAAAGAACCAAGCCGAGAATCGCCCAAATGAGAACGAGCCACAAAAGAAGTCCCCACATTCCGAGCTTTCCGCATTCGCGCGCAAGCTCGGGCTTGGATTTGTTCCAGCCGAAGTAGAGCCCGATTCCCGCGGGCGCGGCGAGCAGGGAAAGAACGCGCCAACCGACTGTCGCCGTATCGGTGAAAGTCGCCTTGAACCAAGGGCCGATAGAGGTGTAAAAACCGATCGTTCCGCGCGTGCTTACGGCAAAGCCGAGCGCAAGGAACAAGACGTCGATGCCGAGATACATGTAGCAGAGTTCGAACACTCCGCCCGCATTGGTGCATAGGTTCATGAAGAAAGAGATGATGCCGACGCTCAGGAAAAACGAAACGTCGTGATCGGTCTTTCTGAACATGTACGCATAGAAAATCAGCATAAACGCCGTCAGAATCAGCGTAATCACGCCAAAAGCCGCCATATGAAATTCCCCCGTTTCCAAATAGTTTGGTTATATTATAGTATGCGTTTGAACGTTTGTCAATATCGGGAGGAAAATTTTGTGAAATTTTTCCCGCCGTTTTTTTGAACCCCGTTTGACGCGCCCCGCATAGAATAAAATGACTGCCGCCGTAAAACAATACGGGCGGCGGCTCTTACGGGGGTCTTACCAATGCAGTGGTTTATTTCTTTGGACGCGGCGTGGCAGGCGCTTTTGGCTTCCCTGCTCATGTACGCGATGACGACGCTCGGCGCGTCGTTCGTGTTTTTTTCCAAAAACATCAATAAAACCTTCCTCACCGCGCTTACGGGCGCGGCTGCGGGAATTATGATTGCGGCGAGCTTCTTTTCCCTTCTCCTGCCCGCAATCGAATATGAAAGCGCGCTTCCTTCCTACATAACGGTAACGCTCGGATTTTTGCTGGGAGGCGCGTTTATCGTGCTCTCCGATCTCGCGCTTTCCCGTACGCAGATGCAGTTTAGAGCGATCGGCGATAAGAAGAATGCGCTTTTATTCTTTGCGGTTACCCTTCATAACGTTCCCGAGGGAATGGCCGTCGGGGTTGCGTTCGCGCAGGGCGCGGGCGCGGAGGGCGCGCTGCTCTCGGCATTCCTACTTGCCGTCGGCATTGCAATACAGAATTTTCCGGAGGGCATGTGCGTCGCCTTTCCCCTCCGCATGAAGGGAATGAGCCCCGCGCGCAGCTTTCTCTTTTCGCAGGGGTCGGGTGCGGTGGAAATACCCGCATGCGTGCTCGGCGCCGTTGCCGCGGGGGCGATCGCGGGGCTTATGCCCTGGGCGCTCGCCTTTTCCGCGGGCGCGATGATTGCCGTCGTTTGTTCCGAACTCATTCCCGAATGTTTTTCGGGTAACAAGACGGTGGCGAGCGCGGGCGTCGTGTTTGGGTTTTGTCTGATGATGATTTTAGATGTGGCGCTCGGATAATTTTCGTTAGCAGGTATATAATTTCGGAATCGGTCAAAAATTTCCGGTATGGAACAACAGAACGGAACGGAAAACAAGGAAACGGAAAAAATACCCGCCGCGCCCGTCGGCAGAAAGACGGCGGTCGTCATAGGCGGCTCGTCGGGAATCGGACGGGAAACGGCGCTCAAGCTCTGCGCCAAGGGCTGGCGCGTGTTTAATATTTCGCGCACGGCGTTCAAGGGCGAGCGCGTGCGCACCATCACGGCGGACGCGGCGCAGGAAGGGGAGCTGGGCAGGGCGGTAAGAAGCATCGGCGAAGAGCTGGGCTCCTTCGACCTTCTCGTCTATTCGGCGGGATTTTCCATGGCGGCTCCCCTCGAATACGCGAAGAGCGGCGATTACCGCTATCTCTTCGAGGTCAATTATTTCGGTGCGATCGAGGCGCTGCGCGCTTCCGCGCCCTATCTGAAAAAGCGGGGCGGCAGGGCGATTCTCGTCGGCTCTATGGGCGGCGACATGCCTATCCCGTACGACGGATTTTATTCCTCGTCCAAGGCGGCGCTCGCCATGCTGGCGCGGGAATCGGATTTGGAACTCCGCCCGCACGGCGTAAGGGTGAGCGCGCTCCTGCCCGGAGGAACTTCCACCGATTTCACGTACAGCCGAAGGGTGTACAACGAAGAGGAGAGCCTTTCCTACGCGCCCTCCGTCAAGAAGGCGTCCGCCGCGCTCGCGAATATGGAGCAGGGCGGCATGGCGCCGTCGCTCGTCGCCGACGCCATCGTCAAGCTTTCCGAGCGGAAAAATCCGCCGCCGCTTACCGCGGCGGGCGGGAAAAATAATTTTATGCGCTATGTGTATAAAATGCTTCCCGAACGCGTAACCGATTGGATGGTGCGCAAAAAATTCAATCAAAAATAAAAAGATGCAAAAACGCGGTTGAAAAATTCAGCCGCGTTTGCTATAATACGGACATGGTACCCGTGAATTTACTTAACGTAACCGATCGCAACGGGTTTCGCGCCTGGCTTTCGGAATATCATGACGCCGAAAAAGAATGCTGGGTCGTCGTAAAGCGGAGCAGACCCAAAGAGGACGGGGCGTTCTGGTATATCGACGCCGTGGAGGAAGCCATGTGCTTCGGCTGGATCGACAGCACCGTCAAGCGCCTTGAAGGCGGCGTTACCGCGCAAAGGTTTGCGCCGCGGAAGGAAAATTCCGTCTGGTCGGAACTTAACAAGGCGCGGTGCCGCAGAATGGAAGCTTTGGGGCGCATGACGGACGCGGGGCGCGCCCGCCTTCCCGACATGGATCCCGCTTCTTTCCGCTTCGACGAAGAGATACTGCAAGCCTTGCAGGCGGACGCCGCGGTATGGGAAAATTTTCTTTCCTTTCCGCCGCTGTACCGCAGGGTGCGCGCGGATACCGTTCAAATCAAGAAGAAGCAGCCCGCGCTCTTTTCAAGCCGATTGGAAAAGCTCGTCGAAAATACGAAAAAAGGTGTCATGTACGGCGAATGGAACGACGGCGGCCGTCTGCCGAACAATTGAATGGGCTTCAAATTTCACTTCTTCCGCATGAAAAACCGCCCTCTTTCGCTTGACTTGAAAAGGGGTGATTTGATATAATAATGTCATGGGCGTTTCTTTTATCTTCCGCTTTGGAAGGGCGAGAAAAAAGAATAAGATTTCATTGGCGTGCAAGGCAGTTTTTTCAACATAGGAAAAAACTGCCTTATTTTACTTTTACGGAGGGTTTGACATGAAGAAAGCAGCGGTTATCATGGGGAGCGACAGCGATCTCCCCGTCGTGGAAAAGGCGTTTTCCGTGTTTGAAGAATACGGCGTGCCCTACGAGGCGCATGTGTTTTCGGCGCACCGCACGCCGGAAGAAGCGCGTGCGTTTTCCGCTTCGGCGGCGGAAAACGGGTTCGGCGTCGTCATAGCGGCGGCGGGAAAGGCGGCGCACCTCGCGGGGGCGCTTGCCGCAAACACGGTGCTGCCCGTTATCGGGATCCCCGTGAAGAGCTCCACGCTCGACGGACTGGACGCGCTCCTTTCCACCGTGCAGATGCCTTCGGGAATTCCCGTGGCGACGGTAGCGATCGACGGCGCGCAGAACGCTGCGCTTCTCGCCGTGCAGATCCTCGCCGTGGAGGACAAGCCTTTGCGGGACAAGCTGCTCGCTTCCCGCAGGGCGGCTTCGGAAAAGGTGCTTGCAAAGAACGCCGAAATCGCGGCGAAATATCATTCGTAAAAAATTTTATTTCAAAGGAAAAAGGAGATAAATCATGGAAAAGACCGTTCAGCTTTATGAAGGCAAGGCGAAAAAGGTTTACGCAACCGCAGACGAAAATCTGTGCATCGTATCCTATAAGGACGACGCGACCGCGTTCAACGGGCTCAAAAAGGGCACGATCGCGGGGAAAGGCGTCGTGAACAACCGCATGTCCAACATGCTCATGCAGTTACTCGAAAAGCAGGGCGTTCCCACGCATTACGTGGAGGAGCTCAGCGACCGTGAAACGGTCGTCAAAAAGGTGAAGATCGTTCCCCTCGAAGTCATCATCCGCAACGTTTCCGCAGGCTCGTTCGCGAAGCGTTACGGCGTGGAAGAGGGGATCGCGTTCGACGAACCGACCATCGAATTCTCTTACAAGAACGACGATTTGGGCGACCCGCTCATCAATACTTATCATGCGCTCGCATTAAAGCTTGCGACCAAGCAGGAAATCGAAACGATTAAGACTTACGCCTTCAAGGTCAACGAGGTTCTTAAAAACTACTTCGCGGCGCTCGGCGTCCGCCTCATCGACTTCAAGCTGGAATTCGGCAAATTGCCCGACGGCACCATCGTGCTCGCCGACGAGATTTCCCCCGACACCTGCCGCTTCTGGGATATCAAGACCAATGAAAAATTGGATAAGGACCGCTTCCGCCGCGACATGGGCGGGGTAGAGGACGCTTATAAAGAAATTTTCAAGCGCGTTACGGCGGGAGAGTAATATGACGGGACATATTCACGAAGAGTGCGGCGTGTTCGGTATTTTCGCGCCCGAAACGCAGGACGTCGCCGCGACCGCTTATTACGGTCTGTTTGCATTGCAGCACCGCGGGCAGGAGTCGGCGGGCATCGTCGTCAACCGCGACGGCGTGTTTTCCTCCTATAAAGATTCCGGGCTCGTCAACGACGTGTTCACAAAGGATATTCTCAAAAAGCTCGGCGAAGGCGAAATGGCAATCGGGCACGTGCGGTACAGCACGACGGGCGCGAGCGGGCGGGAGAATGCCCAGCCCATCGTCGTCAATCACTTAAAGGGCAATATGGCGCTCGCCCACAACGGCAACCTTACCAACGCCTACGAGCTGCGTTCGGAGCTGGAAAACGAGGGCAGCATCTTCCATACCACTTCTGATACCGAAGTCATCGCTTATACGATTACCAAGGAGCGCGTGAAGTCCCGCTCCATCGAGGACGCGGTGCTCGCTTCCATGGATAAACTCAAAGGCGCGTATTCGCTCGTCGTCATGTCGCCGAGCAAGCTCATCGCCGCGCGCGACCCGCACGGTTTCCGCCCCCTGTGCTACGGCACGCGGGAGGACGGTTCCGTTATCGTCGCTTCGGAAAGCTGCGCGCTCAACGCGGTCGGGGCAAAGCTCGTGCGCGAAATCGAGCCGGGCGAAATGCTCGTCATCACCAAGGACGGCGTTAAGAATGACACGTCGCACTGCGGCGGTAAAAAATCTCTCTGCGTGTTTGAGTTCTTCTATACCGCCCGCCCCGATTCGGAAATCGACGGCTGTTTCGTGCACGACGCGAGAAAACGCGCGGGCGCTTTCCTTGCGGAAAAGTATAAGATAGACGCAGACATCGTCATCGGCGTGCCCGATTCGGGATTGGACGCGGCGCTCGGCTACTCGCAGGCTTCGGGCATTCCGTACGGCATCGGATTTCTGAAAAATAAATACATCGGCAGGACGTTCATCGCACCCGATCAGAAAATGCGTGAGGACAGAGTGAAGATAAAGCTCAACGTCATCGCTTCGGCCATTCGCGGCAAGCGCGTCATTCTCGTGGACGACTCCATCGTCCGCGGTACGACGAGCAGACCCATCGTCAAGCAGCTGCGCGACGCGGGGGCGAAGGAAGTGCACTTTCTCTCGTCCGCGCCCAAGTTCCTCAATCCCTGCTACTACGGCACGGACATCGCCTCGCGCGATAATCTGATCGCCTGTCATTATTCGGAAGAGGAAATCGCCAAAATCATCGGCGCCGATTCCGTAGGCTATCTCGATTTGGAACACGCGGGCTTGCTTACGGGCGGCGACGGTTCGGGCTTTTGTTGCGCCTGCTTCGACGGCGCGTACCCCACGGAGATCCCCGCGGAGCAGGCCAAGAACAGGTTCGAGCGCCCGCGCAGCGAAAATCCCAAATTTCAGAACAAATAATTACGGCAACGATAATCTTTAAGGAAACTGACATGGAAAAAAGTTATTCGGAAAGCTATAAGGAAGCGGGGGTAGATATCACCGCGGGATACAGGGCGGTCGAGCTCATGAAAAAGCATGTGGCCCGCACCATGCCCGAGGGCAAGGCGGACATCGGCGGCTTCGGGGGGTTATTTCCCCTTGAAATTGCGGGCATGAAGGAGCCCGTGTTGGTTTCGGGAACGGACGGTGTGGGCACGAAGCTGAAAATTGCCATGCTCATGGATAAGCACGACACCATCGGTATCGACTGCGTCGCCATGTGTGTGAACGACGTAATATGCTGCGGCGCTAAACCGCTCTTCTTCCTCGACTATATCGCGTGCGGGAGAAACGTACCCGAAAAGATCGCGGAAATCGTGGGCGGCGTCGCGGAGGGCTGCGTGCGCGCGGGCTGCGCGCTCATCGGCGGGGAAACCGCCGAACACCCCGGCATGATGCCCGACGACGACTACGACCTCGCGGGGTTCACCGTCGGCGTCGTGGATAGATCCAAGGTCATCGACAATACCGCCATGCGGGCGGGGGATATTATGATCGCGCTTCCTTCTTCGGGCGTGCACTCCAACGGCTTCTCTCTCGTGCGCAAGGCGCTCGACGTGGAAAACGCCGACCTCAAAAGCCCCGTAGAGGAGCTGGGCGGCAAGAGCCTCGGCGAAACGCTGCTCGCGCCTACCAAAATCTACGTGAAGCCCATGCTCGCGCTCTTGGAACGGGTAAAGGTCAAGGGCGTGTCGCACATCACGGGCGGCGGATTTTACGAGAATATGCCCCGCTCCATTCCTGAGGGGCTGGGCGTGCGGATTAAAAAATCGGACGTAAAAGTTCCGCCTGTGTTCGGAATGATTCAAAGGGCGGGCGGCGTGTCCGAGCACGACATGTTCAACACCTTCAATATGGGCGTGGGTATGAGCGTCGTCGTCGCAAAAGAGGACGTGCCCGCCGCGCTGGAAGTTCTGCGCGCGCATGGCGAGGACGCGTACGTCGTCGGCGAAATCGTGAAAAGCGAAGACGGCGTGGAGCTGATATGAATAAAGTAAAAATCGCCGTCCTCTGTTCGGGCGGCGGAACCAATTTTCAGGCAATCGTCAATGCGCAGCAGGCGGGCATGATTCCGAGCGGCGAGGTCGTGCTCGTCGTAACGGACAAAAGGGACGCCTACGTTCTCACCCGCGCCGCGCGGTACGGGATAGAATCGGTCGTCGTCGACAGAAAGGAAGCGCCCGACCGCGCCGAACGCGAAAAAAGAATCCTCGCCGAACTGCAAGCGCGCGGAATCGAGTTTATCGTGTTCGCGGGGTTCATGACGATATTGAGCGGGAACTTCGTGAAGCATTATCCCGGGCGCATCATCAACGTGCATCCCGCGCTCATTCCCAGCTTTTGCGGGGAGGGCATGTACGGACTTCATGTGCACGAAGCCGTGCTCGCGCGCGGGGTCAAGGTTACGGGCGCGACGGTGCATTACGTCAACGAGGTGTGCGACGGCGGGCCGATTATCGCGCAAAGGGCAGTGGAGGTAAAGGAGGGCGACACGCCCGAAATTCTGCAAAAGCGCGTCATGCGCGAGGCGGAGTGGGTCATTCTGCCCGAAGCGGTGGAGGCGGTCTGCAAAAAATTAAAAGGAGAATAACATGGCGGGTTACAGCATCAAAAGCATGAAGGAGGCGCTCGCGGACAATACCTATCCGGGACGCGGAATCGTCATCGGCAAGAGCGCCGACGGAAAGAGGGCGGTGTTCGCCTACTTTATCACGGGCAGGAGCGCCAACAGCCGCAACCGTATTTTCACGGAGCACGGCGACGAGCTGCGAACCGAGCCCTTCGACGAGAGCAAGGTTGAAGATCCTTCGCTCATCATTTATTCGCCCGTCAAGGTCGTCGGCAAAAAAATCATCGTAACCAACGGCGACCAGACGGATACGATCGAAGCTGGCTTAAAGGCAGGCAGGTGCTTCCGCCACGCGCTCAAATCGCGCGCGTTCGAGCCGGACGCTCCCAACTTCACGCCGCGCATCAGCGGCATTCTCGATTTGGAAGGGGAATACAATTATTCCATGTCCATCTTGAAGAGTGCGGACGAAGAGGGTTCGGCGTGCAACCGCTACACCTTCGATTACGAGCCGATCGCGGGGCTGGGGCATTTCCTTCACACGTACGTAACGGACGGCAATCCGCTTCCCACCTTCGAGGGAGAGCCGGAGCGCGTGCGCATTCCGGACGACTTGAAGGCGTTTGCCGAAGAGATTTGGAGCAATCTCGATAACGACAATAAAATTTCCCTCTACTGCCGCAGCGTCGATTTGAAGAGCGGCGAGACGGAGCGCGTTTTAATCAACAGATACACGAGGTGAAGACATGAACGAATTTTCCTTAAAATACGGCTGCAATCCCAATCAGAAGCCCGCGAGAATTTATATGGCGGACGGCGGGGAACTTCCCGTCGAGATTCTCAACGGCAGACCGGGTTATATCAACTTTCTCGACGCGTTCAATTCCTGGCAGCTCGTCAAGGAAATCAAAGAGAACACGGGCATGTGCGCGGCAACGAGCTTCAAGCACGTATCTCCCACTTCGGCGGCGGTCGGCAAAAAGCTTTCGCCCGCGCTCAAAAAATCGTGTTTTGCGGACGATATCGAGGGTTTGGACGATTCCCCGCTCGCGTGCGCATACGCAAGAGCGCGCGGCACGGACAGAATGTCCTCGTTCGGCGACTGGATTGCTCTTTCCGATGAGTGCGACGAAGTAACGGCGAAAATCATCTCGCGCGAGGTGTCGGACGGCATTATCGCGCCCGCGTATTCCCCGAAGGCTCTCGAAATCCTCAGAGCCAAACGTAAGGGCGGCTATAACGTCGTAAAAATCGATCCCGCTTACGTGCCCGCGGAGATCGAGCGCAAGCAGGTGTTCGGCATTACCTTCGAGCAGGGCAGGAACAATTTCAAAATCGACAAAGCGCTGCTGGGAAATATCGTAACGAAGAATAAGACCTTGCCCGCGGACAAGGCGATCGACCTCGTCATCTCGCTCATTACCCTCAAATATACGCAGAGCAATTCCGTGTGTTTTGCGACGGACGGGCAGGCGATCGGAGTGGGCGCGGGGCAGCAGTCGCGCATTCATTGCACGCGGCTCGCGGCGCAGAAGGCCGACCTGTGGCACTTGCGCCAACACGAAAAGGTTCTTGGGCTGAAATTCGCCGACGGCGTGGGCAGACCGGAAAAGAACAACATCATCGACATCTATCTTTCCGACGATGCGGACGAAGTGCTGGCGGAAGGGGAATGGCAGAAGAATTTCACCGTCCGCCCCGAGCCCTTCACGCGCGAAGAAAAAGCGGCGTACTTAAAGACGGTTTCGGGCGTATCCTTGGGGAGCGACGCCTTCTTCCCCTTCTCCGACAATATCGAGCGCGCTTTCCGCAGCGGCGTTTCTTATATCGCCGAGCCGGGCGGTTCGGTGCGCGACGATTTGGTCATCGAGGCTGCGGACAGGCACGGTATGGTCATGGCGTTTACGGGCATGCGTCTATTCCACCACTAAAAACTTTCCATACACGGCGCAATGCCGCGTTGCGCTGCGTTTTTCTCGGTTGCGTACGTCTATGTACGCGCCCGTCGAAAAGCCTCGCGCGCCTTGCCTTGCTTGCGTCTGAAAAGTTTTTATTCGCAATGATTTTTTAAGCTGTGAAAACGAGAGGAAAAACATGAATATTCTGGTAGTCGGCGGCGGCGGAAGAGAGCATGCCGTAATCAAATCGTTAAAGAAAAATAATTCGGTAGAGAAAATCTACGCGCTCCCCGGAAACGGCGGGATCGCGCGGGACGCCGAATGTTATCCCGTGAAGGCGACGGACGTCGCGGGCATCGTGGAATTTGCAAAAACTCATGCCGTGGACTTTGCAGTCGTAACGCCGGACGATCCGCTCGTACTCGGCTGCGTGGACGCGTTGGAAGAAATCGGAATTCCCTGTTTCGGACCTAAAAAGAACGCGGCAATCATCGAGGGCAGCAAAGTATTTTCCAAAGACCTCATGCAAAAATACGGAATCCCCACCGCCGAAAGCCGCGCCTTTACGGACGCGGACGAGGCGATCGCCTATCTCAAAGCGGGGAGCTTTCCCGCCGTCGTCAAGGCGGACGGGCTTGCGCTCGGCAAGGGCGTGGTCATCGCGCAGACCTTCGAGGAAGCGGAAACCGCCGTGCGCGAAATTATGTGCGACAAGGTGTTCGGCGCGAGCGGAAACAGCATTCTCGTCGAAGAGTTTTTAACGGGACCGGAGGTTTCCGTCCTCTCGTTTACCGACGGCAAGACGGTCGTCCCCATGATCTCTTCCATGGATCACAAGCGCGCAAAGGACAACGACGAGGGACTTAACACGGGCGGCATGGGCACCGTCGCGCCCAATCCCTTCTTTACCGAAGCGGTCGCAAAAGAGTGCATGGAAAAAATTTTCCTGCCCACCGTACGGGCGATGAACGCCGAGGGGCGCACCTTCAAGGGGTGCCTGTATTTCGGGCTCATGCTCACGCCCAAGGGGCCGAAGGTCATCGAATATAACTGCCGCTTTGGAGATCCCGAAACGCAGGTCGTGCTTCCGCTTCTTAAAAGCGATTTGCTGGAAATCATGCTCGCCGTCAACAAAGGAACGCTTACTCCCGACATGGTGCGCTTCCGCAACGGCGCGGCGTGTTGCGTGGTGCTCGCTTCCGAGGGATACCCTAAGTCTTATCAAACGGGCTATGAACTCACGCTTCCCGAAACGGAGGAGAACGAGCATATCTTCGTTGCGGGTGCGAAAAAGGAGGGGGAGAAGCTGCTTACCGCGGGCGGGCGCGTGCTCGGCGCGGTTGCGGCGGCGGATACCCTAAAACAAGCGGTGGAAGGCGCTTACGCGCTTGCAGAGAAAATCAAATTTGAAAACGCGTACATGCGGAAAGACATCGGCAAACGCGCCCTTTCCGCAATTCGTTAACCGTTTTGCGGAAGAGATAAGGAGTTTTTATGGTTTACAGAATTTTCGTAGAAAAAAAGCAGGGGTTCGATAACGAGGCGCGCGCGCTCCTTTCCGACGTGCGCGACCTTCTCGAAATAAAGGGAGCGGAAAAAATACGCGTCATCAATCGTTACGATGCGGAGGATATCGAAAAACCGCTTTTCGATTATTGCGTAAAGACGGTGTTTTCCGAGCCGCAGATGGACGTTGCAACGGAGGAAATCAACCTTTCCGGCGCGCGCTATTTTGCGGTGGAATACCTTCCCGGTCAGTTCGACCAGCGCGCCGATTCGGCGGCGCAGTGTATTCAGCTCGTCTCGCAGGGGGAACGTCCGCTCATCCGCACCGCCAAGGTCTATGCGGTGTACGGAAGCATTACGGAAAATCAGCTTGCGGCGATTAAAAAGTACGTTATCAACCCCGTGGAAAGCCGCGAGGCGGACATGGCTCCCGTAAAAACGCTGAAAATCGCCCACCCCGTTCCCACGGAGGTGGAGACGCTGCATGGATTTATTTCTTTGGAGGGAGAGCAGCTCGCCGAATTCGTAAAGAAGTATTCGCTCGCCATGGACGCGGACGACGTCGCGTTCTGCCGCGACTATTTTGCATCCGAGCAACGCGACCCCACGCTTACGGAAATTCGCATGATCGACACCTATTGGTCGGATCATTGCCGTCATACCACTTTTTTGACGACCATCGACAGCGTGTCGTTCGAGGATAAGCTCTTGCAGGACGCATACGAGCAATATCTCGCGGCGCGCGCCGAGCTGAACAGAACAAAACCCGTCAATCTCATGGATATCGCCACGCTCGCGGCGAAGTACTTAAAGAAAAACGGCGCGCTCGATAAATTGGACGAGTCGGACGAAATCAACGCCTGCACGGTAAAAATCAAGGTCAACGTGGACGGCGCGGAAGAGGACTGGCTTCTTCTCTTCAAAAACGAAACGCACAACCACCCGACGGAGATAGAGCCGTTCGGCGGCGCGGCGACCTGTATCGGCGGCGCCATCCGCGACCCGCTTTCGGGCAGGAGTTACGTATACGCCGCCATGCGCGTTACGGGCGCCGCAAATCCGTTGAAGCCTGTAAAGGAAACGCTCAAGGGCAAGCTGCCTCAGCGCAAAATCGTAACGACGGCTGCGGCGGGATATTCCTCCTACGGCAATCAGATCGGACTTGCCACGGGGCAGGTCGACGAAATTTATCACGAGGGCTACGTTGCCAAGCGTTTGGAAATCGGCGCGGTCATCGCGGCGGCGCCCGAGGAAAACGTGCGCAGGGAGGTTCCCGCGCCCGGGGATAAAGTCATTCTGCTCGGCGGCAGAACGGGACGCGACGGCTGCGGCGGCGCGACGGGCTCTTCCAAATCGCATACGCTGAAATCGCTCTCCGCGTGCGGCGCGGAGGTGCAGAAGGGGAACGCGCCCGAGGAGAGAAAACTCCAACGTCTGTTCCGAAATAAGGAAGCGACGCTCCTTATTAAGCGCTGCAACGACTTCGGCGCGGGCGGCGTTTCCGTCGCCATCGGCGAGCTTGCCGACGGGCTCCGCATCGACCTCAACGCCGTGCCCAAGAAGTACGACGGGCTGGACGGGACCGAGCTCGCCATTTCCGAATCGCAGGAGCGCATGGCGGTCGTAGTGGAGGCGGACAGGGCTCAGGAATTTATCGCGCTTGCCGAACGGGAAAACTTGGAGGCGACGATCGTCGCGGAGGTTACGGAAAATCCCCGCCTCGTCATGGAATGGAACGGCAAAGTCATCGTGGACGTTTCCCGCGAATTCCTCAACTCCAACGGCGCGGAAAAGCATATCGACGTCGCGCCCGCGAAGATAAAAGATTACGCAAAGGCGCCCGTTACCGATTTTGCGGAAGGATATAAGGCGCTCGCCGGAGACCTCAACGTGTGCTCCAAGCGCGGGCTTTCCGAACGGTTCGATTCTACCATCGGCGCGGGCACCGTGCTCATGCCCTTTGGCGGAAAGTATCAGATGACCCCGCCGCAGGCGATGGTCCATTTGATTTCCGTAGAAAAGGGGCACACCGACACCGTATCCTATATGGCGTGGGGCGGCAATCCTTACATTGCGGAAAAGAGCCCCTATCACGGCGCGTATCTTGCCGTCGTCGAGAGCATCTCCAAACTGATTGCGAGCGGCGCCCGCTTCGAGGACGTATACCTTACCTTTCAGGAATTTTTTGAAAAGCCCATGCGCGATAAAAGGCGCTGGGGAAAACCCTTGGCGGCTCTTCTCGGCGCGTTCAGGGCGCAGCTCGATTTCAAGTGCGCGGCTATCGGCGGAAAGGATTCCATGAGCGGAACGTTCGAGCATATCGACGTGCCGCCCACGCTCGTCTCTTTTGCCGTAACCACGGGAAGCGTGAGCGAAGTCGTGTCGCCCGAATTTAAGCAGGCGGGAAATTCCGTCGTGCTCTTGAAACCCGAATACGACGAAAGCGGTTTGCCTGTGCCCTCCTCGCTCATCGGAATCTTCGATATCGTAACCGGTCTTTTGCGCAGCGGTAAGGCCGTATCGGCGTATACGCCCGTATACGGCGGCGTTGCGGAGGGCGTGCTCAAAATGTGTATGGGCAACGGGCTGGGCTTCGTCTATCACAGTGCCGTTTCCGACGAGGAGATATTCGGCTATTCTTACGGCTCGTTTATTCTGGAACTCAAACAGGACGAACAAATCGGCATTCACCTCGGCTGGACGAGCGATCGCCCCGAACTCGTGCGCGGAGAAGATAAGCTTTCCCTTGACCTCTTGCAGGCAATCTACGAAGACAAGCTGGAGCCCGTATACAGCTGCAATATTCCCGCGCCCGCGGAAAAGGCGGAAACATATTCCTGGTGCGGATACAAGGGAAGCAAGGCAAGCGGCGTTAAGGTCGCCCGCCCCAAAGTCCTCATACCCGTATTTCCCGGCACTAATTGCGAATACGATACGGCGAAAGCGTTCGAGGATGCCGGCGCGGAAGCGGAAATCTTCGTCGTCAGGAACAATACTTCGGACGAAGTTGCCCGCTCGGTTGATAAGTTCGCTTCTCTCGTCGGGGAAAGCCAGATGGTGTTTATTCCCGGCGGATTCTCGGGCGGCGACGAGCCGGACGGTTCGGGCAAATTTATAACGGCGTTCTTCCGCAATGCGGCGGTCAAGGAACGGGTACACGAGCTTCTCGGAAAGCGCGACGGGTTGATGGGGGGTATCTGCAACGGATTTCAGGCGCTCGTAAAGCTCGGGCTCGTGCCGTACGGAAAAATTATAGATACCGACGAGAAGTGCCCCACGCTCACCTATAATAACATCGCGCGGCACCAGTCGCGTATTGTGCGCGTGCGCGTGGCTTCCGTCAAATCCCCTTGGCTCAGCGGCGTGCGTGTCGGCGACGTGTTCTCCGTTCCCATATCGCACGGAGAGGGCAAGTTCGTTGCGGACGAAGCTTTTTTAAGCCGCCTTTCAGAAAATGGGCAGATCATGACGCAGTACGTCGATTTCAGGGATAAGGCGACGATGGATATTCGCTTCAACCCCAACGGCAGCGCGGCGGCGATCGAGGGCATTCTCTCGCCCGACGGCAGGGTGTTCGGAAAAATGGGACATTCCGAGCGCAAGGGCTACGGACTTTACAAAAATGTTCCCGGCGAATACGATATGAAGCTGTTTGAAAGCGCGGTGAAATATTTTAAGTAAAGGTTCACAAATTTCTTTTGCAAAAGACGTAAAAGAATTTCCGTGAGCGGAGAACTGACGAATTTTAATAAACTCTTAGCCGCGCCGACTTGGTCGCTTTGTCGGACAATAAGCCGTAAGTATGCGGCAAATGAAACACAGCAAATCTTATACCGCAAAATTTCATTCAAACATAATCTTTTCGTAAAAGGAGAATATGATGAAAACGGATATCGAAATCGCACAGGCGGCAAAACTGAAACCCATTCTCGAAATCGCAAAGAAGGCGGGGCTTTCGGAGGACGAAATCGAGTACTACGGAAAGTATAAGGCAAAAATCGACCTTTCCGTCATGAAGCGTAAGGGCACAGAGGGCAAGCTCGTGCTCGTTACGGCGATCACGCCCACGCCCGCGGGCGAAGGAAAAACGACGACGACCATCGGTCTTGCAGACGGGCTTTCCCGCATCGGCGAAAAGGTCGTGGTCGCCCTGCGCGAGCCTTCGCTCGGCCCCGTGTTCGGCGTAAAGGGCGGCGCGGCGGGCGGCGGATACGCGCAGGTCGTGCCCATGGAGGACATCAATCTCCACTTTACGGGCGACTTCCACGCTATCGGCGCGGCGAATAATCTTCTTGCGGCGATGCTCGACAATCATATTTTTCAGGGCAACGAGCTGGGAATCGACCCTGAACGCATTACCTGGAAGCGGTGCGTGGACATGAACGACCGTCAGCTGCGCTTCGTGAAAGACGGTTTGGGCGGCGGCAAGAACGGCGTTCCGCGCGACGACGGTTACGATATAACTGTGGCGAGCGAGATTATGGCGGTTCTGTGCCTTGCGACTTCTTTGTCCGATTTGAAGGCGCGTCTTTCCCGCCTCGTCGTGGGCTATAATTATAATGGGGAGCCCGTAACCGCGGGGCAGCTCAAAGCAGCGGGCGCCATGGCGGCTCTCTTAAAAGACGCGATAAAGCCCAACCTCGTGCAGACGCTCGAAGGCACGCCCGCGCTTGTGCATGGCGGGCCCTTTGCCAATATTGCGCACGGTTGCAATTCCGTTACGGCGACGCGCCTTGCCCTCAAATTAGGCGACTATGCAATCACCGAAGCGGGCTTCGGCGCCGATCTCGGCGCGGAAAAATTCCTTGATATTAAGTGCCGTATGGCGGGGTTAACGCCTGCGGCGGTCGTCGTCGTGGCGACGGTGCGCGCCCTCAAAATGCACGGCGGGCTGGCGAAAACGGAGCTTATGGAAGAAAACCTCGCCGCTTTGGAGAAGGGCATGCCTAACCTTTTACGCCACGTTTCCAATATCAAGAATGTGTACGGGCTTCCCGCGGTGGTCGCGGTCAACCGCTTTCCGACGGACACCGACGCGGAAATCGACCTCGTTGTGGAACAATGCCGCGCGCTGGGCGTAAATGTGAAGCTTTCCACCGTATGGGCGGACGGCGGCAAGGGCGGCGAAGAGCTCGCGCGCGAGGTCGTGCGGCTGTGCAAGGAAAAGTCCGATTTTCGTTTTTGCTACGACGAAAAGATTCCGATCAAGGATAAGATCCGCGCCGTCGTAACCAAGATTTACGGAGGAAAGGACGTCGCTTATACGGAAGAGGCGGAAGAACAGATCGCGCGGCTGGAACAGCTCGGGTACGGAAACACGCCCGTCTGCATGGCGAAGACGCAGTATTCCTTTTCCGACGACGCGGCTCTTCTCGGCGCGCCCGAAGGATTCACTGTTACCGTGCGCAGCGTGAAGATCGCGGCGGGCGCGGGATTCGTCGTCGTGCTCACGGGTAACATTCTCACCATGCCGGGGCTTCCCAAAGTACCTGCGGCGGAGCGCATCGACGTGGACGAGGACGGCGTGATTTCCGGATTGTTTTAAGGTATCATGGAAAAAGAATTGCTAAAAAACGCCGTACCGCTCCTCTTGGAGTGGTACGGTTTGTCTAAACGGGATCTGCCTTGGCGGAAGGACAGAGAGCCCTATCACATTCTCGTTTCCGAACTCATGCTGCAACAGACGCGGGTAGAGGCGGTGAAGGAGTACTATGTACGTTTCTTAACAAAATTTCCGACGGCGCAGGCGCTCGCGGAAGCGGAGGAGGAAGCGGTGTTAAAGGCATGGGAAGGGCTGGGATACTATTCGCGCGCGCGAAACTTGCACAGGGCGGCGAAGGTTATCGCTGCCGAAGGCTTTCCCGAAACGAGGGAGGGCGTGCGCGCTCTTCCCGGCGTGGGAGATTACACGGCGGGCGCGATTTGCTCCATCGCCTATAACATGCCCTGCCCCGCGGTGGACGGCAACGTGCTCCGCGTGCTTTCCCGCCTGCTTGCCGACGGGCGGAACACGGACGAACCCGCCGTAAAGCGCGCCTATTCCCAGCTGTTGGAGGGCGTTTACCCTCCTCAGGCGGGCGATTTCTGTCAGGCTCTCATGGAGCTTGGGGCGATCGTCTGTCTGCCCAACGGCGCGCCGCTGTGCGGGCGGTGCCCTTGGGAAAAGATCTGCCGCGCGCATACGGGCGGGGAAGAGGCGCGCTTTCCCGTGCGGAAGGAAAAAAGGGCGCGAAAAGTCGTTTCCGTTTCCGTATTCGTCTTGGAGCGGGAGGGCAGGTACGCGCTGGAAAAGCGGGCGGATAAGGGCTTGCTTGCGGGTATGTGGCAGTTTCCGCTTCGGGAAGAAAACGACCTCCCCGCATACGGAGAGGTTGTAAAGACGAAAAAAGCAAAACATATTTTTACCCACGTCGAATGGGATATGGCGGGATATTATGTAAAAGCAAATGCGTTCTATCCCGAATACGTATGGGCGACGGCAGAAGAAATACGGAAAAATTATGCGATTCCTTCGGCGTTTAAGGCTTACACCGTTTGGGTGAAATAAATTTCTGTTAAAAACCCGCATTCGATGCGGGTTTTTCCATACGACGAATTCCGACCTTGCTCACGAAAGGGGATTTTTTTCCTTGATCATTTGCAGATAGGGCAGCTCCTTGTATCCGAGCGAGCGGTACAGCGCAATCGCGCGTTCGTTGTCCGGTTCGGCTTCCAGGCGAAGCCTTGCTGCCCCCAACGTTTCGGCGAACGCGAAAAATTCTTTTCCCAATCCTTTCCCGCGGTATTCGGGAGAAATATAAATTTCGTCGATCCAGATAACGATTCCGCCCGCTTCCTGAGAATAAGTCTTTGCCGTGAGCGCGTATCCCGCAGTCTGTCCGTCCTGTTCGAGCATATAAGCTTGTACGTAGCAATCGGAGCGCATGAGTTCTTCAAACGTTCGCTCGCGGTATTCCTGCGGCACGTCGTGCCACACGGCGTCCGAACGGTAAAATTCTTCCGTTAAGCGGAGATAATCCCTCCTGTCCTGTTCGGCGATTTTGCGTATCATAATATGTTCCTTTCCTGTTTCCAGTATATCATATTGCACGGAAAATGTCCACTCTGCGCCCGAAAATCGCCAACGCCGCAAAGAAATTTGTCAAATTGCTTGATAATTTCACAATTGTATAGTAAAATAAATAGCGGAAACGTCGTTTTCCGAAAAACGTCAGTGAGGTAAACATGAGCGTACTGATTTGCGACTCCAACGGCGAGCTTTGGTATACGCGCGCCGCAGAATTGAAACTCGATTATATTTCCATGCCCTATTACATCAAGGGGGAGGAATATTTTTACGACCTTGGCGAAAAGACCGACTTCAAGAAATTTTATCAAACGGTGCGCGGCGGGGAAATTCCCAAAACGCAGGCGCTTAATCCCGAAGATTACAAGCGCATTTTAACGCCCTATTTTGAAAAGGGCGAGGACGTCCTGTACGTGAGCTTTTCTCATAAAATGAGCGGAACCTTCCAGCAACTCGACGCGGCGCTCAAAGAACTGAAAGAGATTTATCCCGACCGCAAGTGCACGGTGTTCGACACCAACAGTATCAGTTTGGGCGCCGGTATACAGGCGGAGCAGGCGGCAATCTTAAAGCAAAACGGCGCGTCGGACGAAGAGATCCTCGCCTTTTTGGAAGATTTTACCAACCGCGTCGCCGTGTATTTCGTCGTGGACGATTTAATGCATTTGAAGCGCGGCGGGCGCTGCTCGGGGCTTGCAGCCGTCGCGGGCACCCTCCTCGGCTTGAAGCCCATGCTCACGTTCAACGAAGAGGGTGGGCTTTCCGTCATTACCAAACTCGGCGGCAGAAAAAAGGCGATCACGACGCTTGCGAATAAGGTGATCGACGAATTGACCGACGAGGACAAATATTCCGTATACGTCGTGGACGCCGACTGTAAGGAGGAGGGCGATAAGCTGCGCGATTTGATTCTGGCGAAGCGCCCGAACGCGAATATCGTGCGCCAAATCGTAGGGCCGGTCATCGGCTCGCACTGCGGGCCGGGCACATTGGGCGTTATCTTTGTCGCGGCGAAGCGCCCCATTCCGCTGAAAAAATAATATCTTTAGCCCGCGTTTGACTTTGACGCGGGCGTTTGATATAATGCTGTTATGGATACGAAAGGTAAATTTATCGTTTTTGAAGGCACGGACGGCAGCGGCAAGAGCACGCAAATGAAGATGCTTTTCAAATATCTTGCGGGCAGGGGCGTAAGCTGTTTCTGCACGCGCGAGCCGACCGATTCTCCGTTCGGCGCACTTTTGCGTTCCTGCCTTACGGGCAGGGTGGAAGCGGACGAACACACGATTGCCGCCATGTTTGCCGCCGACAGACTCGACCATATCAACAACGGCGTGAACGGCATCAAAAAAAAGCTTTCCGAAGGGGAAACCGTTCTCTGCGACCGGTATTATTATTCTTCGCTCGCCTATAACGGCGGGTTCGTTTCGCTCGATTGGGTGGCGGAGCTTAACCGCCCCGCAATGGAAGCGCTCCGCCCGGACCTCGTGATATACATCGACCTTCCGCCCGAGGACGGTATGAAGCGCGTCGCGCGGCGGGGAGAAACCGACCGCTACGAAACGATCGAAAAGCAGAAGAAAATCCACGATAATTATATGGAAGTTTTCAGTCGCTTTGGCAAGGGCGAAAACGTCGTAACGGTAAAGAGCGAGAACGACAAAGGGTTTACGCAGGAGCATATCCGCAAAGCTGTGGATAAACTGTTCGGATTCTGAGCGGGGGAAGGATATGGAAAAGACTTTGACGGTCGGCATCATTCTCAAACCGCAGGGCATCCGCGGCGAAGTAAAGGTGAAACCGTTTACCGACTGCGCGGAGGATTTCCGCGCGTTCAAACGCATCTTTTTAGACGGCGAAGAGTATAAAGTACTTTCCGTACGCACGGGCGGGGGATGCGCCTATCTCGGTTTGCGCGGCGTGCCCGATCGCAACGCGGCGGAGCTGCTTCGTAATAAAGAGATCGTTGTTTTGCGGGAAGAAGCGCCCGAACCGGAAGAGGGGAGATATTATATCTCCGATCTTCTCGGCAGCGGAATTTACACGGAAGAGGGCGAGCTTTTGGGTACGCTTGCGGACGTGCGGCAGGCGGCGACGGATATATATACGTTGGCACAGGGGGAAAAGGAAGTTCTGTTCCCCGCGGCGAAGGGTGTGATTACGGCGGTTTCCGTGGAAGAGAAAAAAATTACCGTCGATAAAAAGCGCTTTTTCGAGGTCGCCGTTCTCTAACGGACGGGACAAACAACGCTTTTGAACGTTTCATATATGAGAGAATTTGAAAAGGAGGCGCACCATGAGTTATATTCTCGAATGCGAAAATCTCAATAAGAATTACGCGAGCACGCCCGCGCTGCAAAACGTAAATCTGCGCGTGGAAGCGGGCGGAATCGTCGGGCTGCTCGGTCCGAACGGGAGCGGAAAATCCACGCTCATCAAGCTGGCAATGGGTATGTTACAGCCGACTTCGGGCAGGATTCTGATCGACGGAAAATCGCCCTGTCCCGCGACGAAGGCGATCACCGCCTATCTTCCCGACGCGAATTTTTTGAGCGAGTGGATGTCGGTAGACGGCGCTTTGAAGTACAGCGCGGACTTCTTTGCCGACTTTAACCGTCCGCGCGCGGAAGCCATGCTTTCTCGCCTCGGAATCGGGTTAAAGCAGAAGATACGCACGCTCTCCAAGGGGAATAAAGAAAAGCTGGGTTTGATCCTCACGATGGCGCGGGACGCCAAGCTGTTCATTCTCGACGAGCCGATCGCGGGCGTGGATCCCGCCGCGCGCGAATTTATCCTTGATACGATTATGGCGAATAAGCCGCAGGGTTCTACGATTTTCCTCTGCACGCATCTGATTGCCGACATCGAGCCCGTGCTTACGCATGCGATATTCTTGAACCGCGGGCAGATCGCCCTCGACAAGCCGGTTGCGGAAATTAGGGAGCAGGAAGGAAAGACGCTCGACGAGTTGTTCAGGGAGGTGTTCAAATGGTAGGAAAACTCTTAAAGCACGAGCTCATCGCGCTCTTCCGCGTGCTCGGATTTATTGCGGTTGCGGTATTCGGGTTTGCCGTTCTCGGGCGCATCGTCATCGCCATCAACAGCGAAACGGTGTTCGGGTTTCTGCTCATTCTCTTTTACTTATTCGCCATCATGACGCTGATTGTTGCGGCGTTTGTGCTCGGCATTTCGCAGTTCTACAAGAGCCTGTTCACAGGGAGCGGTTACATGACGTTATCGCTTCCCGCAACGGCGGATCAGATCATTTGGGCGAAGCTCCTGTCCTCGGTCATTGCCATGTTCTTTGCCTCCGCCGTCAGCCTTCTTTCGGCAACGGTATTTCTCGTTGGGATTCCTTCGGAATTCTGGGCGGAGTTCTGGGCAAGCATTCAGCCTCTGCTCGATACGATGTTCAGCTATCTTTCCTCGGAACCGCTCATTATCGTGGAATTGGTCGTTCAGTTTATCGTTCAGATTCCTTTTACGCTTCTGTTCTTCTATTGCGTTCTTGCGGTCGGGCAGCTGTTCACGTCTCACCGCAAGCCCATCACCTTCCTTATCCTTATCGGCGTGAATTTTGTCGCATCCCTGCTCAACAGCTTATGTCTCACTCCCATCGAAAACGCTTGCGTCGAAGTTTCGCCGCACCTTGCGATTTGGGTGGACATCATTCTCTATGCCGCGCTCGACGTAACGTTTTACTTCGTCGTACGGTATATTATCAGAAATAAAGTCAACCTTATCGTATGAAAATCAGCATATTAACGCTCTTTCCCGAAATGTTTTCCGCGCTGCAAGCGAGTATTCTCGGCAGGGCGCAGAAGGAAGGGAAAATACAAATCGAAATCGTCGATATCCGCAAATATACCGAAGATAAGCACTTGAAATGCGACGATTACCCCTTCGGCGGCGGCGCGGGCATGGTCATGACGGCGCAGCCCGTCTGTTCGGCGATCGAGGCGGCCGACCCCGAGCACGGGGCGCGGAGAATTTATTTATCTCCCAAGGGAAAAACCTTCCGTCAGGATACGGTTTACGAACTTTCCGAATGCGGACATATTGTTTTGTTATGCGGGCATTACGAAGGGGTGGATCAGCGTGCGATCGATCTGTGCATCGACGAGGAACTTTCTATCGGCGATTACGTTCTGACGGGCGGGGAGCTTCCCGCGATGGTCGTAACCGACTGCGTGGCGCGGTATGTCGATGGCGTGCTCGCGCCCGAATCGCTCGTGCAGGAGAGCTTTTCGGAAAACCTGCTCGAATATCCGCAGTATACGCGCCCCGTGGAATTCCGCGGGCTTTCCGTTCCCGAGGTGCTGCGGAGCGGAAACCATGCGGAAATCGACAAATGGCGGCGGGAAAAGTCGCTGGAAATTACGAAAAAAAAACGCCCCGACTTATTGGATAAGCAATGAAAATCATTCAATGGTATCCCGGACACATGGCGAAAGCCATGCGCATGATGGAAGAAAACTTAAAGCTTTGCGACGCGGTGGTGTTCGTGCTCGATGCGCGCGCCCCCGCGTCTTCTTTCAACCGCAAGCTGCAAGCCCTGGCGGGGGCAAAACCCGTTCTATACGTGTTGAATAAGGGCGATCTTGCCGACGGAAAGGCGGACGAGCTGCTTTCTCTCGTCAGGCGGAGCGGCAAAAGCGCGGTGAAGATCGCGGCGAACGCGCCCTCGTCGGCACGCGCGTTGCAGGCGGCGATGAGCGCGCTCGTTTCGGAAAAAGCCGAGCGGTTGGCGGAAAGGGGGTCGAGCAAGCCCCTGCGCTTCCTCGTCGCGGGCGTGCCGAACACGGGCAAGAGTACGCTCATCAATCTCCTCTGCGGCTCCAGGCGGGCGGTTACGGGGGATAAAGCGGGCGTAACGCGGGGCAAACAGTGGGTCAAGTGCGGCGCGTTCGAGCTCATGGATACGCCCGGCACTATGCCGCCTTCCTTTGAAAACCAGTCTCTCGCACGGCGGCTCGCCTATATCGGGAGCGTGAACGACGATATTTTAGAAATCGACGAAATCGCGCTTGCGCTTTTGGAAGAGCTGGGTTCTTCCCGTCCCGAGGTGCTTGCGGAGCGTTACGGAATCGAATTTCCTGCCGAACCGCTCGAAATGCTGGAAGGCGTATGCGCGCGCAGAGGATTTATTCTGCGCGGAAACGAATTCGATTACGAGCGCGGCGAACGCGCCCTCATCGACGATTTTCGTAAAGGAAAGCTGGGCAGAATTTGCCTCGACAGCCGCGCCGACGCGGAAGCGGCGGGACTTATTTAGAGGAAAGGTATGGACAGACCGGATGTAGAACGGGAGTATTACGCGCGGGGGTTTACGGCGGTCGCGGGCGTGGACGAAGCGGGGCGCGGACCGTTGGCGGGACCCGTCGTTTGTGCGGCGGTTATTATGCCGCTTGAAGAGGATAAGCGCGTCGCGGGCGTGGACGACAGCAAGAAGCTTTCCCCGAAGAAGCGGGAAGCGCTTGCCGAGCAAATCAAGGCGACCGCGCGGGCGTACTGCATTGTCGAGGCGGACGAGAACACAATCGACGAAATCAATATTCTGCAAGCGACGCGCCTCGGCATGAAGCGCGCCGTCGAAGGACTTTCCCTTCCCGCCGACTTCGTGCTCACCGACGGAAATATGACGCTGGATATCGGCGTTCCGCAGAAGAGCATCGTTAAAGGCGATGCGCTCGTGTATTCTATCGGCGCGGCGAGTATTCTCGCAAAGACCTATCGGGACGCGCTCATGAAGGAGTACGCGCTGCAATTTCCCGGATACGGGTTCGAGCGGAATATGGGCTACGGAACGGCGGAGCATATCCGCGCCATTGGGGAGAAGGGATTATGCAAAATTCACCGAACGACCTTCGCAGAAAAATTCTCGGGCGGAAAGGGGAAGCCCTCGCCTGCAAATACTTAAAAAAACACGGCTATAAGATTTTAGAACGCAACTACGTAACGCCCTTCGGCGAGGCGGACATTATCGCGCGCAAGGGGGACGTGTACGCGTTCGTGGAGGTCAAGGCGCGCGAAAGTGATATTTTCGGTTTGCCGACCGAGGCGGTAACGCGCGAAAAGCAGAGGAGATACCGCAGGATCGCGCAATACTATTGCCTTTGCGCGCGCGAAGAGCTTCCCGTGCGGTTCGACGTTGCTTCCGTTTGGGAAGGCGAGATCGAATACTTTGAAAACGCGTTTATCTGATTGAATATTCCCGTAAAACATATTCCCCGAATGGTTGCCAAGTTCGGGGAATAATGGTATAATTATGGGTGATAATTTATGTAGCTCTGATTTTGCGCTTTTGTGCGCAAGGGAGGAATATGGCTTCCAATAAGGTTAAAAATACGCTCAAAGAAAAAATTTCCCTTTCGGCGAATTTCCCCAAATACGTCGGCTATGCCGATTATTTTCTACGCACGCCCGTTTCCGTCAATGTCAAGAACGACTATTCGGAAACGGTAACCGTTGCCGTTACGGCGGAGAGCGCCGACGGTTTGCTCGTCTCGTACGAGGCGGTGGCGGAAGTTCCCTTCGAGAGCGCCGTCAAATTGGACGCGGAGGGTATTTTCTCTCCCTTGTTTTTGGCGGAAAACGACGCGCTGCGCGAGACGGAAATCGTTGTAAAAGCGAGTGTGGACGGCGCGGAGGTCTGCCGTGAGAAGATCGCGCTCACGGCCCTTCCGTTCGACTTCTGGGAGGGAACGGAGGGCAATGCCGAGCGGTTGGCTGCGTTCGTCCGTCCGCGCCTTTCCGACTGCGCGCGAATACTCTCGGACGCAGGTCAGTGTCTGAAAAAATGGAAGATTGATACCGAGTTTTACGGCTATACGGGCGCCGATAAAAACACCGTGCGCATGATCGCCGCGGCGATTTTCGCTTCCGTCAAAAAGTACGCGTTGGAAAAATCGGGCGAAACCGATTTATCGTCGCCCGTATCGGCGGCGCTCAGCGGTTCTATCTTAAAAGACCGCGCGGCAAGCTCCTTGCAGCTCGCGCTGTTTACGGCGGCTTGTTTCGAGGCTGCGCGACTTCATCCCGTTCTCGCCGTGGGCAAAAAGTCGGTAACGGCAGGCGTATGGCTATACGACAGCTGTTTCCTTGATCCCGTAACGGACGACTGCGAAATTGTGGAAAAGTATGTTTCCGAGGGAATCAACAATTTAAGCTTCTTCGATGCGGAGGATCTGTTTTCCAATAAAAACGTGGCGTTTACGCCCTCCGAAACGCACTTCCGCCAGAAGCTGAAAGAAAATCATTACGAGTATTTCGTGGATGTGCGCCGTTGCCGCATGGGCGGCGTGAATGCACTTCCTCTGCGCGGGAAAGGGCTTCACGGGTACGAGCTTGTCAAAGAAGAGGACATGTCGGACGAATCGGCGCCCGTGCCCCTCCCCGTGCTCCGCAAGCTCGGGCTGGATGGAGATCGGAAGAGCACACGTCTGAACTCCAGTCACCGCTACATATCTC